>DASZOO010000031.1:0-7835 GCA_035550775.1 Actinomycetota bacterium | reverse complement strand
GATCGCCAGGCCTCGCGAGCGAGCTCGGCGCTCGCCTCCAGGTCCTCGGAGTCCCAGCTGAATCCGTCGCCGACGGCGGACCAATCCGCGCCGAGCCGCTCGAGCATCTCGTGCTCCCCCGATCGCCACTCGACCGACTTCACGAACTGCACGACGAGCACACGCCAGCCACGAGCGAGCGCACGGAGCGCCACTCCCATCGCCGCGGTGCTCTTGCCCTTGCCGTCCCCCGTGTGCACGAGCACGAGGGAACGAGCGTGCCCACGGGACGCGGTGTCGGGCCCGGAGGTGGGCGGCGGTTCGCTCGTCACGAGGGCTCGACCTGCCCGATCGGCGTGTGCCGCCGCACCGGCACGACGACGTGCCCCGAGCCGTCGACGGGCACGAGGAGCACCGACGCGCCGAAGAACTCATGCACGACCCGTTCGGTGAGCACCTCCCCGGGCGGCCCCTCGGCCACCTGGTTCCCCTCGTGGAGCAGGAGCAGGCGATCCGCGAACTGACCCGCGAGCGAGAGGTCGTGCAGCGCCGTCACGATCGTGACACCGCGGTCACGACGCAACGTCTCGATGAGCTCGAGCACGTCCTGCTGGCGGCCGATGTCGAGCGAGGTGGTCGGCTCATCGAGCAGCAGCATCGATGGTTCCTGAGCCACGGCCCGCGCCACGAAGACGCGCTGTGCCTCACCGCCCGAGAGCGTGTGCATCGGCCGGGCGGCGACGCTCGTCAGGTCGAGCGCGTCGAGGACTTCTCCCACGACCGCCCGATCGTGCCTGCCGATCGATCCGAAGTAGCGGATGTGCGGCGTGCGGCCCAGACGCACGTAGTCCAGCACCGTGGCCCCCTCCGGCACGGTGGGTTTCTGCACGACGCTCGCGACGCGCAGGGCCCGGTCCCGGCGACGCAGCGTGGCGGCGTCGCGACCGTCCACGAGCACCAGCCCTCGGTGCGGGATCAGGCCGAGGATCGCCCGGAGCAGGGTGGACTTGCCGGCCCCGTTCGGCCCGAGCACGCCCAGCCAGCCCCCGGTCGGCAGCGAGCAGGTCACGCCGCCAACGACCTCGCGCCCGGCGAGATCGACGCGCACGTCGCGGAGCTCCAGGCTCACGTGGTCCTCCCGGTTCGGCGCAGCAACAGGGCGAAGAACGGCGCGCCGATCACCGCGGTCACGACGCCGATCGGCAGCTCACCGGGAGCGACGAGGGTGCGCGCCGCGAGGTCGGCGAGCACGAGGAACGCTGCCCCGCACACGGCCGAGAGCGGCACGATCCACCGGTTCGAGCTGCCGACCACCATGCGCACCGCATGCGGAACGACGATGCCCACGAACCCGATCAGCCCGGCCACCGCGACCGCGGCCGCCGTCGCGAGCGACGCCGAGACGATCACCGCGACCCGCACCCGCGACGGTCGGAGCCCCAAGCTCCCCGCCTCGTCGTCGCCCAGGCCCATCACGTCGAGCAGCCGTCCGTGCAGGAGCAGGACGACGATGCTGACGACCGCATAGGGCAGGATCAGCACGACGTCGTGCCACCCGGCCGTGGCCAGCCTGCCGAGGATCCAGCTGTAGACCTCGCGCAGGGTCTGCGAGTTCTGCTGCTGCACGAAGGTCTGCACGGCCGTGAGGAAGGAGGCGACGGCCACGCCGGCGAGCACCAGCCCCGTCGTCGTCGCGCGCCCGCCCATCGAACCTCCGACCGCGTACGCGATCGCGACCCCGCCGAGCGCGCCCACGAACGACGCGATCGGCAGCAGGGGTGTGCCGGCCACGAACGACCCTCCCGCACCTGCGGCCAGCGCCACGGTCGCGCCGAGCCCCGCCCCGGCCGCGGCCCCCAGCAGGTACGGGTCGGCCAAGGGGTTCCTGAACGCGCCCTGGTAGGCCGCTCCCGAGACCGACAGGCACGCGCCGACCACACACGCGAGCGCCACTCGAGGCGCTCGCAGCTGCCACAGGATCGTCGACTGCTGATCGTCCAAGCCCTGACCGTTCACGAACGGCACCCACCCGAACAGCTCCTGCAGCACGCCCGATGCCTCGAGTCGAACCGGACCCACCAACAGGCCCGCGATCGCAGCGAGCGTCACGCCGGCTACCGCGACGGCGATCACGGTCAGACGTCGCCGGCCGCTCGAGCTCGCGGCGAACGCGGTCATGCCGACGACTCCTCGAGGCCCTCGGCGACCGCACGCATGAACTCGACCACCCGGGGCCCCCACCGAGAGGCGATGTCGTCGTCGATCGCGACGACCGAGCCGTTCGAGACGGCGGTCAGGTTCCCCCAGCCGGGCCGTGCGGCCACCGTCGCGGGGGTCTGGTCGCAGCAGACGCCATCCGCGAGCACGATCAGGGTCGGATCGCGGTCGACGATGTACTCCGAGGACAGCTGGGGGTACCCCGACCCCGCCCCCTTCGCTTCGTCGGCGATGTTCTCGACGCCGAACATCGAGTAGACCTGGCCGATGAAGGTGTCGGACGTGACGCTGTAGTACGTGTCGTCCAGCTCGTGATAGACGGTCAGGCCGTCACCGTCGGGCGCGGACGAGAGGATCTCCTCGACGTCGGCCCGCAGCCGGATCACCACCGCTCGGGCTTCCGCTCCATGTCCGGTGATCTCACCCAGCTGTTCGATCTGGTCGTAGGTGTCGTCGATCGTGGCTGCCGCGGGCTGCAGGAGGAACGGGACACCGAGCTGGCCGAGACCTTTCACCATGCCGCCCGCGTCGCCGGCCGCCACGACGAGGTCGGGGGCGAAGGACGCGATCGCCTCGACGTTGGGCTCGAAGCCCGACAGGTCGGTCATCGGCGTGCCCTGCGGGTAGTCCGACTGGTCGTCGACGGCGACGACCTGATCGCCCGCGTCGATCTCGAACAGCATCTCGGTGGCCGTGGGCGAGAGCGACACGATCCTGGTCGGTCGCCGGTCGATCGTCAGTGGCCCGTCGGCGGTCTGGACCGTGACCGGGAACGCCGACGAGCTCGAGGACGTGGCGCCGGTGGCCTCGTCGAGCACCGGATCGGAGGGACCGCAGGCGACCAACGCGGCGACCAGCACTCCGAGGAACGAGGAAGCGAAGCCCTTCCTCATGACGACATCCTCCCTTCCGGAGGATGAGGAATGACGCTCGGCGCGGAGGCCGAACGGACCGCTCCTCATCGCGAGAACGATTCCGCCGGCACGGGTCAGGCGACCTGGCTCGTCCCCACGACGGGGCATCACAGCTGCGCGTCAGCGCCGGGATCGCACCGGACTTCGCTGAACACCGTGCCACCCGAGCTCTCACTCCCGGGCACGAGCACGATAGCACCGGCTGGGTAGGCTCGCGAACGGTGCACGGGGCGATCGACGCCCAGTAGCATCTCGCCATGTCGACGCCCCCGACCGAACGCACACGCGTGCACCGCCACCCCGAGCGGGCCGACTACGACCGCCGGACGGTACATGCGGTGCTGGACGAGGCCCTGCTGTGCACGGTGTCGTGGGTCGACGACGGACGGGTCCGCGCCCTGCCCACGATCCAGGCGCGCATCGGCGAGATCCTCTACCTGCACGGCTCACGCGGCGCCCGCGCGTGGAAGGCGGTCGCCGCCGGCGCCGAGGTCTGCGTCGTCGCGGCCGTGGTCGACGAGCTCGTGCTCGCCCGCACGTCACCTTCCCACTCCATGAACTACCGCAGCGCCGTCGTCTTCGGCACGGCCAGGGAGGTGACCGATCGCGACGAGCTGTTCGCCGCGGCGAAGGCGATCACGCACCACGTGCTGCCGGGCCGCGAGGACGATGCCGCCGAGCCCGGCGAGCAGGACTGGCGCGAGACCCTGATCCTGGCGATGCCGATCACCGAGGCGAGCGCGAAGGTGCGCGTCGGGCCTCCGATCGACGCCGAGTCCGACCTCGATCTCGATGTCTGGGCAGGCACCCTGCCCCTGCGAGTCGTCGCCGGGACACCGAGCCCGGCGCCCGACCTCCGACCGGGCATCGAGGTGCCCGGCTACATCCCGGCCGACGGAGAGCCGTTCACCCGCCCGTGAGCGTCCGGGCGCCGGCCCCAACGCACTCGTCCCGGCGTCGTGAGCTCCGGCCTACTCGGTCGGGGGCGTCAGCCGCACCACGAACCGCTCGAGCGCAGCGGCCGTCTGCAGCACGGTGAGCTCACCGGTGGCGGCGACGGCGACGAGCGCGATCAGCTCGTCGTCATCGGCCGCCAGGTCGAGGCCGTTGCGGTTCAGGAAGACGGTCGTCGCGAGCAGGGAGACCTTCGCGTTGCCCACCGGGAAGGGCCGGAGCCACAGGATCGAGAGCAACAACGCGGCGGCCTTGGGCACGACGCCCGGGAACGCCTCGCGGCCGTCGGTGGTCCGCGACGGTTCCGCGACCGCCTGCGCGAGTCGATCGAGGTCCACGACGACGTCGTCGCCGAGCTCGGACCGGGCGATCGCCATGACGTCGTCGACGGTCAGCGCGCGAGGAGTGTCTACAGGTCCCCCAGACGGTCGAGCACGCCTCCCAAACGCTCCCGAGCACGATCGGTGAAGGCGGAGACCTCGGCGTCGCGACCAGCGGTCTCGAGGTACCCACGCATGGCCCGACGCAGATGCTCCTCTTCCTCGACGCCGGTCACGGTGGCGAGCAGGCGCAGCTGATGGGTGACGTCGTCCGGGATCCGTGTGGGCTGCTGCAGGGCATCCTCCGCGAGGGCTCGTCGGCCTCATCTTCACCCGTGACCATGGCCGGGTCGAACACCCGAGCCAACGGACTTGACGACCTCGGCGTTGCGCGGTACATGTATCGGACCGATATATGTGGTCGATACATCGGTCCACCGCAGCCCTCACCCAGGCCGACGCACAGAAAGGTACCGGTTCAACGAGATGCTCGAGCTCGCGATCCTCGGACTGCTGAAGCAACGACCCATGCACGGCTACCAGCTCTCACGAGAGCTCGGTGGGTCCTTGGGTGGGTTCTGGCGCGTGTCGTACGGCTCGCTGTACCCGACGCTGCGACGACTCGAGCGTCGGGGCCTCGTCGCGCCCCTGCCGGGCGAGGCCACGGGAGGGCGCCGCAAGACCGTGTACGGCATCACCGAGCGGGGAGAGCGCGCCTTCCTCGAGCTGCTGCAGGAGCCGCCCGGCGACACGTCGAGCGAGGACGCGCGGTTCCGGGTGCGTCTCGCCTTCTTCCGCTACCTCCCGCCCGAGACGCGCATCCGGCTGCTCGAGCGGCGCCGGGGATCGCTGACCGAACGCCTCGAGACGATCACCGGTTCCCTCGGATCCCAGCCCGAGGGGGCCGACGACTACACGCTGGCGCTGATGGAGCACGGCCGGACGGTCACCGAGTCCGACATCGAGTGGCTCGACGGCCTCATCAGCAACGAGCGAGCCAAGACCACACGACGAGACCTCGAACGAGGGGGCACGAGGAGCCGTCGAACGGCGGTCCTCAACAGGAAGGAGCACACCTCATGAGCACCGTCCGCATCGCGATCGTCGGCGTGGGGAACTGCGCGTCGTCGCTCGTGCAGGGCCTGACGTACTACCGAGACGCCGACCCGGCGGACGGCGTTCCGGGCCTGATGCACGTCGACCTCGGCGGGTACCACGTGCGCGACGTCGAGGTGGTGGCCGCGTTCGACGTCGACGCCGGCAAGGTCGGCAAGGACGTCGCCGATGCGATCTTCACCGAGCCGAACAACACCATCAGGTTCAGCGAGGTCCCACCGCTCGGGGTGACCGTCTCCCGCGGTCGAACGCTCGACGGACTCGGCACGTACTACCGCGAGCTGATCACCGAGTCGGAGGACCCCGAGGCCGACGTGGTGCAGACGCTCCGCGACGCGCGGGCCGATGTGCTCGTCAGCTACCTGCCGGTCGGATCCGAAGAGGCCGACCGGTTCTACGCGCAGTGCGCGATCGACGCCGGGGTGGCGTTCGTGAACGCGCTGCCGGTGTTCATCGCCAGCGACCCGGCCTGGGCGCGCAAGTTCGCCGACGCCGGCGTGCCGATCGTGGGCGACGATATCAAGAGCCAGGTCGGTGCCACGATCACGCACCGCGTCCTCGCGAAGCTGTTCGAGGATCGAGGCGTCGAGCTCGACCGCACGTACCAGCTCAACTTCGGCGGCAACATGGACTTCAAGAACATGCTGGAGCGCGAGCGCCTGATCTCGAAGAAGATCTCCAAGACCCAGTCGGTGCAATCGCAGCTCGACACGCCGCTCGACGCCGACGACATCCACATCGGCCCGAGCGACCACGTGCCATGGCTCGAGGATCGCAAGTGGGCCATGATCCGGCTGGAAGGCCGCAACTTCGGCGACGTTCCGCTGACGATCGAGATGAAGCTCGAGGTGTGGGACTCGCCGAACTCCGCCGGCGTGATCATCGACGCGGTCCGCTGCGCGAAGATCGCGAAGGATCGGGGCATCGGCGGGCCGATCATCGGGCCGAGCGCCTACTTCATGAAGTCCCCACCGGTGCAGTTCACCGACGAGATGGCTCGCGAGATGGTCGAGCAGTTCATCGTCGGCACGGGCGAGGGCGCCAACGCCGACTGGACCTCGTTCTTCGACGCCTCACGCGCCTGATCTTCGGGATATGGACGGGGCCGGGTCCTGATCGGACCCGGCCCCGGCGCCGTCCGGGGGGAGCGGACGTTCAGCTCGAGGGCGTGGCGAGCGGGCTCGCCTCGCCCTCGTACGCGCTCCGGCTCCGCAGGCTCGAGCTCGAGTGCTCTCGGTCGGTCGTGGAGCGCACCGTGCCGGGTGGTGCGACCGCCTCGAACGAGTTGCCGAGCGCGAGGGGGACCAGCGATGCGGAGCCGGGACGGATCGAGCCGGCAAGGACCCCTATCCCGCCGATCGACCGCTTCGTACGTCGTTGCATGTCCCCAGGATGCGCTACAGCATGCCTGCCCGCTACCGCCGACAGACCGACATCACGACGACGATGGTCGGTGGGCGTAGGCCGCGGGGCGCCTAGTCCGAACGGCTACGCCGTTCCCCGGCTCAGCTCCAGCAGTCGCTGCACCGGAGCGAGATCGAACGGTTCCCCGTCCTTCGTTCCGAGCTCCACGATGAGATGCCGGGCGCCCGCCTCGAGGTACTCCTGGGCGCGGCCGACGTCGTCGTCCTCGATCAGGATCGTCCGTTCGATCTCGGCCGGGTCACGCCCGACGCGCTCGCACCACTGGTCGAGCACGGCGTTCTTCGACGCGTAGGTCTCCGGCGGGCCGAAGCTGTTCCACAGATGCGCGTGCTCGGCGACGAGGCGGAGCGTGACCCGCTCGCCGCCTCCCCCGATCAGCAGCGGGAGCGGCTCCCGAACCGGCGGAGGATCGAGCTTGGCCAATCGAGCCTCGATCCGAGGCAACGAACGGGCGAGCGCACGGAGCCGGTCCGGCGCCGTGCCGAACTCGTACCCGTACTCGTCGTAGTCCCGCCGGAACCATCCCGCGCCGATGCCGAGGATCAGCCTGCCTCCGCTCAGATGATCGACCGTGCGCGCCATGTCGGCGAGCAGGTCCGGGTTGCGGTAGGAGTTGCAGGTGACCATCATCCCGAACTCGGCACGCTCGGTGTCGCACGCCATCGCCGCGAGCAGCGTCCATCCCTCGAAGTGGGGACCATCAGGGCCGCCGTAGAGCGGGTAGAAGTGATCCCAGGTCCAGATCGAGTCGACACCGGCGGCGTCGGCCTCGCGCCACCCGCGGCGCAGGGCGTCGACCGTCGTGCGCTGCGGATGGAACTGGGCGCCGACCTTGAAGCGAGCCACGTCTCCTCCGATCGCGGGTCGCGTGCCGACCCTGGGGGCGACGCTACCGCACCCGGATGCGGGA
>DASZOO010000030.1:0-2726 GCA_035550775.1 Actinomycetota bacterium | reverse complement strand
CATCGCACCGTGCGGGTCTCGTCGAACCGCGGGGCGCACGTGCTCGTCGAGGTGCTGCGGCGCCTCGACGCCGACGGCGCCGGCGTGGAACCCGACACGTTGTCGGTGCGAGAGCCCAGCCTCGACGACGTCTTCCTCGCGCTCACGGGTCACCGAGCCGAGGAGCCGAGCGATCGGTCGGAGGGTGATGCCGCATGACCGCGCGGGCGATCGACCTCACCGACGATCCCTCGTTCGACCGGCGCATCCCGTTCGCCATCGTGCGCGACACGTTCGCGATCGTGCGGCGCAACCTGATCGCGTACCGGCGCGTGCCCCAGCTGTTGGTCTTCTCGACGATCCAGCCGGTGGTGTTCGTGGTGATGTTCCGCTACGTCTTCGGAGGCGCGATCGAGGCGAGCCTGCCCCCGGGTATTCCCTACGTCGATTTCCTGATGCCGGGGATCTTCTTGCAGACGGTCGTGTTCGGTGCGATCGCCACGGCGATCGGGCTCGCCACCGACATGAAGAGCGGTCTGATGGAGCGGTTCCATGCGCTGCCCATGGCGCGATCGGCGGTCCTGTCCGGGCGCACGCTCGCCGACCTCTGCCGCAACGTGTTCGTGATCGCCCTCATGGGGGCGGTCGGGTTCCTGGTCGGGTGGCGCATCCACACCGACGTCTGGGGCTTCCTGGCGGCCGGCGTGCTCGTGCTGGTCTTCGGGTTCTCGATGTCGTGGATCTTCGCGACGGTGGGCCTGGCGGTCGGCGACCCCGAGACGGCGCAGGCCGCCTCGTTCCCGATCTTGGCGCCGCTCGTGTTCGCGTCCACGGCGTTCGTCCCGCTCGAGACCATGCCGTCGTGGCTGCAACCCTTCGCGGAGCATCAGCCGGTGTCGGTGACGACCTCGGCCGTGCGAGCGCTCACCCTGGGCGGTCCGGCAGCGAGCGATGTGATCGCGTCGATCGTCTGGAGCGTGTCCCTCATCGTGGTGTTCGGCGCGCTGTCGGTCAGGCTCTACCGCCGCGCCGTCTGAGCGTGCAGCGGACTACTCGTTGGGCTCGCTCGACCGCACGTCCATCACGCCGCCGACGCGCTGCAGCGCCTCGACGAGCTCCTGCGGACGGCGCTTGCCCTCGACGTCCATCGAGACCGCCACGACGTCGTGCTGCTCCTCCAGCCTGGTGACCTCGAGGTTCGAGACGACGTAGCCGAGGTCGGTCGTCGCCGACAGCACGTCGCGCAGCACCCCCTGGCCGTCGTGGTAGCTCACCTCGAACGAGGTCAGCGAGTACTGCGAGGTCGGCAGCCGGCGCACCAGCGGCGTGTACACGAACGAGACCACGAGGTGGATCGCGGTCGCGGCGATCGCGAGCAGCCACATGCCCGCACCCGTGGCGAGGCCGACGGCGGCGGTGAGCCAGATCGCGGCGGCTGTCGTGAGCCCGCGGACGCCGTCGCGGCGCATGAAGATCACGCCGGCGCCGATGAAGCCGATGCCCGTCACCACCTGCGACGCGACACGGGTCGAGTCGACCCCCAGGCCTCGGCCGCCGAAGCCGTACCAGCCCGCGATGGTGAACAACGCCGCCCCGACACCCACGAGCGTGTGGGTGCGGAGCCCCGCGCTCTTCTGTCGGATCTCGCGCTCGAAGCCGATGACCGACGAGAGGACGAATGCGAGCCCGAGCGATGCGAGTCCAACCGTGTCCATCGGGGCCTTCCGAATCGTTGGCAGGATGCTACCCCGCCGACCCGAGCGGGTATGCCCTTCCGGCGCCGTCGAGCCGGTTCCCAGGTTCCTCCCAGGTTGCCCTGATGTCATGGGCTCAGGACGTGACCGGCGCGAGTGAGACGGGGGTGTGGCGATGCCGACGAACGGGAGCGCAGCTCCGCTACGCTCGCGGCGCGATGATGCGACCGGGCACGCCGCAGGACGCATGAGCGACACGAGCGTGGGCGACGGTGCTGTGGAACCCTCCGAGGGCGCCGCCCGTGTGCTCGTCGTCGACGACGAGACGAACATCACCGACCTCGTCGCGACGGTGTTGCGGTACGAGGGATTCGAGGTGGCGGCGGCGAACGACGGCCACGAGGCGCTCGCCGCGGCCGAGACGTTCCGGCCCGATCTGATCGTGCTCGACGTGATGATGCCCGACGTCGACGGGTTCGAGGTGGCCCGCCGGCTGGTGGACCGTGGCCGGGCCGTCCCGGTCGTGTTCCTCACCGCGCGGGACGCCACCGAGGACAAGGTGCGCGGCCTCACGATCGGGGGCGACGACTACGTCACGAAACCGTTCAGCCTGGACGAGCTGGTCGCGCGCATCCGATCGGTCCTCCGGCGGGTTCGGGGCGCGACCCCGGCGACCGATCGCCTAGGGTTCGCCGACCTCGAGATGGACGAGGAGGCTCACGAGGTGCGGCGTGACGGCCGGCCGATCGAGCTCACGGCCACGGAGTTCAGCCTGTTGCGGTTCCTGCTGATGAACCCCCGCCGCGTGCTGTCGAAGGCCCAGATCCTCGACCACGTGTGGCACTACGACTTCGGCGGCGATCCCGCCATCGTCGAGACGTACATCAGCTACCTGCGCAAGAAGGTCGACGCGGCCGAGCCGCACCTGATCCACACCGTGCGAGGGGTGGGCTACGTGCTGCGTCTGCCGCCGGAGTAGCCGTGTCGCTGCGCGCCCGGCTGCTGCTCGTCACCGTCGGCCTCGTGGCGGCCGGGCTCGTGGTGGCCAACGTG
>DASZOO010000029.1:0-15140 GCA_035550775.1 Actinomycetota bacterium | reverse complement strand
TCGCAGCTGCGCAATCGGGAAGCCGCCCGCGACCGTATGGCCGAGGCGCTTCGAGCGGCGATCGCGCCGCCCGCGCGCCGGCGCCGCCCCACGACGGCGACCCGGGCGTCGGTGGAGCGCAGGCTCGCCGCGAAGAAGCACCGGTCCGAGACGAAGAGGATGCGGCGGGCCGACGAGGATTGAGCCGTCGCCGCGCCTGTCCGTCGTGCACGCGTAAGCTGGGGCGCATGCGACGACATGCGACGATCGTGCTGACCTTGGCCGTGAGCGCCTCACTGCTCGTCGGCGTGACCCCGGCCGCCGCCGCCGGATACCAGGCCGACGCCTGGATCAAGTTGTGCGGTCTGAGCACCGGATGCGTCATCGATCCCCTGCCCCATCCGTGGAAGGGGAGGAACGTCTACAACGCCACCGCTGCGAAGCAGACCGTGGCGGTTCGGTTGGAGGACGGGGAGGACGTGCGGTACTGGGTCACGGTGCAGAACGACGGCGATCAGTCGGACACGCTCACCGTCCAGGGATGCAAGGGCAACCGTGACTTCACGGTGAACGCGGTGCTCATGGGCAAGCACAAGCGCCCCGACTGGCGTCCTCGCAACGTGACGAAGGAGTTCAAGCAGGGCCGGCTGTCCTTCGATCTCCAGCCCGGCAAGAAGAAGGTGTTCACCGTCAGCATCATCGCCAGCACCCACCGCGAGGGCATCTCCTACACGTGTCGGATCGCGGTGCGCTCCGCCGGGCGATGGGGAGCGCGCGACACCGTCGCCGCGAAGATGACGACCTACTGAGCGAAGGAGGACGACCATGGCGACGACCCGGATCGGCCAGGCCGAATGGCACGGCACCCTGACCGAGGGCAGCGGCACGACCACCCTCGGGTCGAGCGGCCTCGGCACGTTCGAGGTGTCGTGGCCCGCTCGCACCGAGGAACCGAACGGCCGGACGAGCCCCGAGGAGCTGATCGCGGCCGCCCATGCGGCGTGTTTCTCGATGGCGCTGTCGAACGTGCTGACGAAGGGCGGCACCCCGCCGACGACGCTGCGGACCGCGGCCGAGGTCGACTTCCAGCCGGGCGAGGGCATCACCGGGATCCGGCTGCAGGCCTCCGGCGACGTGCCCGACCTCGACGACGACGGCTTCCGGGCTGCGGCCGAGGACGCCAAGGTGAACTGCCCCGTCTCGAAGGCGCTCGCGGCGGTGCCGATCAGCCTGACCGTGGCCTGAGCGTTCCCCGGCGGCCGTTCAGCGCGGGCGCCGGGACTCCTCGTGCTCGGCTCGGCGGCGGTGCTCCTCGGCCGACCGGTGGTCGCCGCGTCGTTCGGAGACGTGTGCGAGCGCCCGCCACGTCCACCCGGCCAGCTGCCGCTCGCCGAGCTCTTCGCTGATCGCGATCGCCTGCCGGATGTCGCGCTCGGCCTGGTCGAGACGGCCGAGCTCACGCTGGGCGATGCCTCGTTCGGCGAGGGCGTCGCCCAGCTCCCACCGCGCGCCGAGCTCGGTGTAGATCTCGATGCCACGATCGAAGTACGGGAGCGACTTCTCGTACTCGCGGCGTTCCTCGTGCAGGCGGCCCTCCTGCACGGTGGCGACGGCGAGGCTGAACTGGTCGCCCATGTCGATCGCGAGCTCGCGGGCGCGTTCGATCGTCTCGGTCGCCTCGTCGAGGCGGTCGAGATCGCCGATCACGATCGAGAGCGAGACGAGCGATCGCACGAGCGCCCAGCGGTCCTCGCTCTCACCCGCCAACCGCAGCGCCCGACGCCAGATGGCTTCGGCCTCCTCGAGCTGGTTGCGGGTCCACGGCACCCAGCCCGCGAACAGCAGGGTGCGAGCGATCGCATCGGGATCGCCGAGCCGCTCCGCGGCCTCGAGGGCCTGGGCCAGCTGTCGCTGGGCGAGATCGAGGTCGGCGGCCACGTTGATCGAGATGTCGCCGAGGAATCGCAGCGCGAGCGAGAGCGCCACGTCGTCGTCGAGCCGGGTCGCGAGCTCCACCGCCTGCTCGAGCACGTCGGTGGCCCCCGGGTACTCGCCGAGCCAGTAGAAGGCCTCTCCCATGCCGGCCAGCACGCGGGCCTCACGGACCCCCCACCGGTCGCCGTCGCCCGCGAGCGAGAGCGCGCGCCGGTAGCGATCGAGGGCGGAGCGGTTCTCCATGCGCCGGCGCGCGCGGTCCCCGGCCTCGGTGAGCGCATCGGCCGCGCGGTCGGGCAGGGCTCGCGTGGCCGGCTCGAGGTCGAGCGCGGCGAGGGCGGCCTGCTCGAGATGGTCGGCGGCCCACGACCGATGCCCGTCGGCCAGCAAGCGGTCGGCCACGGCCACGTGCAGCTCTCGACGCTCGCGCTTGGGCAGGCTCGCGTACGCGACGTCGCGGAGCGTCTGGTGCCGGAAGCGCCACCTGGGCGCGCCGTCGTCGACGCGGTCGAGGAGCTCGGCGTCCTCGAGCTCCGACAGCCGAGCCTCGACCGCCGCCTCGGCGGGCGCGAGGGCTTGGGCCTCTTCGAGATCGAACGACGACAGGAACACGGAGGACCGGCGAGCGAGCGCCCGCGTGGGCGGCCGCAACGCGTCGATGCGCGCCGCCACGACCGCCTGCACCGTCGGCGGCACGGCGCGCGCGTGGCGCTGCCCCTCGCGGCGGCCCTCGCGAAGGAGCATGCCCGTCGTCTCGACGATGAAGAACGGGTTGCCGCCCGCTCGATCGGCGATCTCCTCGGCCTCTCGTGGCTCGATGCGGTCGCCGCCTGCTTGTCGGGCGAGCTCGACCGCATCGTCGGGCGACAGCGGTCCCAGCTCGATCTCGACGTGATGCGCGGCGCCGGCCCCCCACCGGGGTCGCAGCTCGCGAAGCTCCGGGCGAGCCAGCGTGAGCACGAGGGCGGGGCCGCGACGTGATGCCGACACGAGCCGCTCGATGAGGTCGAGCATCGGCGACGCGAGCTCGTGTGCATCCTCGAACTCCAGCACCATCGGCAGGCCGGAGCCGAGCCCGTCGACCAGATGCAGGAACCCGCCGTGCACGTCGTTGACGAACGCCGACTCGTCGCGGCCGGACTCGGCCAGCCCGAGGCTGAGGCCGAGCCCCGCGGCCACCCGCTCGCTCTCGGTCGGGTCACAGCAGCCGTCGACGAGCTCGCGCAGCCGTTGGGCGACCCGTTCGGGCTGGTCGTTCTCGTCGATGCCGGCGAGCTGGCGCACGATCGCGGCGACCGGTGCGAAGCTCGCGCTGCCGGCGGGCACCTGCGCGTGCCCGTGCAGCACGGCGACGCCCGGCTCGAGGCTCGCGATGAGCTCGTCGGCCAGACGTGACTTGCCGGCCCCGGCCTCGCCCGTGATCGTGACGAGGGTCGGGGTGCCGGTGGCCACCACGTGATGGAACGTGTCTCGCAGCGAGGCGAGCTCGGGACCGTGGCCGACGAAGGGGATCGTGCGCCGCACCGACCTGGTGGTGAGCCCATGGACCGGGCGCGCGCGGAGGCGCTGCTCGAATCCCTTCGCCTCGACGTCGCGCGGCTCGCCGAAGGACACGGCCGATCGGGTGAGCGAGTGCGCCGTGGCCCCGACCAGCACCTCGCCGGGTTCCGCGGCGGTCTGCATGCGGGCGGCGGCGTTCACCACCGACCCGGTCACCAGCAGCTGCTCCGAGGGACCGGTGCCGGTGGCCGCCTCGCCGGCCTCGATGCCCACCCGCACCTCGAGGTCGACCTCGAGCTGGAGCTCCTCGCGCAGACGCCGGGCTCGCTCCCGGATCGCCAGGCCCGCTCGGACCGCGCGCAGCGCGTCGTCCTCGTGCACCTGGTGCAGGCCGAAGACCGCCATCACGGCGTCTCCGATGAACTTCTCGGGCCGCCCTCGCAGGTTCAGCAGCTCCTGCGTGGCGGCGTCGTAGAAGCGCCCGAGCACCTCGCGGGCGCGCTCGGCGTCGAGGCGTTGTGCGAGCTCGGTGGAATCGACCAGGTCGGCGAACAGGACGGTCACGATCTTGCGCTCGTCGGTGGCGACCGAGCCGGTGACCGCGGCCCCGCACCGCGGGCAGAACCGGGCGTCTTCGGGCAGCGAGCGACCGCAGACGGCACAGGACATACCTCCAAGCATAGGAGTCCCGCGTGACACTCCGGGCCCCGTGGCCTCGGGTCCGATATCCGATGCTAGGCAGTCATCTCTCGTTCGAGGGGGGTTCGGAACCGGGGCCTGATGCGCGCGTCGCCGAGCCATCGTTCGAGCCGGCGGCGCGCGGCATCGATCGAGATCGCGGTGGCGCGGCGCACGGGGGTCAGCAGCCGCGTCGCCACCTCGCCCGAGGGCAGCTGCGCCCACCCTCCGACCACGTGCCCGTCGGCCCAGATCGTCGGCCCGGCGTTCCCGTTGCGGTCGAACAACGCCTGGGCATGTTCGCCGAGATACCAGTCCCGCTGCTTCCAGCCCATGACCGTGGCGTCGAGCGCCGGAAGCAGGGCGATCCAGGAGGCGGGTGGCGAGGGAGGGTCGAGGTCGTCGGGCAGCACCCAGCCGGAGCCGTCGTCGAGCCCGACCTCGACGGCCCCCACCGCGGCCAGGGTCGAGGCGGTGAGCTTCGCCGTCCACCCGGTCCACCACCGGATGTCCGTCGTGGTCGCCGGGCCGAACGACCGGAGCCACCGACCCAGCAGCTCCGTGCAGGCCTCACCACGCGGAACCGAGGGGAGCCCGCCGTCGAGCCACCGATCGAGCGGCGCCCATCGGTACTGACCCGAGGTCCACGACCCCATCGGGCGCGCTCGCACGATGCGGCCCTCGGTCGCGAGGAGGAACAGCACCCGGGTCGAGACGCCCACCGAGCCGCCCCAGGTCTTCCCCTCCCCGAACGTGAGCTTCGTGGCGAGCTCGGGCACGTCGGCGGTGAGCTCCCTGGCGCTGGCGACCCCGCGCGATCGGAGGGCAGCCATCGTGCGGCGCGACACGCGGTCGAGCCATCGTGCGGGATCGGTCGCCACCCCCTGTTCGTCGAGCATCGTGATCAGCCGCGTGTGCTGGCCTCGAGCGAGCGCCTTCGTGCACGCGGCGTCGATCACCCCGGCCAGCTCCGTGGGGACCACGAACAGCGTGCGGCGCATGCCGAGCACGCGGACGAGCGATCGACGTTCGTACAGCGCGTGCTCGAGCATTCCGGGCTCGAAGCCCTCGACGCGCGCCCACGCCGAGAGGAAGACGCTCACGGGATCGCTCGAGTGGAACCCGACGAGGCCGGCGGCCGCGCCCTCGACCGTGGCCGCCGGCTCGGCGAGATGATGTCGCGCGGCCAGGCGCGCCCGGCGTTCCTCGACCCCGATCGTTCGCATCGTCGCATCATCGCCGACGGCGCCACGTATCGTGGTCGCCATGTCCGGGGACCACGTGCGCGCGAACCGCGAGAGCTGGGACGCCGACGCGGGGGAGTGGGTGGACCGTGGCCGCCGCGACTGGGAACGCCAGGAGATCGGCTGGGGCATCTGGCACGTGCCCGAATCCGAGCTGGGGTTGCTGCCGGCCCTCGAGGGGCTCGACGTCGTCGAGCTGGGGTGCGGCACCGCGTACGTCTCGGCATGGCTGGCGCGACGAGGAGCCCGCCCGGTCGGCCTCGACAACTCGGGCGCGCAGCTCGCCACGGCCAAGCGGTTCCAGCAGGAGTTCGATCTGCGCTTCCCGCTCGTCCACGCCGACGCCGAGCGCGCACCCCTTCGCGACGGCTCGTTCGACCTCGCCATCTCGGAGTACGGCGCCGCGATCTGGTGCGATCCGTACCGTTGGATCCCCGAGGCGGCCCGGCTGCTGCGGCCCGAAGGCACGCTGGTCTTCCTCGGGCATTCCTACCTGTCGATGCTGGCGTTCCCCGACGAGGAGCTGCCGGTCGGCGAGACCCTGGTACGCCCGCACTTCGGCATGCATCGGTTCGAGTGGCCGGACGCCGAGGGCGCGGTGGAATTCGCGATCCCCCACGGGGAGATGATCAGGCTCTTGCGGTCGAGCGGATTCGAGGTCGAGGATCTCGTCGAGTATCCGGCGCCCGAGGACGCCCGGACGCCGTCGGACCCCCTGGCCACCGTCGAGTGGGCACGGCGATGGCCGATCGAGGAAGCCTGGAAGGCCCGCAAGCGCTGAGCCTCAGGCGCGCCCCTGCGCCCACGCCTCGGCGATCTGTGCGTAACGCACGGGCTGGAAGCCGAAGAGCGCCTGTGCCTCGACCTTGACCGATTCGGTCTGGGTCCCGGCCGCGAAGACCACGGGCCCGTGGTCGCGCACGGTCGCGTCGACGATCGTGTCGACCCCCAGCAGCGGCGCCACCGGCGGCAGCGCCCCGAGCTCGAACCCCCCGAAGTCGTGGGAGATCTCGCTCTCGGTCGCGAGCGTCGCCTCGGGGTCGTCCACGGCCTCCCGCACGAGACGCATGTCGAGCCGCTCGCCGCTCGGCAGCACGAGGGCGACGTGGCCCTCGCGCGTGTCGAGGATCACGGTCTTCAGCACCTCGTCGGCCTCGATGCCGAGCGCTCGGGCCTCCTCGATGCCCGCGAAGGTTCGTTCGTGGGAGAGCACCTCGTACTCGATGCCCTTGCCGTCCAGGTAGTCGGTGAGGATCGTCATGTCGCACCGCCCCCTCGGGTAGGCTTCCCGGCCGATGGCGCCCGACGACGATCTCGAGCCGATCGTGACCGAGCGCTTGGTGCTGCGCCGCTCGCGGCCGGATGACGCCGGCGCGATCTCAGCGTATCGCAGTGATCCCGAGGTCCACCGGTACCAGGGATGGGAGCGGACCGACGTGCAGGGCGTGCTCGAGGAGATCGATGCCATGGCCGACCGGACCCTCGGCGAGCCCGGCGGATGGGTACAGCTCTCCGTGGAGGAGCGTGGCACGGGGAAGCTGGTCGGCGACGTCGGCATGAGCCCCGCCGAGGGCGAGCCCGGGGTGATCAAGATCGGCTACACGATGGATCCCGCCTACCAGGGGCGTGGGTACGCCACGGAAGCCGTCGCCGCCCTGGTCGCGTTCGCGTTCGAGGAGCTTCGGGCCGAGGTGGTCCGCGCGTTCGCGAGCGCGGAGAACCTGCCGTCGATCCGCGTCGCGGAGAAGGTCGGCATGCGTCTGGTCGAGCGCTTCGAACGCACCGACGGCACCGAGACGTGGCAGGGCGTGCGCTACGAGATCACGCGGCCGGACGCTCCTTCCTCGGCACCAGCATGAACAGCGCCGCGGTCACGAACCCGATCGTGAGCCCGACGTTCTCCGGTGCGAACGCCGAGGCGCCCGCGACGTCGGCGCGATCCTGGAAGACCCCTGCGACCATCGCGTTCACCTGGTACACGGCGCCCATGACGGCCATGGCGGTGCCCAGCAGGAACCCGAGTGGGGTCGACCGGAACAGCAGCACCCCCGACAGCACGAGGGTCGGCACGAGCAGCGCGAGATCGAGCGCGAAGATCAGGTGCTGGCCCGCGACCGGCACGTCGGCGACCAGGTCGCCCGTGATCACGTTCCTCGCGAGCACGACGAGCCACAGCGCGCCCTGCACGAGCCCCACGACGGCCAGGAACAGCCCGATCCAGCGGGCGCCGCGCACGCTGCGGAACACGGCCGCGATCGCGACCAGGTCGGTGCTCACGAGGGCGCACGCGAGCGCGAAGACCGACGTCGACAGCAGCGCGATGTGCAGCAGGAACGCGTCGTTGAACGTCGTGCCGAACGCGTAGAACGCCGAGTTGTAGACGCCGTAGGCCAGCATGCCGACCCACACGGCGCGCGCCCGGCGCGAGCCACGTGCGGTGAGCCACAGCGAGCCGAGGAGCAGCGGCGCCGCGAGCACGAGGGTCACGAGATCGCCTCCACGCAGGGCCTCACGGGCCCAGGCCCCTTCGTCGTACAGGTCCGATACGAACAAGCCCACCGCCGAGGCCGCGATCATGAGGGCTGCGACCGCGACCGACAGGACGGCCGCCGCCCGCTGCGCCGCGCGCGTGCCGGCCGCATGCGCCAGCACCTCGGGCGACTCGGGTATGCGCAGGTCCGAACCGGAGGGGTCGATGGCGTTCATGTCCATACGTCCTCACCTCCACGATCGACGGTAGGGCGCCGGCCCCCCGCCGACACGACCCGGGCGCCCCCCCGCGTGCGGGCCATACGCCACCCGGGTCCCGATCGCTCGCGCGACGTCTTCGCCCGAGGGATCAGCCCTCGTCGCCGGGCCCGTCGAGCCGCGCCGTGACGCGTCGGAGCGCCCGCTCGGCCCGCGCGAGCTCGAGCTCCTGCTCGGAAGCCGCGGCGGCCGCGTCGGCGTGCTTGCGCTCGACCACCTCGAGCCGCCGCCGCATCCCTTCGAGCTCGTGGGCGAATCCGTCGGCCGCATCGCGCGCCTTGCGCGCTCGGCGTGCGGCCGCGTCACGGTCGCGGCGCAGCCGCGAGGCCTCCGCCCGCAACTCGGTGCGCTCGCTCCCGGCGCCACGGCCGCCACGCGTGCGCGGCCGTGCCTTCGTCGGCTCGGCCTCGGACGCCCCCTCGAGGCCTCCCTCGAGCGGGGTCAGGCCGAACACGTCGCCGAACCCCGCGCCGCCGGCGGGCGGACGCTCCAAGGTGCCCGCGGCGAGCGCCTTCCCCGCCTCCGGATCCACCGAGCAGGTCTCCAACGCCTGCACGATCGCGTCGTCGTGCGCGCCCGACCGGCCGGCATCGGCCAGCGCCTTCGTCGCCACGGCCGCGAGGGCGGCGACGGCTTCCTTCCGAGCAGTGCCGGCCGCTCGGAGCCGCTCCGTCGCACCCCGTTTGGAGGACAACGCGGCCTGCTGGGCGGCTCGGACCTCGGCGCCCGCCTCCAGCAGCGTGCGCACGCCTTCGGGCTCGCGCTCCGCGAGCTGGTCGAGCGCCCAGGCCACCACGGTCGGCTTGCGCAGCGCCTTCACGGCCCGCGCGTCGTCCGCGCGCCCTTGAGCGGACAGCTCCGAGGCCAACGAGTCGCGTGCGACGATGAACGCGTCGGGCGCCTCACGGAACAACGCCGGCGCCTCCTCGGGAAGCGCGCCCGGTGTGGCCATGCTCCATGCTTAGCATCTTCCGGCCGCCGGCGGCACGGCACCGCAGGTGCACCGGGCTCGCGGTCGCAGGCGATCAGGCCGAGTGCACGCGGAATCGGTCGATCGCGACCCACCGACCGTCCGAGCGACCCGACCGGCTTCCGAGCACCTGGACGCGCAGGGTGTGGCCTCGGTCCTGGAGCCCGTCGAAGCGTTCGACGACCCCGAACCGGCGCCTCGCCGAGTACAGGTCGACCACCCGGATGCGCTCACCGTCGATCCAGACGCGGGCACGGCCGCGGTTCGGCCCGGTCACCGTGGCCCAGTCGATGCCGACCCCGTCGAACACGATCGTGGCCGACGCGCCGGCACGGTCGGACATGGCGAACGATCCGCCCGACGCTCGTGCCGACCGGACGACGGTCCACGCGTCGCCGGGGGCCAGCCGGACCGGGGAGTGGCCCTGTTCGACGCTGCGCGGCGCCTCGAACGGGTGCACGAGCGGCGTGGCGGGGTTGCCCACCCGATCCACGACCGGAGCGGCGCCGGGCGGGTCCACCACCACCTCGTAGTCGCGCCCCGGCACGAGCGATGAGGCGGGCGTGAGCACCACGGAGCGCAGCGGGCCCGAGCAGCCGACGGTGCCGCCGCCGGCGGACCGGCATCGCCTGGTCACCCGCAACCGGTCGCCCCCGAGCCGCCGCAGGAACACGTTCGTCGCCGCCACGCGACGGACCGGCTCGTCGAACGTCACGACGAGGGGGCCACCGAACCCACCACCGACGCCGACCGAGGCGGTCGGCGGCGTGATGTCGGTGACGAACCTCGCTCGGACGGTTCGGTTCCCCCGCATCGTGATCGTGCAGGTCCCTGCGTTCCCCGAGCACGCGCCCCCCCAGCCCGTGAAGTAGGCGCCCTCGTCGGGCCGAGCGGTGAGCGTGACCCGGGTGCCGGGGTTCACGCTCCGCGAGCAGGTGGCGCGGCAGCCCAGGCCGGCGGGGGAGCCGGCGACCTTGCCGGCGTCGCCGTCGACTTCCAACGTGAGGCGGCGGACCGTGATCGGGCCCAGCGACCTGCCGGGAACGACGTCGAGATCCACCCTGCCGGCGATGCCCGCCACGTGTCCGTGACTCGTGTGCTGCCACACGTGCCAGCCGTTCCCGTCCCACCCTCCGGCGGGCACGAGCGGGGACGACACGCCCCAGTGCGCGACCCAGAGATGGGCCCCGTCGCGGGCCAGAGCACGGGAGTCGCCCGTGCGACTCATCCAGCCGTACGGGCTCGTGTACACCAGGGGCGTGATGCCCGTGAGGCGGCGCACCTCGGCCACCCAGCGTCGGGCCCACTGCGTGACACCCGCCTGATCGAGCCCCTTGCTCGTCTCGAGGTCGAGCACGGGCAGCAGGTTGCCCGGTCGAGGGTCGGCGTTCCTCACGAACCAGCGTGCCTCCTCGGCGGCGTCGCCGGCCGAGGGGTCGGGCCGCGCGAAGTGATAGGCCCCGACCAGCATGCCGTTGGCCCTGGCGCCGGCTCGATTCGTAACGAACGTCTCGTCGAGGTAGTCGTGTCCGTCGGTCGCCTTCAGGAAGGCGAACCGCTTGCCGGCTCGTGCGACCTTCGCCCAGTCGATCGTTCCTTGCCAGTGGCTCACGTCGATGCCGGGGGTCGTCGGGCCCACATCCAGCTTCACGGGCGCGCGCCTGATCCGGCCCGCCTCGCCGGAAGCACCCGCGTATCCACCCCGGGGTGCCGACCCGGCGCCGCCCGCCCCGGCCGCGGACGCCACCGTGGCGGTCACCGTGACGACGGCGAACACCGCTGCGACCAGCGGGCGACGGGATGAGGGTGGGGTGATGTGCATCGAACGCGGTGGAAGGTCGGTCGAGGGTACTCGTTCGCCATGTCGACCGTTCACGGGGCCGACTTGAAGGCCGCCGCCCAGGCCGCCTAGGTTGTACATAATGTGCTATGTATAGGCATCCACGACCGCCCGAAGAGAGGGGACGAGGCATCGATGACGTCGGAGCCGTGGCACACCGATCGATGGTTCACGAGTCCGTGGAACTTCCTTCCCGAGGTCACCGAGGGCTTCCACCTCCCATCCCAGGTGCAGGTGCACGACGTCACCCTGCGCGACGGCGAGCAACAGGCGGGAGTGGTGTTCACCGCCGAGGAGAAGCTTCGGATCGCCGAAGCGCTCGCCGAGGCGGGGGTGCATCGCATCGAAGCCGGCCTGCCCGCCGTGTCGCCGGCCGACGACGAGGCGGTTCGCCTCATGGTCAAGGCAGGTCTTCCGTCGGAGATCTACGCGTTCAGCCGGTGCATGGTTGACGATGTCAAGCGGGCGGCCGACTGCGGGGTCAGTGGCGTGGTGATGGAGATCCCGTCGAGCCACCACCTGATCGAGAAGGCCTACCGATGGCCGGTCGAGCGCGCGATCGATGCGTCGGTGGAGGCCACGAGCCTCGCCCACGAGCTGGGCCTCAAGGTTTCGTTCTTCCCGATCGACGCGACGCGAGCCGGCCTCGTCGAATACCTCGACCTGCTCGAGAGGGTCGCCACCGACGGCCACGTCGACGCCGTCGGACTCGTCGACACCTTCGGTGTGCTCTCACCGCACGGCGTGCAGCTGTTCGTGCGGCGAACGCGAGAGCGACTGGGGGTACCGCTCGAGACCCACTTCCACATGGACTTCGGCCTCGGGGTCGCGAACACGCTGATCGCGATCGCGGAAGGGGTCGAGGTGATCCAGACGACCGTGACCGGCATCGGCGAGCGTGCGGGGAACACGCCGATGGAAGAGACCGTGCTGGCGCTGCTCACGATGTACGGCCTCGACACCGGCATCCGAACCGAGCGCTTCTACGAGCTGTCGAAGCTCGTGATGCAGATCGCCGGGGTCGCACAGCCTTCCAACCGCCCCGTCGTCGGCGAGCGTCTGTACAACGTCGAGAGCGGCATCATCACGACGTGGGTCCGCAACGTCGGCGACGAGCTCACGGAGAGCTTCCCCTACCGCCCCGAACTCGTGGGCCAGCCCGCGCCCGTGCTCGTGCTCGGGAAAGGCTCGGGCATCGATTCGGTGGCGGCCGCGCTCGAGCGCCTCGGGCTCACCGCCTCCGACGACCAGGCCCTGGCGATCCTCGACGAGGTGAAGGCACGCTCGCTCGAGACGAAGGGGCTGGTCGACGACGAGGCGTTCACCGAGATCGTCCGACGGGTCACGTCGTGACCCCCGTCATCCGAGGAGAGGGAACGATCGCATGAAGGAAGCGTTCGGCTACGCCAACATCGAGTGGAAGCGGGGGATCGACTGGGACGCCGTTCGAGCGTTCCGGCTGGACCGGGCGCGTGACGCGATGCAGCGTCACGGGCTGGGCGCGATGCTGTTGATGTACGACGAGAACATCCGCTACGTCACGTCGACGCTCACGCCCGGATGGAACAAGCTGAAGCCGGGCCTGCGCTACGCGGTGCTGGTCGAGGGCAAGGATCCGATCCTCTACGAGCAGGGCGACATCGGCATCCACATCAAGGCGCACTCGCCCTGGATCCCGCAGGAGAACGTGCGGCACTCGTTCGCCTGGATCAAGGGAGCCGCCGGGCCTGCATCGCAGATGCAGGTCGACAAGTTCACCGAGGCGCTCGTCGGCGATCTCGAGGACGCCGGCGTGAAGGACCGTCCGCTCGGCGTGGACTTCATCGACATCACGATGATGCAGACGTTCGAGCGCGCCGGCATCACGTGGACCGACGGCATGACGCCCATGATGGAAGCTCGCGCCGTCAAGAGTCCCGACGAGCAGAACTGCTCGCGCATCGTGGGGTCGATCTGCGATGCGCTGCACTACGAAATGACCCAGTTCCTGCGTCCGGGGCTGACGGAGAATCAGGTCGCCGCCCACGGATTCGAGTTCCTCTACTCGTTCCCCGGCGTGGAAGACGTCGAGGACGTGATCGTCTCCTCGGGCCCCAACGCCTGGCCGAACTGGCGGAACTTCTCCGACCGCATCATCAGACCGGGGGAGCTCGTGATCATCGACGTGGCCGCGCTCACCTGGAACGGCTTCAAGTCCTGCGTGTACCGCACGTACTGCGTCGGCGGCACCCCGACCGACGAGATGAAGCAGTACTACGACACCGCGCTGACGTGGCTGCGTGACTCCATCGACGCGGTGAAGCCGGGGGTCACGACGCGCGACATCGCCTCGAAGTGGCCGAGCGCGATGGACACGTGGGGCTACGCCGACGAGGACGAGGCGGCCGCGAACCTCTGGGGTCACGGCCTCGGGCTCGCCCAGTACGACCAGCCCGTGATCTCGCGCATCTGGTCGCTCGACCATCCCATCGAGATCAAGCCGGGCATGGTGTTCGCGCTCGAGACCCAGCACGGGAAGGTCCACGAGTTCGGCGTGCGACTCGAGGAGATGCTGGTCGTGACCGACACCGGTCACGAGCTGATCACCTCGTTCCCGATCGACGAGATCACCCTGGCCGGCTGAGATCGTGGCGGTGCCGTTCACCCTCGACGATCCGCGGGCCCTCGACGCCGGGGTCGCCGGCGCGAAGGCGGCGGGACTCGCCAGGGCGGCGGCGGCCGGCCTGCCCGTGCTGCCGGCCTCCGTCGTGCCGGTCGACGTCCTGACCCCGGCGCTGAGGGCCGGAGCGGCGGCGTCGGACCGCAGCTCGGCGTCCGCGCGGCTCGCCGTCGCCGCGAGCCGGATCGATCCTGACGTCGTCCGGTCGCTGGAGCGGGCGTGCGCGCGGTTCGCTCGTGGTGCGATCGTGCGGTCGTCGAGCCCGCTCGAGGGCGATCCGAGGTGGTCGGGCGCCTTCACGACGTATCACGAGGTCGGCCCCGACGATCTCGAGACCGCGTTGCTCGGTTGCGCCGCGTCGGTGTTCTCCCGCGACGTCGTGAGTCGGTGCGAGCAGCTCGGGGTGCCCGTGGGCGAGCTCCGCATGGCGGCGCTCGTTCAGCCGTGGCTTCCGTTCGACGGCGGCGGCACGGCGACGGTCGCGCCGGCCGGAACCGTCTCGGTCCACGGGGTCGCCGGGGACCCCGCGGCGCTCGTGTCCGGGCGTCTGAACGGTGCCGGCACGATCGTGCGGGACGGCGCCGTGGAGGGGGACGACACCCTCGACGGCCTCGGCGCGGAGGTCCCGGCGGCCGTGGCGGCCCTGGCCGAACGGGTGTCCGCCGAGCTGGGGGCGCAGACGATCGAGTGGGGGCTGTCGTCGGGCACGCTCTGGGTGCTGCAGGTTCGCGGGTCCGCGCGGTCCTCGCATGGCCCGCCGAGGCCGGCGACGTGGGCCGTGCGCCCGCCGACCATGCAGGAGCGGCGACTGGCGTCGCTGGCACAGCGGTTCCCCGGCCCGATCGGCGAGGAAACCGTGTTGCCGTTGGGGCTGACGATGGATCACGTCCCCGACCTGACCCCGATCGCGGTGGGCGATACCGCGTCGGTCGTGCGGGAGATCGTGGAGCTCGCCGCCGCCCTGCGCTCGGCCGTCTGGTGCACCGACCCCGCGTCGGCCCGCCGACGGTGGTCGGCCACAGCGCGCGCCCTGCTCGCGGGCGAGCTCCACGGGTCGAGCCCCGACCTCGGGGAGCTGCGCACTCCCGATCCGGCCATGACGAGCCGCCTGGTCGGGTTGGTCGAAGGGCTCGGCGAGGCGCTGGCCGCGGCCGGGTCGCTGACGCACCCGGCCCTCGTCTGGAGGCTGGGGGCAGCCGACCTCGAGCTTGCCGCCAGCCGGCCCGGGTACCGGCCGCCGGTGCCGCAGGGTCCCGACCGGTGGGAGCCGCTCATCGCGGCCGTGGTGTGTGCCGACGGCGCGATGGTCCAGGGCGTGGGCGTGTCGCCGGGCATCGGGGCGGGCCGGGCGCACCCGCTGGTCGCCGGCGCCGGCAGGCCCGCGCCACGGTCGGTGCTCGTCGCGGCACGGCCGGTTCCACAGATCGCGCCCCTGCTCTGGGGGTGTGCGGGTCTCGTCACGCACGAGGGAAGCGAAGGGGCTCACCTCTTCGAGGTCGCTCGCTCTCTCGGGGTGCCCGCGGTGACGAGCCTGCAGGTGAGCGAGCCCGGCGCTCTCGCGCCGGGCTCGCTCATCGCGGTCGAGGG
>DASZOO010000028.1:0-3461 GCA_035550775.1 Actinomycetota bacterium | reverse complement strand
GTGGCTTCGGTACCGCTCGACGATGGACATGCTCGAGGGCCTGGCGCGCCGCATGCCGATCGGCTGGACGTGGCAACCCGAACGCGGGGATCGGAGCTACCCCCAGCTCCTGCAGGCTGCCAAGGACGACGCGCCAGGCTATCGCTGGGCGACCGAGTCCCAGCGCGTGCGCGCGCAGGCGTTGACGGCCGACCTCCTCGATCTCGCGGAGCGCTGGGACGCCGTCCCCGATGACGACCGGCCCAGTCGAGAGGCGCCCCGCCCGCCGCCGATCCTCAGGGCGTACCCGGACTTCTGACCGCGGCCGACACGATCGGGGTGCGCGCCGCCGAACTCGATGACCTCCCGTGGAGACGCTGCACGACGCGGCGGGCGTCGCGGTTCATGCCGGGGAGCACCTCCGATGCGAACGAGTACTGGAACGGCAGTCCCACGAAGGCGAGGCCCGGCTCGTCGACGGCGAGGCCGACCTCGTGGCGCACCTCGCCCCGCTCATCGAAGATCGGGAGCCGTATCCACGAGAGGTCCTTTCGGAAGCCTGTGCACCACACCACGTTCTGTACGTCGAGGACCCGGCCGTCCTCGAGCTGGGGGCGCCCGTCCACGGCTCCCACCGTGCGCGGGACGCGCTCGACGCCGGCCGCCTCGAGCCAACGAGGCTTCACCCGAACGAGGGGGTCGCCCTTCTTCTGACTCGCTCGAACCCGGCGTCCCATCGGCGTGTGGATCGTCAGCACGTGCACGCCCACGAAACGGACGACGTGGAAGGCGATGTGCCGCGCGACCCAGCGGTCGACGTTGAACGGGATGTGCCCGGTGTCGGGGCCGGAGAGCCAGGTCGAGCGCCCCTTCACGAGCTCGATGGCGATGTCGGCCCCCGAGTTCCCCGCGCCGACGACGAGCACGCCGCCGTCTCGCAGCTGGGACGGGTTGCGATACTCGCTCGAGTGGAGCTGTCGGATCGAGGGGTCGAGCTCCCGCGAGAACGACGGGACGAGGGCATCGCGATGGGTACCCGTCGCGACGATCACGTTCGCCGCCTCGAACTCGTGCTCACCGGCCGTGAGCACGAACCGGCCGTCACGGCGCTCGAGCTGATCGACCCGCACCCCGGTGCGCGCCGGAAGATCGAATCGCTCGACGTAGGCCTCGAGGTAGTCGGCCATCTCGTCCTTCGTGGCCTGCCCCGCCGGCGGGATCGGCAGGCGCATCGCGGGCAGCGCCGAGTACCGAGCGGTCGTGAACAACCGTAAGGAATCCCATCGCCGGCGCCACGAGTCCCCCACGCGCTCACCGCCGTCGAGGATCACGAAGTCCACACCGCGCTGCCGGAGGTAGTAGCCGGCCGCCAGCCCCGCGTTCCCCCCGCCCACCACGATCGTGTCGAACCGTTCCCCGCTCTGCATCGCCGCACCTCCTCGTCCTTGCACGAGGAAGCTAGGCGGGCAGGCGTGCATGGTTCATCGACGGAACGCACCAAACGGCATCTCCGCCCTCGTGGTGCATACGCACCACGAGGGCCGAAGCGAACCGACCCACCGGCCGCAGGCCTGTGGGCCCTGGCTGCTCCGGAGGGGTTCCCTAGCGTGAGAGGTGAGGCGCACGAAGGGAGACGGCCATGGACGAGCTCTCATACAAGGTCCGGATCGCGGCGCTCTGGCTCCTGGCGATCGTCGCCTTCTTCGGCTACCGAACGCTTGCTCTCGGCGAGCAAGCGAGGGAAGTGTCGCTGCTCGGGGATCAGGACTTCGCGTCCTATCTGCTGGTCATGATGGCGTTCGCGTTCCTGTCCCTGATCGTGCCGAGCCGGCTGAACCGGTTGATGAACATGATCGCCGGAGGCATCTTCGTGGTGCTTCAGTCGATCATGCTCGCCGACGGAGCGTTCGGCTATCCGTCTGGGATCTTCAACGTGATGACCGGGGTGACCGTGGTGGCCACCGCCTCGATCGTCTGGTTGGCGTTCAGATGGCCGGGCCTCGAGCATGGGCTCCGGAGCGACGCATCCGAGGTCGGGATCGAGGAACCGGCATCCACGCCCCGAGCCGCGTAGCGAGCGGAACCGTGGGTGGTCAGGCGAGCCCGTGCTCGAACACGAAGGCGGTCGCCGCGGCCCGCGAGCTCACGCCGATCTTGGCGTAGATGTTCTGCAGGTGCCGCCCCACCGTGTGTTCGCTCAGCACCAGCTCGACGGCGATGTCGCGGTTCGTCTTCCCCGACGCGACGAGACGCAGGACCTCCCCCTCCCTCGCCGTCAGTCCGGCGGGGAGCGCACCGTCGGGCCGAAGGAGCGCGTCGACCGCCGCCACATCGAGCCGGGCCCCCAGGCGCTCGAACGCCGCCCCCGCCGCGCGGAGCTCGGCTTCGCCGCCTTCCTCGTCGCCCGAGGCTCGCATCGCGGTGCCGAGCAGATGTCGTGACCGGGCGTGCTCGTACGGGAAGTGGAGGTCGGCCCACGCGGCGCAGGCGCGCCGGAGCGGGGAGAGGGCCGCCTCCGGATCCCCCTCCGCGAGGGATACGGCGCCGTCCGCATGATCGGCCATCGCTCGGAGGGACGGCGTGGCGAGCTCGGCCGTCGCCGCTCGCAGTTCGACGGCGCACGCGTTCGCCTCGACGAGATCGCCGCACGCGATCGCGACGTCCACGCTCGCGGCGAGCAGACGCACCCGCTCGGGCACCGACGGCGAGCCGTCGCGGGCGGATCGGAGCGCCGTCGCTGCCTCCTGCTGCTTCCCCCTCGCGAGGGCGAGCAGGGCACGACCGGGCTGCGGGTCGACGCCGTGGGCGCGCGCTCGCTCGAACGCGGCCGCCGAACCCTCGAGGTCGCCCCGACGACGGCGGATCTCCCCCAGCTCCGACCATGCTGATCCGATCTCGCCGGCGTCGGATCGTTCCATCTCGTCGGCAGCGAGCGACGCCTCGGCCTCGGCTTCCGGCCACGCGCCCGCGAGGCGCGCCACCTGCGCTCGGTTCACCCTGCAGAGCGAGTGGAACGGGGAATCGGCCGAGAGGGAATCGCACCAGTCGCGCGCGGCCTCCGACCACTCGCTCGCGCGCCGAAGATCGGCGATCTCGAGACACGCACCGATCACGTTGCAGTACACGACGCCGGTGAGGAAGGGGTCCAGCTCGCCGGCGAGTACGGAGGCCATGGCCTCGTCGAGCAGCGTCAGGCCCTGCTGGACCTGGCCGGCGGCGATGTGCGCCATGCCCTCGGTGTGGATCGCCATCGCGAGCCCGCCACCCTCGTGGAGCCGGCGTGCGAGGGCGGCAGCTCGCTGGGCCAGCTCGATCGAGCCGTCGAGATCGCCGCCGTGCCGTCGCACCGTGGCTTCCATCGTCCAGAGCATGCCGTGCTCGAAGCACTCGGGTTGCCCGTCGAGGTGTCGATGCGCCTTCGCGAGCCAGCCGCCTCCGACCGACGGGTTCCCGCGGCTGAAGTGATCGATCGCGAGTCGCGC
>DASZOO010000027.1:0-42710 GCA_035550775.1 Actinomycetota bacterium | reverse complement strand
CGCCTCGATGCCGTTCCACGCGACGTCGCGACCGTCGACGACCAGCCGGTTCCCGATGTCGTCGGTGAGCAGGTCGAGGGAGATCGCCTCGAGACCCAGCTCGGACAGCCGCGCGACCCGCTTCGGCCTCGTCGGGAAATGCAGCATCGACACGAGCGTCGCGCCCCGGCGGACGAGGTGCAGCCGGTCTTCGGGAGCGCGGAGCACCAACACCACGTCCTGTGCGAAGGCATCCCCGTTCGACCCGACGACGACGTTCGGGCCGGCCCGGACGTAGTCGTCGTCGGTGTAGCCGATGCCACAGCCGATGTCGTGTTCCACGACCACCGGCCCGCCCAGGTCGGCGACGGCGGCGACGAGGGCCGGCAGGAAGTCCCGCCGCTCGCCCGCCTCCTTGTGCATGCGCGGCAGGCCGAGGCTCGGAGCGGTCACGAGGTCCACCTCCTCAGATCGGCCCGGGCGACGGCCCGCTCGTTCGGATCGACGCTGTCGATGTCGGCCCCGTCGGGCCGACGGATCACGACGTCGAGGACCGGCTCGACCTGCCCGCTGTACACGCGCATGCAATCGGCCGGGTCCAGGCCGGGCCACGCGTAGCACGACAGCGCGAGCCGACGCTGGCGCGTGTCGACGCAGCGGTCCAGCTCGTCCCACGCCGGGTGGTCGACGGGGAAGACGTACCGGTCGAGGTTGCCGTGCGGGACGCCCTCGATGCCTTTGGTGCGCGGAGGATCCACGCTGAAGTCGTACGGGTCGACCGAGAGGTCCAGGATCACGGCATCTGGTGGAAGCGCCGCGAGCCAGGGGTTGGGCACGATCGGCTTCGTGGGATCGGGCCGCTGCGTGGCATCGATCAGCAGGTCGCTGACCTCGAGCCTGCCCAACAGGTAGTCCTCGTGGCTCGTCAGATCGAAGTCGACCACGGTGACCTCGACGCCGGGAACCTCCTTCGCGGCCAGCTCCGCTCGCAGCGCCGGATCTCCGTAGCGAGTGGCGGCGCGGACCGCGTGAGCCCCCACCGCGCCGGCGCCCAGACAGGTCACGCGAAGCGGCCGCCGGCTCGGGTGGGCGAAGCGCGGATGCAGCCGGGCCATCTCGACGAACGCGAGCCGCACGCCGTTCCAGCCCACCGCCTCGAGGTACTCGACCTGGCGACGCCCGAGGTCGTCGACCACCGCGTCGAGCGAGACCGCCCGCAGACCGAGGTCGGCGATCAGCCGCGTGCGTTCCGGCCGCGTCGGGTAGTGCAGCATCGTGACCAGCACGGTCCCCGGCCGCATCGAGCGGAGCGCCGTCTCGTCGGGACACCGGATCACCGCCACGATGTCGCTCGCGAGCACCTCGTCGTGGTCGGCGAACCGCACCCTCGAGGACGCCGCTCGGTAGTCGTCGGGGCCGAGCGACATGCCCCCGCCGTACCCGTGCTCCAGCACGATCTGGCCCGCTCCCGCCCGATCGGCCGCCGCGACCAGGGCCGGCAGGAAGTCCCGCCGCTCGGCGGCCTCCATGTGCATGCGAGGAAGGCCGAGCACGGGCGTCCCACCGGACGCACCCCCCCCTGGACCCATCGTCGCCTCCTCGCTGCAACCGTACGGGCGTCCGCGCGCCGGGGACGGGGCGGTCGTCCCCCCGCGTGGGGGACACATGGCGCGGGATCCGGGCGATCCCGCCCGGCGGGAGGCGAGCCTCCGACGCCTACACTCGGGTGATGGACACCGACGACCTCACGAGCAACGGCCGCCAGGCCGACCCGGTGGCACCGCCCCCGTGGCGCGACGTGTTCCGTGGTCGCCGGGGACGCCTCACGGCGGGGCTGCTGGTGCTCGAAGCCCTCGTCGCCGTGCAGAGCCTCGTCGTGGCTACGATCATGCCGGACATCCGCGAAGACCTGGGCATGGTGCAGCTCTACGGCCTCGCGTTCACGTCGCTGAGCCTCGCCACGATCGCCTCGATCCCGATCGTCGGCCGCGCGATCGATCGGTTCGGCACCCGGGCGGTGCTCGTGCCGGTGCTCGCCGTCTTCGCCGGCGGGCTCCTCGTGTCCGCCACGGCGCCCACGATGCCGGTCGTGCTCGTCGGACAGTTCCTGCAGGGAGCGGGGGGCGGCGGCCTGTACGCGCTCTCCCTCGGCACGGTGGCCAAGTCCTATCCCGACCATCTTCGACCGAGGGTGTTGGCGTTACTCGCCACGATGTGGATCCTGCCGGGCTTGGTCGGACCACCCGTGGGAGCCGCCATCGCGAGCACGATCGGGTGGCGCTGGTCCTTCGTGGCGCCCATCCCGGTGCTGGTGGCGACGTGGGCCCTGATCGCGCCCGTGCTCGATCTCGTGCCCCGTCCGGAGGCCACCGGGCCCGGCGTCTCGCTGCGATGGCCCCTGCAGCTGATGGTCGGAGCCGGCTTCGTGTTCGTCGCGCTCACCGCGTTCGAGTGGTGGGTGCCGGTGGCCGTGGCGGCCGGGCTGGCGATCGGCGTGCCGGCCCTGCGACACATCGCACCCCACGGCACGTTCCGGGCGTCACGAGGTCAAGGCGCCGTCGCGGCGGGCGCGTTCCTGCTCTCGGTGTCGTTCCTCGCGATGGACGCGTTCCTGACCCTCATGCTCACGAGGGAACGCGGGCTGTCCCTGGCCGCGGCCGGGCTCGCGATCACCCTGGCGACCGTGACCTGGGCCCTCGGGGCCATGTGGCAGTCGGGCCGCGCCGCGGGACGCTCGTTGAGCTGGCTCGTGGCCGTGGGCACCTCCTTCCTGCTCGTCGGAGAGGCGATGGTGACGAGCACGCTGTGGCCGCAGGTGCCCCTCGTGCTCGCCTACCTCGGCTGGGGTGTGGTCGGGGCGGGCATGGGCATCGCGTTCGCCACGATCCCCCTGGCGGCGATGCGGGTCTCCGGAGCCGGCGAGGAGGGCGAGGAGCTTTCGTCGGTGCTGCTGATGGACATGCTCGGCGTCGCGACCGGCGCGGGTCTCGGCGGCGCGGCGATCGCGCTGTCCGACGCGCTCGAGGCTCCGCTCAGCGCCGGGCTCGCGGGCGCGTTCGGGCTCGCCCTGGTCGCCGCCGCGGCGCTGTTGGCCATCACGCCGCGGATCCCGTCGGGCCCGCTCGCCGAGGCCCGGACCTAGTCCTCGGCCCATGGCGAGACCCTGTCGCGTCGGTGTGCAGCTGCCCGAGGTGGAACGGGAGGTGCGCTGGAGCGAGTACGTGGCCATGGCCCGCCGGGCCGAGGTGGCGGGCTTCGACTCCGTGTGGGTGGGCGATCACCTGCTCTATCGCGACGACGGTCGCCCGGAACGCGGGCCGTGGGAATGCTGGACGACCCTCGCCGCGATCGCCGAGGCGACCGAGCGGGTCGAGCTGGGCCCGCTCGTCGCCTGCACCGCGTTCCATGCGCCCGCGATGCTCGCCAAGCAGGCGGCCACCGTCGACGAGATCGCGGGTGGACGTCTGGTGCTGGCGCTCGGGGCTGGATGGAACGAGGTGGAGTTCCAGGCGTTCGGCTTGCCGTTCGACCGGCGAGCCTCACGCTTCGAGGAATCCTTCGAGGTGATCCGGCGGCTGATGGCCGGGGAGCGAGTGACGATCCACGGCGACCACGTGCGGGTGGACGACGCGGTGCTCCTGCCGGCGCCGACGCATCGACCGCGCCTGATGATCGGCAGCAGCGGCCGGCGGGTGCTGCGCGCCGCCCTTCCCTACGCCGACGTCTGGAACACCTGGTTCGACTGGTTCGGCAACACGCCGGATGGCTTCGCCTCGCGCTCCCACGAGATCGACGACATCGCGCGGTCGGTCGGCCGCGAGCCCTCGGAGATCGAACGGAGCGCGTGCATGCTGGTGGCGCTGGACCCCTCGGCGGGCGAGCGCCCGCCGGATCCCGGGGCGCCGCCCGTCACGGGCTCACCGGCGGTGATCGCCGGGGCGATCCGCGCGATGAGCGAGGCCGGCGCCCACGAGGTGATCGTCGTGCTCGACCCGATCACGGAAGCGTCGATCGAGCGCATGGGTGAGGCGCTCGCAGCCCTCGACTGAGCGATCCTCGCCGGTCGGGCGGCGGTGCAGGGCTCACGGCATGAGCAGCGTGACGAGGATCGCGAGGCCCGCGACCGCCACGAGCGAGGACACGAGCCAGGGGATCCATCGGTCCGTCAGGGACTCGATCAGGCCCCTGCGCGTGGCCTCGGCTTCGACGGCGACGCTCGCGCTCCGCGGGAGATCCGATGAGGCGTAGTGCATGATCGCGAGGAGCGCCGGATCCGACAGGGCGGTCGGGTCGGGGAGCCTCTCACCCTGCTCGTCGGCGCGCCACGCGGCCTCCGTGTACTCGAGCGCGCTCACGCTCGCCTCGATCATCGTGTCCGTTGCGCCGGTCATCGCAACTCACCTCCTCGATGACTCGCCCACGCAGGTGGGGAGACGGGAAGCGGCGCGACCGCGCCGACGACCGCGGATGCGCGGGCTGAGTGCATCTCCGGCGACATCTTCCACCTCCTGCCCTGAACAACCGCTGAAGCTTCGACCGATACCCCGTTCACCCCTCAGCCATGCTTCTCGGCACGCTGGAAGCGGTTCCGAAGCGACTTACGGGATATTGCTCTCCCTTGGCCGATCGTGACCCGCGTCGGTGTCCCCTCCCTCCCAGGGGGTCTCGGCGAGCCGCGTACGTGAACGTTTTGGTAGGAGGCTGACGGAGGCACGAGCGAGGCCTATGGTGCGCCCCCAACAGGTCGCTGGAGGGCGGCTCGAGAGACCTGAAGGGAGCTGGTTCCGATGCGGAAGGCTTCGCTGGCGGTCGTTATCGCCTTGGTCGCAGGCCTCATGGTGGTGGCGGCGGCGCCCTCGTCCGGAGCGGTCGAGAAGCGATTCTCGGTGTTCTGCTCGTTCAGCCACTCGACAAGGCAAGACCCGATCGTCGCCCCCGGACACCATCGGCGCAGCGATCACGAGCACGTGTTCTTCGGGAACCGGTCCACGAGATCGCACTCGACCTACCGGTCGATGCGCAAGGCCGACACGTCCTGCCGGTTGGGAGCCGACACCTCCGGCTACTGGGTTCCGGCGCTCGTCGACCCCGACGGCAACCTCGTCCGGCCGCACGGGGCCTTCACGTACTACCGGTCCGTCGGCGCCCTCGAGGACGTGTGGATCCACGCGTTCCCGAAGGACTTCCGCATGATCTCGGAGGACTTCCACTTCCACTGCGGCGAGGACCGGAACGAGTCGCCGGTGCCGATCGACTGTTCCAACGTCGCCGGCGGCAAGCGGCTGCGACTCACGGTCGTGTTCCCGTCGTGCTGGGACGGTCGTCGGACCGACTCCAAGGACCACATGCGGCACGTGGCGTTCCCCACCGGCAAGGGGTGCCCCAGGTCGCATCCGGTCCCGATCCCCAGGCTCGCGATCATCGCGCAGTTCAACGTGCAGAACGCCGCGGGGTACCTGTTGAGCTCCGGCTCGCCGACCACCGCCCACGGTGACTTCTGGAACACCTGGCACCAGAAGACCCTCCGGAACCTCGTCCGCCGATGCCTCGGCCGGGGGATCACCCAGCTCTGCGGCGAGATCCGTTCCTGAGCCGAGCAGGATCCCGGGCCCCGAGGCCCGGGATCCCCTCGTCGCCGCGTCGGAGCTTCCGGTCCGGGGATCTCAGACGGTCGTCGGGGAGGACGGGCCACCGAGACGTTGCAGCCCGTCGTAGGCCGCGTACTTGAAGGCCTCGGAGTAGGTGGGCACGTTGAACGTCGTGTGGATGAACCGGTCGATCGTGCCGCCGGCGTGCAGCACGGCCTGCGGCAGATGCACCAGCTCCGACGCGATGTCTCCGACGATGTGGCAACCGACCAGGGTGCGGTCGTCGCGACGGAACACGAGCTTCACCAGCCCCTCCGTCGTGCCGGCGATGCGAGCGCGCGTGTTGTGCGCGAACCACGCTCGCCCCACCTCGTGGTCGATGCCCTCGGCGGCGGCGGCCGCCTCGGACATGCCCACCATCGCGACCTCGGGGATGGAGTACACGCCGTACGGCGGGGTGGGATCGACCGATTCCTTGAACGGGATGTCGAACGCGTGGCAGATCGCCACCCGGCCCTGCTCCATCGACACCGACGCCAGCGCCGGAGGTCCGATCACGTCGCCGGCCGCGTAGATGCCGTCGGCGCTCGTCCGGTAGTGCTCGTCCACCACGATCCGCCCTCGGGCGTCGCGGTCGATGCCGGCTTCGGTCAGCCCGAGCTCGTCGGTGTTGCCGGCACGACCCGCGGCGAACAGCACCCGTTCCGGGTTCAGGATCTCGCCGTCGGCCAGGGTCACCGCCAACCGCTCGTCGGTGCGCCCGATCGTCGCGACGCCCTGGCCGAGCACCAGGCGGATCCCGATCTGCGTGAACGACTCGGCCAGCACCTCGGAGATCTCGGCATCCATGAACGGCAGGAGCCGCTCACCCGAATCGATCAACGTCACATCGACCCGGAGGGCCGCGAGCAGGGACGCGTACTCGCAGCCCACCGGGCCGCCGCCGACCACGACGAGGCTGCGCGGGATGCGATCGACCTCGAGGATCGACTCGGAATCGTCCACGGCTGGATCGTCGAAGGGGATCGTCGCGGGGCGGTAGGGACGCGATCCCGTCGCGATCAGGACCACGTCACCCACCAACGTGCACTCGTCGTAGCCCCGCACGACGACCGAGCGGCCCGCGCCGAGGCGCGCCTCACCCCTGACGAGCTCGATCCCGTGCCGTTCGAGGTTCTGTTGGACGGTGGCGATGCCGAGCTCGACGACGTCCTCGGCTCGTTCCCGGATCCGCTCGAGGGAGATCTCGGGCGGCAGGTCCAGCCCGACCCCGTAGATCTCGCGCCGGCGGAACCCCGTGAGGTACAGCGCGGCCTCGCGGATCGTCTTGGTCGGGATCCCTCCCGTCGTCGCGGGCGTGCCGCCGGGCACCTCGGCACGCTCGACCACGGCGACACGCTTGCCGAAGTACGCGGCCTGGGCGGCGGCCTTCTCTCCTGCCGGCCCCGCCCCGATCACCACCAGGTCGTAGCGTCGAGGACTGCGTTGGTCCATCCGGCCTATCCTGGCCGGGAGGAAGGCCGAAGGGCAAACCTGGTGAGCGACACGAGCAGACCCGTTCCCGGCACCGAGGAGGGATGGCGCCGCGTGCTGTCGCCCGAGCAGTTCGAGGTACTCCGGGCGAAGGGCACGGAGCCGCCGTTCAGCGGGCGGTACGCGTTCGCGAAGGACGACGGCATCTACCGGTGTGCCGGTTGCGGCGCGGCGTTGTTCGATGCCGCCACGAAGTACGAGTCGGGCACGGGCTGGCCGAGCTTCTTCGAGCCCATCGCTCCGGGCGCCGTCGAGCTGCACGAGGACACGACCCTCGGCATGCGCCGCGTCGAGGTCACCTGTGCCAGATGCGGCGGGCATCTCGGTCACGTGTTCCCCGACGGGCCGGAGCCCACGGGGGAGCGCTACTGCATGAACTCCGTGGCGCTCGAGCTCGCGCCCCGAGAGTGACCTCCGATCCTTGGTCGACGTGAGCCGCTCACGCCGTGTCGGCTGACCCGTCTCGCTACACTCGGATTCGGCCCTCGGCCCTCGTAGCTCAGTGGATAGAGCACCGGTTTCCTAAACCGGGTGTCGCAGGTTCGATTCCTGCCGGGGGCACCGTGCGATGTCTCGCGACATCGTGCCGGTATGTGTCGGGACATCGTTCCACCTCATCGCTCGTCGAGAGCGCGACTGGTAGTCGCGGGTCGGATCCAACGTGAAGGACCGCAGCACCTCTCCGTCTTCCGTGATCACGCGGACCTGCAGGTGGTCGACGAGGAGCAGCACCCTCGTGCCGACGAACCCGCGACCGATCGCGATGTGGTGCAGCCGTGAGTCGTGGCGGAGGGTCACCACCCCGGTCTGATCGACCTTGTCTCGACGGAGCCGGAAGCGTCCCGGCACCGGCAGCGGTCGAAGCGACAGCGTGGCCTTCGGCCTGGCGGCGAACGCCTCGGCGGGGGTGGCCCGCCCGATCGCCCGGTGGGGACGGACGGTGTTGTAGTAGGCCCGGAAGGTATCGAGCTGGCCCTGGAGCTCACCGATCGTGCGGGCAGGGTCCTGCTTGGCCAGGAACCTCTTCAGCGTCTGGTGCAAGCGCTCGACCTTCCCGCAGGCCTGCGGGTGGTACGGGCTCGAGTGGACCAGTCGGATCCCTGCCCTGGCGCACTCGAGCTCGAGCGCGCAGCGTCCTCCCCGCGGCGCCGCGGTGAACACACCGCACCGTTGTCCGTCAGGAGCGACGCCGGGGATCCCGTGGGCCGCAGCGGCTGCGCGGAAGCTCCCCACGACGTCGGCGGCCTTGAAGATCACGCGAGCGTCGGAGGCGACCAGCAGCCTGGAGTGGTCGTCGATCGCGTTCAAGATCTCGACCTCGGTCCCGTCGGCGAGCCGCCAGTGGGTGATGTCGGCCTGCCAGCGCTCGTTGGGCATCGCGGCTTCGAACCGGACGTAGGAAGATCGCGGTCGCTTGCGGGGCTGCGGGGTCACGAACCCCCGACGGACCAGGATCCGCCGGGTCGTGGAGACCGAGGGCACCCGATCCTCGCCGCGGCAACGCGCGAGGTGGACCCTGATCGTCTGCGCCCCGGCGTCGACCCCGAGGTTCGTCAGCTCCTTGCGCAGGGCCACGATCTCGTCCTCGACCTCGTCGGCGGTCCGCTGTGGGCTGCGCCTGGCCTTCGCGAACGTGGCTCCAGCCCGGCCTCGCCCTGGCCATCGAACCGCCGGCACAGCTCGTAGACCCACCGCGGCGACAGGCCCAGCTCACGGGCGACCTCCGCCTTCGAGCGTCCCTCCACCCCGACCGCGGTGACCACGAGCCTCGCCAGCGAAATCGCCTGCTCCCTCCGACCGGAGTAGGAACGATGTCGCGCGACAGGACGGAACTATGTCGTGAACTCAGACACTGCCGGGGGCACCAAAGGTCTGAGCTGCGGAAAGACATCGAGTGTCTTCTTACTGTGGTTGAAGAACCTGCATGTGATTCGTTGCGACCTGGATTCACGCGCTCAGCCGTCGATCCTTGGCAACAGCGCTCTTGCCGGAGCTCTTCTCGGCTTCTCGGCGAGCAGCTCGCCCGGCGCTTCGCGCTCAGCGGCCGTCATCGGCAGGAGCCGCGGAGGAACCAGCCGAATCGGACCTGCTCGTGGCCGCCACCCTCGTCGAAGAAAGGCTCGGTCGAACTCCCCATCCCAGCACTACAACGGCGGAACAGACGTGGTGAGATACGATCGGGACGGCTATTCGATGTCCCTCCTCCTCCGTAGCATGACCACCGACGTGGCACGCGAAGACGAGGTGCTCTTCGTCAAGTACGACCTCCACGCGGTTTCTCTACCAGGTCGTTGACGCCGGGTACCCGGAAGACAACCGATTGCGCTCCGCCGATCTCTTGCTCCTGCTATTGCGGCGTCGTGTCTCGCTGCTCCATGAGTTGCTTCAGCGCGCCGAGATTCTCGGCGACTGCCTCACGGATGCGAGCAGACGCGATCGGTGCCGCGATCTTCACCAGGCCGCGCGCTTCGAGACTGGCTGTGTTGGTAAGGCGGGTGCGGCCGTCGACATCCTCGAACTCGTAGGTCAGCGTCCCGACGAACGGGCCCAGATCCCCTTGGACGGCGAAGCGTCGTCCTGATTCGAATTCCGTAACACGAAGCTGCTCCTCGCTCCGCGTGGGAGCCGACCGAACCTGACGGTAGGTCGTCCCGACATCCACAGGGCCGTCAGAGGTTTTCCGCGTTGCGATGATGGCGTAGTTCCACTTCGGAACGTTCTCCAGATCAGAGACGAATCGAAAGACCTCTTGGGCTCGCCGATCGATGGTAACCGTGTTCGTGAAGTCCATGCCCAAACACCTCTCTCGCCCGGACTATCCGCGTGGGGTGCGTCACCGACAGCGCGTCGAGGAGTCACTCCTTCGCAACCGTGATGGCGACGTTCCCTCGCTTGCGACCCCTTTCCACGTATCGGTGGGCTTCGCGAACGTCCGCGAGCGCATAGCGACGGTCGATGACGGCCTTGATCGCTCGTATGTCCAGCAGTTCCGCGATCTCGAGCAGGTTCTCCCTCCTCTCCGTGGACGATCTGACGGAGACGTACTTCCCATTCACGGTCAGCAGTTCCTGGCTGCGCTTCGGTGAGGCCTTCCCGACGGCATCGAAGATCACGTCGTAGGTCCGGCCCCCCTGCGTGAAGTCCTCCTGTGTGTAGTCGATGACCTCATCGGCGCCGAGGGATCGGACCAGCTCCACGTTCGAGGTGCTGCACACTCCCGTCACATGCGCCCCGAAGTGGTGAGCGAGCTGCACCGCGAATGTCCCAACGCTCCCCGATGCTCCGTACACGAGCACCAGCTTCCCTCTGCCGACGCCTCCCTCCCGCAGGAAGTGCAGCGCGGTCATGCCGCCAATCGGGATCGGAGCAGCCTCCTCGTACCTGACGCCGGCGGGGATCCTCGTGATGACACCATCTGCGGGCACGCAGATGTACTCTGCGTACGAACCGGTTCCCAGCCCCGTCGTCGTCCCGAATACCCGATCGCCGATCTCGAACAACCGCACGTCGGACCCCACGGCCTTGACGTCTCCCGCGAACTCGTGCCCCAGGATCGCTTTGCGGCCGAGGCGGAACAGCCGAGCGACGATCCGAGGGATCCTGCGTAGCACGACGTCGCCCCTCGTGACGCTCGCGGCTCGGACCTTGACCAGGATCTCGTTCGCTTCGGGGACCGGCTCTGGGATCTCGTCGAGGACGAGTCCGTCCGCGGAACCTGCCCGCTTGAACAGGACGGCCTTCATCCGGGCATCCTCCGTCGGAGGCTGTGGGCGGGCCGAGGCTCATGTACCGTCATCGCGCGCCTTCCGCCCGGTCCTCGAGGGGAGGCTCGGCGGGGTTGGCGACCGGGAAACGATGGAGGTTGAGACGCATCGCGTGGTCCAGAACAGCGGGCTCTTCGTCGGTATCGCCGAGATCGCTGGCGTCTTCGTTGGCTTCGCCGCCCTGATCGGCATCACCGGCCGCGACGAGGTCGAACCGTCGCAGCTCGGACAGATTCGCGCGGTCGTGACGATCGGCCTCGCGGTGATCGCCGCTGCGCTGATCCCTGTCGGGCTCGCCGCGTACGGCGTCTCCGACCGGACGCTCTGGTTCTGGAGCAGCCTCGCGTACCTCCTCCTCGACTGGGGCCTCATCGTCCTGTCGCTGCGCAGGCCCGAGAACCGACAGGTCGCCCTCGCTCAAGTCCGCACGAGCCCGGTTGGGGCGGCCTTGTTCTGGGTGCTCCTCGAGATCCCGATCCAGGTCCCGTTGATCCTGGCGGTCCTGGGGGTGAGCCGCGAGCACGCGGATGCCTTCTACACGACGGCGCTCGTCTTCCACCTCTTCGAGGCCGCGTTCGTGCTGGTACAGCTCGTCTACGCGCAGGCAGGCCGGCCGCGGTCCTAACGGCCTGCAGCCTCTTGCGTTCATCGAGCGTGGCCCTCCGCCTCATAGCGCAGGTCGGACTGATCCACCCGCTCGGGCGCCAGCGCAGCCGCGGCCGTCGCATCCTGCTGCAGCTCCGCGAGCAGGAACGCCGTCACGAATTGTCCGATCAGGACGTGCGCCCGGCCCCTGTCCCAGCCACCATCCGAGCAGAACCCCCCACCGAACACCTTCAGGAACAGGCGAACCTGCTCGCAGGGGCCAGTGAAGATGAAGTGCTCCGCGTCTAGGAGCCCCACTGCCGCCTTCCTGGGAGCCGCCGCATGTTCGTAGGCGAGACCGGTCCCCCACTCGTAGGGCGAGTCCGAGTCGCCCGTCCCGCCGATGGCCATGACCGGCACGTCCAGCTCGGTCAAGCCCGTCCGGTCGAACATCAGGGCGTCGCCCGCCATCGACACGACGGCGTCAACCCCGGCAACGCTCTGATCGGGCCAAAGACCCGCGGGGATGGAATCCAAACCGGCCAGTCGCGCCATGTCATCGAGGTGCGGCTGAAGAGCGTCGCAGAGGAAGGTGATCGGGTCATCCGCAGCGGCAGCCGCCGCGCAAGTGGGCTCGAGACGGGAGGTGTCGAGTCGACCGCCGCCGGCCGCGAGCGCCGTGTAGCCCCCGTACGAGTGGCCGATCACGGCCGATGCGCCGGGATCGACGACGCCCTCGAGCTCGCCGCCGATCCCTGTCTGCTCACCCACCCACGAGACCACGGTACGGACGTCCTGAGGCCGTTCGATCGTCGCACGCCACAGACCCGATGGATCCAGCTGCTCGTCGTGCCGGGCGGCGACCACGACGAACCCATAGGAGGCGAGGTGCTCGGCCAGCCAGGCGTAGCTCGTGGCACCGATGGCGAACCCCGGTGACAAGACGACCAGCGGGTACGGCTGATCCGACCGATCGAACGGCGCGTCCCTCAGGGCCTCCCCGTCGAAGCTCGCGAGTGCCATCGGGCCCAGGAGATCGACGACGTACGCGTACGTGGTCGATGAGGCACGGATCCCCTCCGTCGACGCCGGGTACCACATCGTGGTCTCGGTCGGCTCCGCCGCGTCGATCTCGACCGTCCGGACGCCGGCCGCGTGCGGCCCCGGAGCGCCGAATGGCGCATCCTCGAAGAGGTGTGTAGGCGTGACCGCCTCCTCCCCCGGGACCATCGTGAGCGTGAGGGCTCCCACCCAGCCGAGAAGCCCGAGCAACAGGACGACCGCCAGGAGCAAGGCGAGAAGGATCCTGCCGAGCCGCCTTGGCAAGGAGACTTCCTTGGGCGTTCCGGTCACGGGTACGAAGCGTCCATCGCGCGCCGTTCCCACCGATCCACGTCGACGCCCTTCCACAGCAGCCAGACGGTGAACGCGAGCTCCCCTGGGACGGCCAGCACGATGACGATCACGGAGAGCACGTCGTCGAACCGCGATGTGATGATGTGCACCCAGCTCTGCGCCAGGTATCCCACCGATGCCGCGACGAGTAGGACCCCGAGGACCCGGGGCCAGAACCCCGACCGGTACACGAGGTAGCCGAGCAACAGCAGATGGAGCCCGAAGAAGAGGCCCCAGATAAGGATCATGAATTCGTTCGCGTCGAGGAACAGCATGGCGAGGGCATCCAGCTGGTCGGGCTCGAACACCGCGAGGTAGCCGCTTCCCCCCAACACGAGCAGGACGAGGATGCTCGTCATCAGGTTCGCGGCCTGAATGACGGCCTCACCTACCCGGGAGAACGCGGCGGCCAGGGACAGCGGTCGGCTCACGGGCCGAAGCAGCACGTATAGGAGCGCGGCCAGCACGATCTCGACGAGGAAGACGACCGTCTCGGCGACCATGCCGACCCGGAACACCGTTTCCGACTCGATGATGTTCTCTGCCGTCGCTGCGGCATCCCCGGTCACCACGAGGCTCGCTCTGCCGAGGAGGAAAGGGAATGGGGCTACGATGAAGATCACCAGGTACAGGACGCCCGCGATGCGCGCCGTCCGCTTGACCGAACCCCTGTCTACCCTCTCGAGAATCGTGGATGCCATCGCGCTCTCCGATCGACTCGCCCATACACCATTGGTTCGTTGGCGTGTGGCTACGCTGTTACCAGGAAGGACACAGTGTTACCATTCGCCGACGGGAGGTGTCAAAGCCAGCGGTGTCCGGACCACCGCACGAGCCGATCCAGGACCGGATGCTGATCCGTCGGGAGGAGTGGATGAGCGAACCGAGCCATTGGCTGCTTCGTCGAGACGCGCCGACGCGGCGACGGCTCGAGGGGCGCAAGATCGTTGAGCTCGCGCACTCGCTCTTGCATGAAGAGGGATCGGCTGCTCTCTCCATGCGGGCGCTGGCCGGCGAGCTCGGCACGAGCACGAGCGCGTTGTACCGGTACGTCCCCTCCAAGCAATGGCTCTTGATCGCGATCGCCGACCACGTGCTCGCTGACGTCGACACGACGTCCGCGACGTCGCGCGGGAGGCCGCGGTCTCGCCTTGAAGCCCTATCTTCTTCGTGCCGTGAAGTGCTCAGGGCGCACCCCCACCTGCATGAGGTCCTGACGTCGCAGGTGACGCTCACCCCCAACTCGATGCGAATCGCCGAAGCCGCGCTGGCTTGCCTCCGCGATGAAGGCATCCGAGACCGCGACCTTGTCGACGCGTACAACGCCTGGTGCGGGTACGTGATCGGCTTCAGCATCCTCGAGACGAAGCCCTCCGAGCACGCGCCGGACCCATCGCTGAGAAAGGCGATGCGTCGGCAACTCAGAGACGCTGACCCGAACTCCTTCCCGATCCTCGCCACGATGATGGACGACGTGGCCGACCGGGCGTACGGCCTCCGGTGGCAAGGTGACCGGCTCGGCGACGGGACCTCGAGCTTCGGATGGGGCCTCGCCGCCCTGCTCGACGGGTTCGAGCGGCGTGCTGCTCCAAGGCGGGCATCGAAGGGCTGACGATGGCAGCCAGTCTGGTCTCGTGTATGCGGCAGAGGAGTGATTCGTATGCGACGCTTCGTATCCCTGCTCCCTTACATTGCCGTGCTCGTCGCGATCGCATGGCTGGCGACCCGATTTCGGCTCGTTCTCGGACTGTTCCTGATCGCCCACGGGCTCGTACACCTTCTCTACGTGGTTCCCGAGCCCGCGCAGAAGTCCGGCGACCTCGAATGGCCTTTCCACCTCGAGCGGCCCTGGCTCCTCTCGAGCATCGGCCTCGAACAGGGAGCGGTCCGGTCGATAGGGCTGGTGCTCATGATCGGGACGACCGCGGGGTTCGCCATCGCGGGGATCGCGCTCCTCGCCAACCTGGGCTGGTGGAGCGGTGCCGCGATCGCCGGCGCAGTGGTGTCCACCGCCCTGCTCGCGCTGTACTTCCATCCGCTGCTCGCGCTCGGACTGGCTATCAACGCCTTCGTCCTGTCGGTGGCCTGGCTGCGGTGGCCCGCTCTGAGTTACGCGGAGGTGTGAGACGGTGGCCTTCACCCATCGCGTCTCTGGTCGTCACGGTGAGGATCGCGAGCAACGGTTCGAGGGTCGATCGGATGGCACCATGCGCGTTCAGTCGAGGATCCACCACGCCGAGAGTGGCGTGCGGAGAGCTACGGCTTCAAGTGCGCGTTGAAGAACGAGACGATGCGCCTGCGGGCGTCGGCCGCGGACGGTTCATGGTAGCCGGCGTTGGCGAATCCTCCCGCCACCCGCGCCCACAGGGGCAGCTCGCCAGGGGCCGGATCGTTGAGAAAGGCATGACCGGCCTGCGGATAGACCTTGATGTCGTGCTCGATCCCGACCTCGCTCAGGACCCGCTCTAGCTGGGCGGGGGCGTTCCGCAACGAGCGATCCATGCTTCCGTAGCTGCCCACGACCGGGCACGCCCCCTCCAGCGCCGCCATCGCGTCCTTCGGCACGCCCCCGTAGTTGACGCTCGAGGCTCCGTAGTCGGCCATGGACGCCAGCATCAGCGCGAAGCCCCCACCCAGGCAGAACCCGATCACTCCGACCCTGCCGGTACAGTCCTCGTGCCCGGCGAGCCATGTGCGGGCGGCTTCGAGATCCTCGAACGGTCGTCCCTCGCCGGCGACCGCGGCTCGCATCGTGGAGAACAGGCACCGCATTCGGCTCCCCCAGTGGAAGAGGTCGGGGGCGAGTGCGAGGTAGCCCTCTCGCGCAAGCCAGTCGGCCTGGTTCCTCAGATCGGTGGTCATCCCCAGGGCGTCGTGGATCACGACAACGCCGGGCCACGGCCCTTCGACGTCGGGCGTCGCTACGTAGGCGCCCATCGAGCCGCCCCTTCTGCTGATCGTCACCATGCCCATCCGGTCACTCCTCCAGGACGCGCTTGAGGTGAGCCCAGATGCCACGGGCTTGTCGTCGGCCCATCCAGGCCACGAGCGGGCTGGCCGGCCTGAGGACACCGCGCGGCTCCAGGTCCGACGACCATCGCATCCGGGTCCCTCCGGGAACGGGCTCGAAGAACAGCGTGCTGTGGATGTCCATGGACGACAGGTGTGTGGAGGACCCCAGCCGATGCGGTCGTTCGTGGGCTGTGATCTCGATCACCATCTCGATCGGCCGACCCATGCTGGTGGTCTCCGACCGGAACCGCGTTCCGACGCCGATCGGTCCTGCCGTGAGCTTCTCGGCCCGTCGCACCCTCGGGTCGTAGCGGTTGCGCTCATCGGCGACGAAGTCGAACACCTCCTCAACCCGTCGATCGATGACGATCTCACCCACGATGTGGACCATCTGCCACGCTGCCTCTCCGCGACAGTCTGGACCTACGGTGGCACAGCGGCTACCAGGGGATCCATCCAGCCAAACCGGAGAACGTGGATGGGGAACCCAACAGAGCCAAGGGCGCTGCTCATCTGTCGGCGCCGTGTACGCATCGGGTTCTCTCGCGAAGGGGGAACCGCTCGGATCCGGGACCTACTCCATGACGCGCAGCGTGGAGGGGACGTCCATGCGGCGAAGCCGCCGGAAGGTGAACAGCGGCGCAGCCCCGACCGCGAGCACACCAAGGGCGATCGTCGTCACGATCGTGGATGGAGCGATGGAGACGATCATGCCGATGTCGGGCATGTCCGAGGCGGCACCGGAGACGATCCACCGCACGGCCAGCACGCCGAGCCCGAGGCCGACCGATGTCCCGAGGAACCCGACCAGGAGCGCTTCCACGGTGAGCCCCCGCAGCACCGCGAGCGGACGCACCCCGAAGGCGAACATCGTGGCGTGATCGCGGGCCCGCTCGTCCACGCTGATCGCCGAAGCGTTGAACGCGATCAGCAGCGCCAGCAGCAACACGAACAGCTCGAGGAAGCGCAGGATCCCGGTGAACCGTTCCATCAGGTCCTGCAGCGCTGCCGCGCTCGCGTCCGCCGCTTGCGCCGAGGCGACCCCCGGCAGCTCGAAGAGCGATCGCTTCAAGGCTTCGACGTCCGTACCCGTCGAGGGAGCGACCATGACCACGTTCGCCGCACGGGCACGACCGAACCGACCGGCATCGGCATCGTCGAGGTACGCGAACGACCGGATGGGATAGGGGTGAACACCGACGACGCGCATCGGCTCCTCGATGGAGCCGAACGAGGTCGCCCCCTCCTCGATCACCGGGTGACGAACCTTCAGGACATCACCCGGTGTGAGGCCGAGATCATGCGCCGCCTCTTCGGCGAGCACGATGCCGGGAAGGTGACTCGAAGGCACCGCCTGTCGGATCGTCGGATGCCAGACATCGTTCTCGAGATCGAGCACCTCCAGGATCACGTCGATCGATGGGGTGTCCTCCTGCCCCAGCAGCTGGCCGCCCATCCGCAGCGACGGCGTCGCGTCCTGAACTCCCGGTGTCATGGCGATCGCCTCGACCGTGCCCTCGGAGACGGGGACGATGCCGGTCAGCTCCACCTGGAGCCGATCGGGTGCGCCGGACCGGACCTCCTGCACACCTGCATCGATCGTCGCGTTGAAGGAATCGATGCCCCCGACCACCCCGACCATCGCGCTGATCGCTGCACCGAGCCCGATCGCGGTCAGGATCGTTCGACGCGGCGCCCGCAGGATGTTCCGCAGGGGCATCAGGCGGAGGCTCGTACCATGGGGCGTCAGCTTCTTGAGGAAGGGTGAGAGCACACCGCTCCTGACGGCGAGGTGCCCGGTCCGAAGCGCCGCCACCGGGGGCACACGGATGGCTCGCCACACGGGCCACAACGTCGCCACGATCGGCAACAACAGACCCAACGCCGCTGCCTCGACGAACTCGTCGGCCTGGAACGACGTCCGGAACACGGGCATCGGCAACAGCGATTCGAGCACGTCTCGAAGCCCCACCGCAACGAGCAACCCGACCCCGATCCCGAACACGACGCCGAGGAGCGCCACCTCGAGCGCCATCAGCATCGGGCGGAGCGCGATCGTCCATCGTCGCTGGCCGAGCGCCATCCCCACGCCCAGTTCGCGACGCTTCGCCTCCACGATCCGACTCGTCAGGTTGAAGGCTGCGAGGACGGCCGCGCCGAAGATCAGCAAGGCCACTGCGTCCATGGTCCGTTGGTCGTTCTCCATGTCGCCGTAGAGCGCCATGTACGCGGGGTCTTCCTCGATCGTCGTGATGCTGGCGGCCAGCGACGGCAGGGCATCGTGCAACGCGTTCGCGACGTCTGTCTTCGCAGCATCGCGGTCGACGCCGGGCTCGAGCCGCACCACCAGGTCGTTCACGAGGCCCTCCGCGCCGGCCAGCCGTTGCGCCACCAGCAGTGGGGCGACCACGACCGCGAAGTTCGACTCAGCGAGGAACGAGCCGGACTCAGTCGTCACCATGAAGTACTCGGGGGTGAACATCGTGCCGACATAGGGGATGCGAACCCCGCCGGGGAGGCCCACCTCACCCGAGGGAGGCAGGTCGTACACGTCCGCGAAATGGCGCTCGAGGACCACGCCCGGAGTCGTGACGTCGGAGACGGTGAGCGACCGGCCACCCGTGACGTGGAGACGATCGATCCGTGGACCACCGCGGGCCACGTCGACCCCGATCAGCGCACCGGGCACGAGGAGCGTCCGATTCCCTCGGGACGCGTCGACCTGTGTCGGGGTGACCAGGCGCTCTTCCGCGACCGCGACGCCGCTCAGGCCGGCGACGGCATCGAGCAGCGTGCCCGCCGCAACCGTGCTGCCCTCCGGGAGATCGACCCGGATGTCGTGCGCACGCAGGAGTGCGTAGCTCTCGTCGTAGGAGACCTGGCGCCAAGCGGTCATGCTGCCGAGGCCCGCCGAGACGCCGGTTCCCACGGCGACGATCAGAGCGATGGCCGCGACCTGGGGCCAGCGAGCCCGAAGGTCTCGGGCGGCCCAACGAAGCCAGAACCACACACCGCGCATCGCGCTCGTCTCCTACCAGTGCAGATCGGCGATCGGAGCCCGGCCTCCCTTCGGTGGGCCATCGCTGACCTTGAGGCCGCTCGCGAGCTCGATCACCCGGTCGGCAACGCGGGAGATCTCTCGGTTGTGCGTCACGACCAGCACCGTCATGCCGGCTTCCGCCTGGTCGCGAAGCAGCTCGAGGATCTGCACTCCCGAGCGGAAGTCCAGCTCGCCGGTCGGCTCGTCGGCGAGCAGGATCGGGTTCTCGGTGGCGAGGGCGCGCGCGATCGCCACGCGCTGCTGCTCTCCGCCGGACAGCTCGTGCGGGAAATGATCGCGACGGTCGCCCAGACCGACGTCGGCGAGGATCCGATCGACATCGGCATCGGCCTGCGCCACGTCTGCCCCGAAGCGGACGTTCTCGGCCGCCGTGAGCCCGGGGAACAGGTTGAAGCTCTGGAAGATGAAGCTGACCGTCCGCCGGCGGAACTCGAACAGGTCCTTGCGTTTGGCTCCGGAGATCCGCTGTCCTGCGACGGTCACCGTGCCCGAGGTCGCCTCGTCCAGCGCGCCGATCAGATTGAGCAGGGTGGTCTTCCCGCTCCCGGAGGGGCCGAGGACGACCGCGAACTCACCCTCGTCCACCTCGAGGTCGACGCCCGCCAGCGCGGTGACGGTCACCCCGCCGAGCTCGTAGCGCCGCGTGACGTCGTCGAGCAGCACCATCGTCGCCGCGGTGTCGCGGTGGCCCGGATGCCGCGGCTCCGTTCGGATCGACTCGATGACCTGTGACGTTCCGCGTCGATCCATGATCCCTCCCTCGATCCAAGTCTCACGAAGCGAACCCCCGTGCTCAGGGGTCGAAGGACCCACTGGATGGGGGGAATGGCGGCCCCCGAACCGCCTTCCTCCGCTTGCACGGTTCGACGGTCGCTCCGTATGTTGACGCCCAGCCGGAACGAGGGAGTCGCGCGATCACGAGCTCGAAGGACCCGACCGACCGCCGCGAGGTCCTCTGGGTGGAGCATCCCGCCGACGAGCTCCCGCCGGCGCCCACGAACGCCGATGAGGCACGGGCTCGGCTGAACGCCGGCAGCATCGGCTTCGCGCGGATCGGTGACGTTGTGGCCGGGCGCGTCGAGGTCGCCGTCGGACCGGAAGCATTCGGCCTCCCCCGAACGCCGGGGGAGGGCCTCCCGCAGGAGCCCTTCGTGGCCGTGCTCGGCTGCTCCGACGCTCGGGTGCCCGTCGAGTTGGTGCTCGGACAGGCCGCGAACGACATCTTCGTCGTCCGGGTCGCCGGCAACGTGCCGGGCACCGAGTGCATCGGGAGCCTGCTCTACGCCACGGCGCACATGCCGTCGGTCCAGCTGCTCGCGGTGCTCGGGCACTCGCAGTGTGGTGCCGTCACCGCAGCGGCCGACGCGCTGCTCGCACCGGAGACGTACCTCGAGATCGTCCACGAGCCGCCGCTGCGAGCGATCATCGATGCGCTCTTCCCCTGCGTCCAGATGGCGGCTCTGGCGCTGGAGGACGTGCACGGCCCCACCGTGCGCACGGACGAGCGATTCCGAGCGGCGTTGATCTCCGTGTCCATCGTGGCCAACGCCGCCGTGACCGCGACGATGCTCGACCGCGGCCTGGACCGTGAGGTGGCCTTCGGCGTGTTCGACCTCGAACAACGGACCGTCGGGGTCGGTTCGGCGACCGGCTGGGCCCCCGGCCTCGTCGACGCGCCCACCGACGACACCGGCCTGGCTTCGTTGCTGGCAGGCGCGGCCGGCGCCGCGCTGTAGACGCGCGAGCGTACTTCCCGGGAGCAGACCGATGGACGAGACAGCGAAGGACGCGGTGCCCCTGTCCGCGACCGTGGTCCTCACCCAGCGGCCGTCGCCGGGTCGAGAGGACGAGTACCGACGTTGGCAGACCGAGATCAACGACGCGTGCCGCACCTTCCCGGGGTTCGAAGGGGTCGAGGTGATCCCGCCGGTTCCCGGCGTCCAGGAGGCACACGTCGTGATCTACCGGTTCGACTCGTTCGCTCATCTCGAGGCCTGGCTGGGATCGGACACGCGGCGCCGGCTGCTCTCCGAGGGGCGGGACCTGTTCGCGGAGGAGCCTCGCCGCTACGTCGTGGCCGGGCAGCCGGCACGGGATTCCTCCGCCATGGTGGTGTCCACGCGGGTGAAGGAGGGGCACGAGCACGACTACCGGGCCTGGCAGGACGAGATCAACGCGGAAGCCGCGCGCCACCCCGGATTCCTCGGCCACGAGGTGATCCCGCCGGTTCCCGGCCTGCAGGACGAGTGGGTGACGGTGGTCCGCTTCGAGACCGCCGAGCACCTCCGTGCCTGGCTCACGTCGGAAGTCCGTGCGCGCCTCGTCGAGGAGGCGGCTCGTATGTGGGACGAGACCCGGGTCGAGAGCGTCAGTGGGTCGTTCCCCGGATGGTTCCCGGCCGGTTCGGCCCGGGCCGGGCGCGAGGGCACGCCCCCCAACTGGAAGCAGGCCATGATCGTGCTGCTGGTCCTGTATCCGATCGTCGGGATCCTGGACCGCTTCCTCTCACCGCGGCTCACCTCGCTGCCGGTGGCTGTGTCGATCTTCGTCGGCAACGTGGTGAGCGTCGCCCTGTTGACGTGGCTCCTGATGCCGGGGGCGAACCGTGCGTTCGACTTCTGGCTGCGGTCGCCCGGCCGGCGCGACGAGATCCGCGGCGTGGTCCTGGTGCTGGCCGGCTACGCCATGGCCATCGCGGTGTTCCTGCTCCTGGGCTGACCTCGCCGCCGGACTGTAGGTTGGACGCGCACCCCGAGCGGAGAGGAGCCTCGCATGGCCGAGAACGCGAAGCAGGCTTGGAGCGACGTGGGCGAGAAGTTCTCGTCGTGGGGACGACAGGTGGCCGAACGCTACCGGGAAGCCGGCGGCACCGAGTCCCAGGAGGCCGAGGAATCGCGGCGGGAGCTGGAACGCGCGGCGAAGGAGCTCATGGACGGGCTCTCACGGGGGTTCACGGCGATCTCCGGGACCCTGCGCGACGAGCAGGCCAAACGGGATCTCGGCGACGCCGTCAGCGCGATCGGCGACGCGATCTCGGCCACCGTCAACGAGGTGTCCGAGGGCCTGCGTTCCGGGAGCGGTTCCGGCAAGCAGGGGCCGTCCGGAACGAGCGAGCCGCCCGGAACGAGCGAGCCGCCCGAGCCGAGCGAAGGCTAGGTTCCGAGTACCTAGAGCTGCTCGACCTTGATCGTGCGGCTCGTGTCCTTCTTGCAGAACTCGGTGGGACCGACGCGCGCGTAGAACCTCCCGGTCACCCCAGTGTTGCCCGTGCTCCACTCGTAGCGGTCGCCGTTGAGCGACGCGGTGTCGCTCGCGATCTTCTCGTCGACGGCGGGGTTCTGCGACGCGCCCTTCTGCTTGTAGACCGACACCTTCCGGTCCTTGGCGCATCGCTTCGGACGTGGGCTCTTCACGACCCCGCTGAGGTCGGTGCCCTCGGCCTTAATCGTCACGATGGTCTCCGCCTTCTGGCCCGCGCCCGCGGTCACGGAACCCGCGACCGAGACCGCGCCGACGACCAGCGCGACGATGACGCCCGGCATGAGCTTGCGCTTCACGAAGTTCTCCTCCCCTTTCGCCCCGCACCGGCTTCACCGCGGCGTCGCACGAGCCACTCGCCTTGCACGGGTGGACGATAGCGGCCAGTCTGACCTCGGGGGGAACGGTGGTCAACACGGAACTCGTCGATCAGAACGTGGAGGTGCCCGGATGATCCCGCGTCGGAACACCGCACGGACGGCCATCGCGGTCGCGACCGCCGTCGCGTGCTCGATCGCGGCCGGCATGCCGTCCGCCGTCGCGGCCGGAGGCGATCCCGACCCGGGGTTCGGCACGGCAGGGAAGGCCACGGCCACCTTCCCAGGCGGTGCGTTCGGCACCTCGGTGGCGGTCGATGCCGACGGCAGCATCGTGATGGCCGGAGCCGCGGCTGGAACCTCGGGCACGGGGGAATTCGCGGTGGCCCGGTTCGACGCGGGCGGGATGCTCGACGGCACGTTCGGCGGCGGCGGCAGGGTGACCACCCCGATCGCCGGCGGCCACGGCGACGAGGCATGGTCGGTCGCGATCCAGGCCAACGGCCGCATCGTGGTCGCCGGCACCGACAGCATGCTGAGGTTCGCGATCGTCCGCTACCGGCGCAACGGCACCCTCGACCCGACGTTCGGCGGCGACGGGACGGTCACGACCGACTTCGCTCCCGGGCACGACGTCGCCTGGGACGTGGCGATCCAGGCGGACGGGAAGATCGTCGCCGCCGGCGGGGCCGGCTTCGGACAGGCCGGGTTCCGGCTGGCTCGCTACCGGCGCAACGGCGCCCTCGACCCGACGTTCGGCGACGGCGGGAAGGTCGTGACGCCGTACCGAGGAGCCAACGCCCGGGCGCTGACGGTGCAGCGGAACGGGCGCGTCGTGGTGGCGGGCTACAACAGCCGTGGCCTCGCGCTCGCCCGGTACCTCCCCGACGGGCGGCTCGACCCGACGTTCGCCGGCGACGGCACGATCGGCGCGGTCGTCAGCCAGATCTTCGCCCTCGCCGTGGCCGTGCAGCCCGACGGCAGGATCGTCGCCACCGGCGATCACGACATCTTCCGGGTCGGGTTGGCGCGGTTCCGGCGGAACGGGCGGCTCGACCGATCGTTCGGGGGCGACGGCGTGGTGCGCACGCGACTCGGCCCCGGGGAGCAAACGCTGAACGGCGTCGTGGTGCGGCCGTCAGGGGCGATCGTCGCCGCCGGGTACACGGGGCCCCACGAGTTCGGCGACCCGACCGTGCCGCGCTTCGTCGCCGCCCGCTACCTGTCCGACGGCTCGCTCGATGCCACGTTCGGGGGCGACGGGAAGGTCGCGACGTTCTTCCCGGGCGGCGCCAGGGCGGGCGGCATCGCCGTGCACGAGGGCGATGTCGTCGTCGGGGGTCGTTCAGGGGCGGGCGACGGGGCGTTCGCGCTGGTGCGGTACCTGTCGTGACGGCCTCGCTTCGAGCGACGGCGGAGGGCGCCTCCACGTGAAGCGGGTGTGGCAGGTCCCGAAGGACGTCCGGACCGTGCACCTGGGCGGGTTCACGCCCGAGCACGGCGCCGAGATCGCGCAGCGGATGGACGAGGCCGGCATCGCCTACTGGGCGAAGGTCCCCTCGGGGTTCTTCACCCGGATCTGGGAACGCGACACGCACGTGTTCGTCGACCGCACCAGGATCGATGAGGCTCGGGCGATCGCGGCTGCGGTCGTGGAGCGCGCCACCCGGCGATGAAGCCCCGATCGGTCACCGCGCTGTACCAGACCACGGCGCGGGCATGGCTCACGGCCGCCCTGGTCTCCCTCGCCCTGCCTGCCTCGTGGCGACTGGGCTTGTGGCTGCCGCTGCATCTGGCGCTCGCGGGAGCGATCTCGACCGCCATCTCGGGAGCGATGCAGAACTTCATGCTGGCCCTGACCTCGACGCCCGCCCCGCCCGAGCGGATCGTGTGGGCGCAGTTCCTGCTCGTGACCTCGGGCGCCGGCTCGATCGCGATCGGCATGCCCACGTCGACGGGGTGGATCACCGCCGTGGGAGGCGTCGCGTTCGTGAGCGCGATGGCCGTCCTCGGCTGGATGCTCCGCACGGCGTGGCGGCGCGCCCTGAACCGGCGCCACGCGATGCCGATCGCCGCGTACGCCTGCGCGATCACCTCCGTGCTGCTCGGCGCGGCGATCGGCGCGTGGCTGGGGGCCGGCGCTGCCTCGGGCGGCGCATACCTCGAGCTGAAACAGGCGCACATGACGGCGAACGTGCTCGGCTGGGCGTCGCTCACGGTCGTGGGCACGCTCATCACGCTGCTGCCGACCGTGCTCAGGCTTCGCATGCCCCCCTGGCCGGGCTTCACGGTGCTCACCCTGCTCGTGATCGGGCTGGTCCTGCAGCTCCTCGGGCGGATCGGCCCGTTGAGTTGGCTCTTGGCTGTGGGAGGCGTGGCCTACGCGCTGGGCGCGCTCGGGATGGTCCTGCTGGTGGCCTCGGTGCTCCGCGCCGAGCGGAACTGGGCGATCCCGGCGGCCGCGTTCCACATGATGGGGGCCGTCGCGTGGTTCGTCGTGGGGTCGATCGGGCTCGCCGTGGCCCTGTTCGACGGCGTCGCCGGGTTCGACCGCTACCGGCCGGTGTTCCTCACGGCGTTCGTCGCGGGCTGGCTGGCGCAGGTGCTGCTCGGTGCGTGGTCGTACCTGCTGCCGATGGCGACGCCCGGCCATCCCACCGAGCGCCGCCGGTCGCTGGCGGCGTTCGAGCTGCTGGCCCCCGTGCAGGTGGTGCTCCTCAACGCCGGCCTCGTGCTCGTCGCCGCCCGCGCCGCCGGGTGGGTCGGTGCCGGGCTCGGCCGGATCGGAGCCGCCACGGCGCTGATCGGCGGAGCGGCGGCGCTCGCCAAGGCCTGGCTGTTCCCGGTGATCGGCCGCGGCCCCGTGCTCACCGACCGGGCCAGGGCCGTGTGGGGCGAGTGAAGGCCCCGAGCTCGCCGCGCGACCTCACCCGGCGCGGGTGAAGTCCACGATCTCGTAGCGGATCGGCCCCGCCGGTGCGACCACCTCGACGACCTCGCCGCGCCGGCTCCCGACGAGCACCTTCCCGAGTGGCGAACGATCGGATATCCACGCGTCGTCGACCCGGGCACCGCGACCGCCCCACGTCAAGACGAACCGCTCCACCCGGTCCGCGCCGGATTCCCGGACGTCCACGGCGTCCCCCACCTCGATCCGTTGCTCGTCCCAGGGCTCGTCCGCCGCGGTCCGGGCGCGCTCGAGGGCGTCACGGATGTCACCGGCCTCGCGGCGGGCAGCCAGGAGAGCCGCATGGGTCAACTCGTCGTCGCTCGAGGTCAGGTGACGCTCGAGCTCCGGGATGATCTCCGTCTCCAACGCCTCCAGCCTGCCCTCGAGCGGAACCTCGATCGGCCCGGCTGCCTGCTGCACGCTCACGATGCTCACGCTCCCTCCATCGGTGGATCGGCTATCACTTCACGCTCAGTGCGTCGCGTGAAGTGATACTCTACCTCAACGTCCGAGATCGTCGCCGGCCGTCGCCGGCAGGAGGTGGCCCCGATGAACGTCCGGATCGTCCCCGCGACCGACCACGCCAGCGGCGCACGGGTCGGCCGACCCCCGAAGGCACGCGCGAGGTCGGGCGAGACCGAGACCCCGCGGCACCGACGCTCGGGCCGCGATCGGTGGTCGCGGCTCGCCGAGCTCGGCGTGGCCGGTCGCGCGGGGCCCCTCTGGTTCGGATCGTGACGCCCTGGCCGTCCCGAGGCCGGCACCGCTAGCGCGCCGGCGATGACCCGCCCCAGCACGGGCCTGCGCCCCCTCGACGACCTGATCGGGGGCGTCCGCATCGGGGACAACCTGGTGTTCGAGGGCGACGGCGAGGTATCCCTCGACAGCTTCGTCTCCGCGTTCGTCCAGGCTTCCTCGAAGGCGGCCGGCCTCGCCTACGTGAGCCTGCACGTGCCACCGAGCGTCGTCCTCGACCGGTTCGCCGGCCGGTGGCACCCGCAGCGAACCGTGCTGGTCGATCTCTACACCGACGGGCTCGGCGGCTCGGATGCGGCGTTCGAACGCTTCTACCGGTCGAGGCGAGCGCGATCCCCCCGGATCGAGCGGCTGCGCGAGGTGGCCGACCCCGACGGAGTGCGGGCCTCGATGAGCGCGCTCGAGGACGAGCTCGGGCCCGACACGCGCTACGTGTTCGACAGCCTCACCGGCATGCAAGAGGTCTGGGGAGCCGACGAAGCCCTCTCGTTCTTCCTGCGCTCGTGCCCACGGCTGTACGAGCTGCGCACGGTCGCGCTCTGGGTGCTCGATCGCAGCGCCCACGACCCGTCGTTCCTGTCGCGGCTCACGAGGGTCACCCAGGTGGTCGTGCGGATCGAGACGGCCGACGACGGGTTCGGGCTGCGGGTCGTCAAGGCCGAGGGCCGCGCGCCCGAGGTCGTCGGCAGACGGGCCACGATCCGGTTCGAGGCGGGCCGCGCCAGGCTCGTGCACGAACAGGAGGCCGGGGCGAAGGAACGCGTCGGCGCGCTCCTTCGGGAGGCTCGACGAACCCGAGGGCTCTCCCAGGCGGAGTTGGCACGGAGGATCGGCATCAGCCCGAGCGCGCTCTCCCAGGCGGAACGGGGCGCCGCCGGACTGTCGGGTGCCACCCTCACCCGAGCCTGGACCGAGCTGGGCATGCCGTTCGGAGGCGACGATCGCCCGGCACCGGGCCCGTACCGCGTGGCCCGGCGAGGGAACAGGCCGCAGCACACGATTGCTCCGGGCGTCGAGGCCGAGCAGCTGGTCGGATCCTCGACGGGTCCGGGCATGCAACTCGTGCGGTTCGCGCGCGGCTCCTCCGGCCGTCGCCCGCCGTTCACGACGAAGCTGAGCGAAGTCGTCGTCGTCGTCTCCGGCGTGCTGGAGCTCCGGATCGGCGACGAGACCGAGGCCCTGCACGCGGGCGACGCCATCGAGATCTCCACGGAGACGATCGCGTCGTGGAGGAACCTCGCGCCGCACGAGACGGTCGCGATCTGGTCGATGACGCCCTGAGCTCCGGTACGAGCCCGGCGCATGGACCCTCGCGAGCCCACGAAGTCGCCTCGAGGCTCAGCCCGCGCGGTGCGTTGCGTGCCGAGCCTCATGAACAGGAGGCGATGCCAGCTCCGGTTCGTGGCCCGCTGCGGTCTCCATGACGGCCTTCACGATGCCGCCGTACCCCGTGCATCGGCAGAGGTTGCCCGCCAGCGCGAGCCGCACCTCGTCCTCGGTCGGCCGGGGGTTGCGTCGCAGCAGCGCCGTCGCCGACACGAGCATGCCGGGCGTGCAGAAGCCGCATTGCACCCCGCCCTGCTGCAGGAACTCCGCCTGCAGGGCGCCCACCCCCAGCCCGCCGGCGAGCCCCTCCACCGTCGTGATCTGCTTCCCGACGGCCTGCATCGCCAGGTACGAGCAGGAGTTCACCGGGCGGCCGTCGAGCAGCATCATGCAGGCGCCACACTCGGAGTCGTCGCAGCCCTCCTTCGACCCGGTCAGGCCGATCTCCTCCCGCACGGCCTTCAACAGCGAGCGATGCGGATCGATCTCGATCGGGTAGTCGGTGCCGTTCACGGTGAGCGTCGCCGCGGTCTTCATGCGTCTCTCGTGCTCCTCACGCGCCGTAGAGCGCGTCGCTCGCAGGGATGGGAACGTCGCCGCCGCCGGCCCTCGCGATCGCGGCGGCGATCGCACGGCGGGCCACGACCTCGGCCATCGCGGTGCGGTAGTCGGCGGAAGCACGGACGTCGCTGATCGGCGCGGCTCCCTCGGCCGCGGCTCGTGCGGCTGCCGCGACGCCGGCATCGCCTCCGTCGCCGCCGACCAACGCCCGTTCGGCCTCGGCCACGCGGCGGATCGTCGGCGACAGCGCCGTGATCGAGACTCGCGCGTCGCTCACCGAGCCATCGGCGAGGGTGACGACCGCGCTCGCACCGACGACCGCGATCTCCATCTGGCGCCGGTACTCGAGCCGGACGTACGCCGAGCCGGTGCCCGGCGCCGGTGCGGGCACCTCGATCGCGGTCAGCAACTCGCCGGCGTCGGCCGTCGTCGCTCCCGGACCAGCCCACAGCTCGTCGAGCGAGAGCACACGCTCACCGCTCGCCGATCGGAGGGTGGCCGTGGCGCCCAGGCACAGCAACGGGCCGCCGGTGTCCATCGCGGGCGACGCGTTCATCACGTTCCCGCCGATCGTGCCGTTGGCCCGGGTCGCGTGCGAGCCGACGATCGCCGACGCGTCGGCGAGCGCCGTGAACCGCGACCGGACGGCGGCGCTCGCGACGACGTCCTCGTGGGTGACGAGGGCGCCGATGCGCAGCCCCCCACCGGTGTCGTCGAGGACCCGCAGCGCCTCGATGCGATCGATCGCGACGATCGCCTCGGGAAGCGGCGCCTTGCCCTGCCGCGCCCCGACCACGAGGTCGGTCCCGCCGGCGACGGGACGGGCGCCCGCGCCGATCGCCGCGAAGGCCTCGTCGAGCGTGCCGGCCGAGGTGAACGATCGACTCATGCGCCCGCCCCCCTGCTCGCCGCCCACACCCGCTCGGGCGTCATCGGCAGCTGCCGCACCTGGGTGCCCACCACGGAGGCGATCGCGTTGGCGATGGCGGCGGCGGTCGGCACCTGCGGCGGTTCCCCCACGCCTTTGGAGCCCCGGGGGCCCGCACCCTTGGCGGGCACCTGGATCCAGTCGACCTCGATCTCGGGCGTGTCGGCGGAGGTCACGAGCTTGTAGTCGAGCAGCGCCGGGTTGCGCTGCCGGCCCTCGTCGTCCAGCTGCGTCCCTTCGCTGAGGGCGAGCCCGACCCCCATCACGACGCCGCCGGTGACCTGTCCGTCGGCGCCGGAGCGGTTCAGGATCATGCCCGAGTCGTGCGCGGCCGCCACCTTCAGGACCCGCACGACGCCGGTCGCCCGGTCCACCTTGACGTGTGCGGCCTGGGTGATCAGCTGCGGCGCGAGGAACGTCTCGTTGCCGAGGCGGCCCACGCACCCCCCGGTGTCGCCCCCGGGCACCTCTGGAACGTCGCCCGAGCCCTTCCCGTGGATCGTGCCGGCCCCGGCGAGGTCGCCGACCGACACGGAGCGGTCGGGCGACCCCTTGACGCGCACCGTGCCGTCGGCGAGCTCCAGGTCCTGACGGTCGACCTCGAGCTCCTCGGCGGCGGCATCGAGCAACTGCTCGCGCACGTCGGCGGCCGCCGCCAGGATCGCGCGGCCGCTGTTGAACGTGGTCTGGGAACCGCACGAGCCCATGTCCCAGTTCGCGGCGGCGGTGTCCTGGTAGAGGATCGTGAAGTCCTCCGGACGCATGCCCAGCTCCTCGGCCACGAACATCGGCATCGCCATGACGGCGCCGCTGCCGTTCTCCTGCGCGCCGGTCACGATCGTCCCGCTGCCGTCCCCGTTGAGGTGCACGTATGCGCCCGAGGACGCCGGCATGCACGGCCACCAGCCGACGGCGACCCCGATGCCCTCGTCCTCGGGCAGCTCGCGCTCGTAGCCGATCATCTCGACCGCGCGCTCGAGGGTGCGCTTCATGCCGATCTCGTCGAAGATCTGCCTGGTCGGACCCTCGGCGCCCTGTTCGATCAGGGAGCGCCGGCGCAGCTCGACCGGGTCCATCTCGATCGCGCGCGCGACCTCGTCCATGTGTTGCTCGAGTCCCCAACACACCTGGGGAGCGGTCGGGGCACGCACCGAGCCCGACGGCTGGTTGTTCGTGTAGTTCAGGAACGCCTCGACGAAGATGTGCTCGATCACGTAGGGGCCGCACGCGTGCATCGCGGCCATCTGACCGAGGAAGCCCCCCTCCCCGCAGTACGCGCCCTTGTCGAGCACCAGCTTCGCTCGCCGGGCGACCAGCCGGCCCTCGCGCGTCACGCCGGTCTCGAACTCCATCACGATGCCCTCTCGCCGCTGGGCGATCGCGGTGAACTCCTCGCGCCGGCTGAAGACGAGCTTCACGGGGCGACCGGCCGCGCGGGCGAGCGCTGCTACCTGGGCCTCGAAGTGCAGGTCGCACTTCGCACCGAACCCGCCGCCGAGCAGCGGGACCACGATGCGCACGTTCGCCTCGGGCACCTGCAGCGTGTGCGCCACGCCCTCCCTCGCCGCGTACGGCACCTGGGTCGAGGACCAGATCGTGACCTCGTCGCCCCGCCACTGGGCGACCACGGCCCTGGGCTCGATGGGGACCCCCTGCGACGCATCGGAGACGTAGCGGCCCCGCACGACGAGGTCGGCCTCGGCCATGCCGGCGTCGGCGTCGCCCTTCACGATCGTCGAGTACGCCATCGTGTTCCCGTCGGCGACGACGTTCTCGTCCTTCTCGTAGGACGCGAGGTCCGGGTGGATCGGCGGGACCCCCGGTTCCATGGCGGCGACGAAGTCGCTCACCACCGGGAGCGGCTCGTAGTCCACCTCGATCTGGCGTGCCGCTTCGGCGGCGATCTCCTCGGTGAGCGCGGCGACGCCCGCGACGATCTCGCCCTCGAACCGGACGACGTCCTTCGCGAACAGTGTGCGGTCCTGCACCAGTCCGCCGAACCGCACGTCGGGAAGGTCGTCCTGGGTGACCACCGCCACCACGCCGGGAAGCGCGCGAGCCTTCGACGTGTCGAGGCGCGTGATGCGGGCGTGAGGATGGTCGGCGTAGCGGAACTTCGCGAACGCCTGGCCCGTCAGGGTGAGGTCGGCCGTGTAGCGACCCGCTCCCGTGACCTTCTCCTTCCCGTCCGAACGCAGGAACCGCGGTCGCGGCGGAGCGGCGTCGGTGTCGGCCACGAGACTCCCTTCGTTCGGAGGTGTACGGGCGCCATATCGTAAGCGCCCCCCGCACAGCACGGCGAATCCGCGCAGCCCGGGCCGGCGCCGGCGGCTAGGGGGTGCCGCCTTCCTCCGGAGACCGGGGCGGATCGACCGGGGGCGCGGGCGCGGGAGGAACCCCCGGAGCATCCGGAGGGACCGCCGGTGGTTCGGGTGCCGAAGCCGGCGACACGGGGGCCGTGACCGCATCCTGATCCGACGGGAACGGCGAGCCGGCCGGGGTCGAGACGGCGCCGCGCCGTCGCATCATCACGAAGATCCCCACCACCACGGCGATCGCGATCAACCCCAGGATCACGTAGAGCAGCGTGTTCCCGCTCGACGAGCCCTCGGAGGACCCCCCGGCGGCCTCGGTGCCGTCCTCGGTGCCCTCACCGCTGCCTTCTCCGCCCTCGCTCGAGGCCGAGGCGACGGCCATGATCTCCGTTCGCTCGCCGAACACCGGTTCCCACGTCACGGTCGTCCCGTCGACCCGGCCGTTGGTCTCGAGCACCTCGCCGGGGAACGTGATGGCGATGCGGAGCTCCGCCGTGTCGAAGGCCTCCTTGATCTGGGCCTCGAACGGGTTCCCCTCGATCTCGGCGTCCTGCGTCGCGAGATCCATCACGCCGCCGACCTCGAACGTGTCGCCGACGCGCTCGATCGTCAGCGCGTCGGGATCCGAGCTCTCCTGCATGTCCGCGAGCGCGACGCCCTCGAAGGTCACGCGGGTGCCGACGAACCGCTCGTCCTCGTACGGCTCCGTGGTCGCTCCCTCGACGTCCTCGGGCAGGCTGGTGTCGCCGAGCAGGTCGTCGAGGTTCTGCCCGGTGAGCTCGAGCAGCTCCTTGTTCACCGCGAACACCATCTCGCCGTCGACCGTGTCTTCCGGCGACAGCGTGATCGCCATGTCCAGCTTCAGGCATCCCGCCAGCAGCAGGGTGAGCCCCGCGAACGTCGCGAGGCCCCGGATCCACGCTCGGGCGGTGGGCATCGATCTCCTCCTGGGGTGGTCGGCGGGTCGAGCGGTTGCGGTGGTGTGGCGAGCCTACCCGGCGGCCGGCGTGGTCTCACGCAAGGGTGCCGGGATCGCCGACGAGGTGGCAGGTAGACTCGCGCCCCATGCTCACCACCTCGCTCACCGTCGGGCACATCGAGATGATCGCGCTGCTCGACGGTGTGCGCGAGCTGCGATCGCCGCTCGCCGAGTCGTTCCCCGACGTGCCCCTCGAGGCGCTCGAGGGCTTCCACGATCGCTGGCCGGCCCTGGTCGGTGACGGCGGCGGTTGGCGCCTGCACGTCCGGGCATGGCTCGTGCGCCATCCCGGCGGCGTCCTCCTCGTGGACACGGGGGTCGGGGGGCCCGGCGCTCCCGGACCCGAGTGGTTCGGCGCTCCCGGGCAGCTCCTCGAGGCGCTGCGGGAGACCGGCACCCCTGCCGATTCCATCGAGACGGTCGTGCTCACCCACGTGCACGACGATCACGTCGGCGGCACGGTCGGGTTCGAGGAGGGCGGGCCGGCGCCGACGTTCCCGCGGGCCACCTACCTGCTGCAACGGGCCGACCGCGAGTGGCTGTCGGAGCTCGCGCGCGACGAGGAGGAGGATCGCGTCATCGACACCCTCCTGCTGCACCCGCTCGAGCGCGACGGGCGGCTCACACTGCTCGAGGGCAACCATCCGCTCGCCGACGGCATCGAGATCCGTCTCGCCCCCGGCCACACGCCCGGCCATCAGATCGTGCGGCTGCGCTCGAAGGGGGCGAGGGCGATCATCACGGCCGACACCTTCAACCATCCGATCCAGCTCGCCCACCCGGACTGGCCCTCGGGCACCGACACGGTCCCGGCGCAGGCGGCCACGACGAGGCGATCCGTGCTCGCCGAGGCCCTCTCACACCGGGGGACGACGCTCGCGCCGACCCATTTCGCGGAGCCGTTCGGCCGCGTGACGACGGGCGAGGACGGGCTCGCCGCCTGGCTCCCGACCTGAGCGAGGGGGCGGGATCGACCCGCCGCGCGAGCAGATTTCTTTCGAAAACGGTTCGGTCTGCCACCCAGGAAACCTCGGCGAAACGTTTCGCTCGAGGAGAACGACCGAGTTGGACGCCGTCGGCGAGGACCGCTAGGGTCGTCCGATCGCATGAGGGGTGCGAAGAAGATCGTGATCGGCGTGGTGCTCGCCGCCGTACTTCTGGCGGTCGTCCCGGTGACCTCGATGGCGGCCTCCGGTTCCAAGGAGATGCGGCGGAAGCTCCATTCGATGACCAACGCCGCCCGCCGCAACAACGGCCTGCGAGCACTGGATCTGAACTGGCGACTGTCGAGGGACGCGCTCCAGCACTCGCGTCGCATGGCGGACCGGCACAGCCTGTACCACACCTCGAACCTCTACCGGCTCGTCCGGCGGTGGCGTCCGTCGATCTGGGGTGAGAACGTCGGGCTGGCCGGATCGGTGAGCCAGGTGCAGAAGGCGTTCATGCGGAGCGCCGCCCACCGCAGCAACGTGCTGCGCGGGAGCTTCTCCAAGGTCGGCATCGGGGTCTTCAGCAACAACGGACGCATCTGGGCGACCGTGATGTTCTACGGGCGCTGACGCCCGCCCGCCGCTCAGCCGACCAGGGATCGGATCTGGCGCAACGCCACGGTGAGCTGAGCGAGGTCCCCCATACCGTCGACCGCGAGGCTCCGCAGGAACCGCTGCAGGCGCGTGAGGGCGTCGTCGCGCGTCTCCATGAACTTGTCCACCGCCTCGTCGATCGGCAGGCCGCCGCACTCGTCGAGCACGACCTCGGCCAGCGTGCGTCGCAACGTGAACAGGTCGTCCTCCATCGACTGCAGCGCCCAGCGCTGCCACCTCGATCCCCCGGGCATCGCCTCGACCTGCTTCTCGAGCCAGTCGAGCTGCAGGCGCTCGCCCAGCAGGAAGAAGGCCCGAGCCACCTCGAGGACGGTCCGGCCGGTGGTGTGCGAGACCGTGATGATGTCGGGCCCGTGCACGAGCTCGGCTTGGAACGCGTGCCGGCGAGCGAGTGGTCCCGGCACGCCCTCGGCTTCGAGCCGGCGAGCCGAATGCTCGTGCTCCTCACGCCACGCCTCGGGGCCGATCTGATCGATCACCCCGGAGAGCTCCTCGAACGACGCCCGGGCGTCCTCGACCGGCTCCGCGAGCTGCTGTCCGCTCGCATGCACCAGGTACCAGCGTGAGGTCGTCTCCACGAGCCAGTCGACCCCGGTCATCACCTCGTTCTGGATCGCAGGATCGATCAGGCCGTCGAGCGCTTCGACGTCGGACCACCGCTGTACCGCACCCGTCACGTCGCGCGCGATGCGGTACGCCCGCACCACGTCGGCCGGGCTGGCGCCGGTCTCCGTGACCATGCGGGAGACGAACGTGATCCCCTGGGAGTTCACCACGTCGTTCGCCACGATCGTGGCCACGAGCTCGCGCCGCAGCGGATGGTCGTCGATCAGATGGTCGAATCGCTCAACGATCGAGGCGGGGAAGTACGCTCGCAGATCCTGCGCCAGATAGGGGGAATCGGGCAGATCGGACTCGACGAGGGCGTCGAAGATCGCCCGCTTCGCGTAGGCCAGCAGCACCGCGAGCTCCGGGCGCACGAGCCCCTCGGCGGCGGCCCGGCGCTCGACCATCTCGTCGGACGAGGGCAGGAACTCGACCTCCCGCTCGAGCTCGCCGTCGCCCGCCTCCAGCTGCTGCATCAGGTCCTCGTACGCCTCGACGCGCTGCGCGCTGACCTCCATCTCCTGCGAGAGGATCTGCGCCTGCTGGTAGTTGTCGTAGAGCACGTGGGCCACGACGTCGCTCGCACACGCCTGCATGAGCTCGTTGCGTTCGTCCATCGTCAGCTCGCCGCGCTGCACCGCCAGCCCCAGCAGGATCTTGATGTTGACCTCGTGGTCGGAGGTGTCCACGCCCGCCGAGTTGTCGATGAAGTCGGTGTTGATGCGTCCCCCGGTCCGCGCGTACTCGATGCGTCCTCGCTGGGTGAAGCCGAGGTTGCCCCCCTCCCCGACGACGCGGGCGCGCACCTCTGCGCCGTTCACACGCACGGGGTCGTTCGCGCGGTCCCCCACCTCGGTGTGACCCTCGGCGGAGGCCTTCACGTAGGTGCCGATGCCCCCGTTCCACAGCAGGTCGAGCGGGGCCTGCAACGCATGGTGGATCACCTCGGCCGGGGTCATCTCGGCGGGCACGTCCTCGCTCAGCCCGAGGGCGGCCCGTGCCTGCGGGGAGAGCGTGACGCTCTTCGCGGCGCGGTCGAGGACGTCGCCGCCGGCCGACATCAGCGACCGGTCGTAGTCCGCCCACGTCGAGCCCGGCGTCGAGAACAGGCGCTGCCGCTCGGCGAACGACGACGCCGGGTCGGGATCCGGGTCGACGAACACGTGCCGGTGGTCGAACGCGCAGACGAGCTTGATCTGCGGGGTGTAGAGCATGCCGTTGCCGAAGACGTCGCCCGACATGTCGCCGATGCCGACCACGGTGAACGGCTCGGCCGTCACGTCGATGCCGATCTCGCGGAAGTGGCGCTTCACCGACTCCCATGCGCCCCGGGCGGTGATGCCGAGCGACTTGTGGTCGTAGCCCTGCGAGCCTCCGCTCGCGAACGCGTCGCCGAGCCAGAACCCGTAGTCGAGGCTGACCGCGTTCGCCGTATCGCTGAAGGTGGCGGTTCCCTTGTCGGCCGCCACGACCAGGTAGGCGTCCTCTCCGTCGTGCACGCGGACCAGGTCGGGGTGCACGACCTCGCCGTCGACCAGGTTGTCGGTGATGTCGAGCATGCCCTGCATGAAGGTCACGTACCTGGCCACCACCTCGGCCTTGAGCTCGTCCGGCGAGGCCGGGGTCCGTCGAAGGATGAACCCGCCCTTCGACCCGTCGGGCACGATCACCGCGTTCTTCACCTTCTGCGCCTTCATCAGGCCCAGCACCTCGGTGCGGTAGTCCTCCTTCCGATCCGACCACCGGATGCCCCCGCGGGCGATCATGCCCCCGCGGAGGTGGATCGCCTCCATCTGCGGCGAGTACACGAAGATCTCGAACAGTGGGTGCGGCTTGGGCATCTCCGGCACCCGAGCGGAGCGGAGCTTGAAGCTCAGCGACGTGCGTCCCGGCACGTAGGCGTTCGTCCGCACGATCGCCTCGATCGTGCCGAGCAGGCTGCGCAGGATGTTGTCCTGGTCGAGCGACGTCACGTCGCGGAGCCCGGCGTGGATCGACTGACGGATCTCGTCGATCTCCTCCTCGGAGGCCTCGCGCGCCGGATCGAACCTGGCCTCGAACAGATCGACGAGCGCCGAGGCGATCTGCGGGTGCGCCGCCATGCCGTCGTTGCGGTACTCCTCGGTGAAACGGGAGGAGACCCGCATGCGGTACTTCCTGAGCGCACGCAGGATCTGCACCTGCCGCCAGTCGAGGTCGGAGAGCGTCACCAGGCGGTTCAAGGAGTCCGATTCGGCCTCCCCGCGCCAGACCGCCGCGATCGTCGCCGCGACGTGGTCGGCTTCGGTGCCGAGGTCGAGCACGGCACCCCGCGGATCCAGCACGCCGAAGTCGTGGATGTAGGCCTTCCCTTCGCCGAGCACCTGGGTCGGGATCTCCTCGACCGCCCGCAGACCGAGCGCCTCGAGGATCGGCATGAAGGCCGACAGATCGACCTTCCCGCCCGTCTTGTAGAGGCGGACCCGCGTGAGCCGCTCCCCCTCCGTCTCGTTCCCGATGCGCACGAGGAAGCCCTCCGGGTTGGACTGCAGCTCCTCGAGCGCGAGCACGTCGTCGACGATGAGCCCCCACTCCTCCGAGGCCTTGTAGTAGCTGGGGAACCGCGGCGCGTACTCCTCGGCGAGCATCGCCCCCCGTTCGGGTCCGACCCTGGACACCAGCGCGTCGTGGAGGTCGTCGTCCCAGCTCCTCGCGAGTCGTTCGACCTCCGCCTCGACCTGCTCGTAGGGCACCTCGGGGATCTGCGTGCCCGGCTCGACGTGCACGGTGAAGAAGATGCGCGCCGACTCCGTCTCACCCAGCGAGAGGTGGTAGTCGACGGTCGTGCCGCGGAACTGCTCCAGGAAGTACTGCTGTAGCCGCTTGCGCAGCGCGGCGTTGAATCGGTCGCGGGGCAGCGCGACCACGATGGAGACGCTGCGTCCGTAGAGGTCGCGACGCACGAGCACCCGGATGCCCCCGTGCTTCTCGAGCTGGAGCAGGCCCACCACGAGTCGGCGCAGCTCCTCGGCAGGGGCCTGGAAGAGCTCGTCCTTGGGGAACGACTCGAAGAGCTCGACGGCTTCCTTGTAGTCGTGCGATCCGGGGATAAGGTCCTCGGCGACCAGGATCTGCTCCAGCTTGTGATGGAGCAGCGGGGTCTTCGCCGCCGACTCCATGTACGCCTTGGACGTGAACAGGCCGATCAGGCGTGCCTCGCCGGTGATCACGCCCTCCGCGTTGACGATGCGCACCCCGATGTAGTCCATGCGGGCGCGGCGGTGGACCGTGGAGTAGGCGTTCGTCTTCGAGAAGACGAGCAGGTCGCCGCCTTCGATGCGAGCCCTCACGACCTCGTCGAGGCTCGCGAGGGGTGTGACGTCGGCGAACGCGGATCGCTGGACGTCGCTGAGGATGCCGAGCCCGCTGCCGGGCACCGCGCGGATGCCCGCTCGCTCCTCCCCGTCGATGTCGACGAGCTCGTACTCGCGGTAGCCGAGTAGCACGAAGTTCAACTGCGCGAGCCACTCGAGGAAGTCGATCGCCTCCCCCACCTCTTGGGGCGGGTACCGGATCGCGGCGCTGCGCGCGAGCTCGATCATGTGCCGTACCCGCTCCTGCATCGGCTCGAAATCGCGCACCGCCAGGCGGACGTCTCGAAGGATCGCCGTGATGCGACGCTCCAGGTCGTCACGCTCGGCCGAAGCGAGCGGTCGGTCGAGCTCGAAGTGCATCACCGATTCCCGGTGGCTCGCATCGCGACCCGACATCACCCGCTCGAGACGGCCCTGCTCGTCACGGATCGTGCCCACCACCGGATGCAGCAGCCGCCGCACCCCGATGCCCCGCGCGAGCAGCTCCTCCTGCACCGAGTCGACCAGGAACGGGGAATCGTCGGTATTGGTCTGGATCACGGAACCAAGCGTCTCGTAGCCGTCGGTCTCGATCGTGGGATCGAACACGCGCACGAGCGATGCCTGAGTGGCGCGGCCGTCGGCGAACGCGAACGTGGAGCGCACGAGCCCCAGGAGGGCGTCGACGCCGGCCTCCTCCAGTTCGTCCGGCGAGAGTCGTCTGAGGAACGACTTCGCGAACGTGGCGACCGCGTCTCGTCGCTCCGGCTCCACGGACCGCCCGATCGCCGCGAGCAACGCCTGCATCACGGTGGGTGACTCACCCGGCGCGGGGACCGCCGCGATCTCCGAATGCGCGTCCACGGGAAGTCATTCTCGCAGGTTGACGACACGCCTGGCGACGGTGGGGACGTCCGAACATCGCGGAGCCGATGCGCCGGCTCGGATACCCGGTCACGCCGACGTGGATACGAGCCTCGCGGCGTGCTCGGGGTACGAGGCGCGAACGATCGGCAGGAGGCCGGTGATGTAGGCACCCCCGACGCATCCTCGACACCAGGCCGACGCGTTGATCGCGCGGGCCGTGACCGTCGCGGCCCGGCAACCGCGAAGGCTGTCGACGATCGCCCCGTAGCCGTACGACTCGGCCCCGAGCAGCAGCGTGTCGCGCGATGCGTCGAGCCCCTGGTCGAGCGAGACGAAGTGCTTGACCCCGACCGTGTTCATGTCGGTGGCGCCGGGCATGTCCCGGGTGGTGGCGAGGGGATTGAAGGCCGCGGACGTCGATTCGGCCGTCTCCCAGGTCACGACGATCAGCAGGTTCTCGCCGCACCTGGGAGCGCCCAGCCGCCGCAGGAACTCGCCGGCCCACCGCTCGTAGGTCAGCGGGCCTGCGGGCGAGGGTCGCCCGCCGCCGCCAGCGGAACTCCTCGGACCGCGGGCACCTCCGCCGCCATCGTCGGGCGACGGGCGCAGGGCACGTTCCCGCGCATGCACCACCTCGGCCAGGTACGCGGTCCACGTGTCGAGCTCGGCCTGCACGTGACGAGCCCAGGGGTCCTTCAGCGTCGCCCGCAGCTCCCGGGTCGCCTCCACGAGCAGGAACCCGGGCTGCTGACGGCGCGGCATCGTGCGCCGAACGACCGGCGAGCCGACCGAAGCGCCCGCTGCCGCCCTCTCGAAGCGCTCGACGCGTTGAACGGCTCGGTCGATGCGCCGGTACCAACCCTCGATCCTGGCGTACCAGCGGTCCACCCGCGCCTGGGCCTTGTCGATCCTCGCATCGAGCGTCGCGACGTCGAGGTCGGGCGTCGCGCTCGCGGCGGCCGGCACGCCGGCGACGAGGACGACGACCAGGACGAACACGAGGAGGATCGGATGCCGGCGCATGGACGAGCGAGGTATCGACCCCGGCGGTCTACGCCTTGACCGTCGAGGCCGTGGCCGAACGCCCTCAGCTGCTCGCCGTCTCCACGATGTCGGCCGCGAGATCGTACCGGCCGAACTGCGGCATCAGGTAGACGCCCGCGACCCCTTCGCCCTTCAGGCCGTGGATCAGATCGAGTGCGATCTCGCTTCCAGTGAACCCGCCGTCGTCGCCGGCGCGCTCCATGCGCGACAGCAGAGGCCCGGGGATCTCGATGCCCGGCACCTCGTTGTGCAGGAACGCCGCGTGACGCGCGGTGACCAGGGGCAGCACGCCGGCGATCAAGGGCACGTCGAGCGCGTGGCCGGCTTCCTGTCGGTAGGCCTCGAGGAACCTGCGCAGCACCGCGATGTCGTACACGGGCTGGGAGAGCAGGAAGGCTGCCCCCGCCTCGACCTTCCGACGGAGCAGTCGCACCTCACGGTTCAGGTCGGGGGCGCAGGGCGACACGGCGGCACCGGCGAAGAACGAGGTCGGCTCGCCGATCGTCGAGCCGCGCCGGTCCCGACCTTCGTTGAACCCTCGCGTGATCAGCTCCAGCAGTCCGGTGGCGGTGACGTCGATGTCGTTCAGCGACTGCGGGTAGTCACCGATCGCGACCGGATCGCCCAGGCACACGAACAGGTTCCGGATGCCGAGCGCGTGAGCTCCGAGCAGGTCTCCTTGCAGTCGCAACACGTTCCGTCCCCGGGTCGGGAAATGCAGCACGGTCTCGATGCCCGCCTCCTCCTGGATCGTGCGGCAAGCCGCCCAGGCGCTCATGCGCATCCTCGCCATCGGGGAATCCGCGACATCGACCACGTCGGCGCCGGCCTCTCGCAGCGTGGTGGCGGCGGCCACGAGCGTCGCGACGCTCGACGATCGGGGCGGCTCCATCTCGACCGCGATCACGAATCGCCGATCCCGAAGCGCGGCCTGGAGCACGGTCGGCTGGACCGAGACCGATTCGGAGGGCGGCGTGGGACCGGCGGAGCGCACATCGACGAGCTGGGGCCTCCTGGCGTCCGCCAAGGCCTGCGCGATCGCGGCCGTGTGTGCCGGCCCCGTTCCGCAACAGCCGCCGACGATCGCGGCTCCAGCATCGACCGCCGCCGCGGCGAGCTCGGCCACGTAGGCGGGGGTGGCGGGGTACACGACACGCCCGGCCACGCGCGTCGGACCACCTGCGTTGGGCCGGGCCGCCACCGGGATGCTCCCGGCGACGGGCACCATCGCCCGCACGACGCGGAGCGTCTGTGCGGGACCTTCGCCGCAGTTCACCCCGATCGCGTCGACGTCGAGCTCGACGAGCCGGGCCGCCACCTGCTCCGGTGTCGAACCCAGTGGCGTCCGATCGTCCCTCGTGAAGGTCGCGCTGGCGAGGATCGCCAGCGTCGGAGCGACGTCCCGGGCGGCGGCGACCGCACGTTCCATCTCCCGCAGATCGGTCTGGGTCTCGATCACGAGCAGATCGACGCCGGCCTCGGCCAGGGCCGCCGCTTGCTCCCGATAGGCCGCGGTGGCCTCGTCCAAGCCGAGCCGTCCGTACGGAGCCAGCCGGATGCCCAGCGGCCCCATCGACCCCCCGACCATCGGTGACCCCGCGCTCTTCGCGGCCGCGACGCCGGCCTCGTTGAGCGCCGCGACCGCGTCAGCCATGCCGTGCTGGGCGAGCCGAACGCGGTTGGCGCCGAACGTGTTGGTGATCACGAGCCGAGCCCCCGCCCGGACGAACGCTCGGTGCAGCGCAGCCACCCGTCGCGGGTCGTCGAGGTTCAACGCCTCGACGATCCCGGAGGGGGAAATCCCGTCGGACAACAGCGACGTGCCGGTGCCTCCGTCGCAGAGCAGGGGACCCGGGGCGAGGGTCTCGTGCAGCGTCGCGCGATCCACGACTCGATGCTCCCAAAGGCCGCGGCCTCCGCCAGGTGTTCCTCGACGGGGCGACACGCGCATCGGTACCATCCGCTCGATGCCCCTGCGCCGGCGCACCCTCTGGGCGAGTGCGGCCCTGCTCGTGACCGCCTGCACATCGGCGCCCTCGACCGGCGAAGCGCCGACCCCCGTGGCCTCCGCACCGGACGAGGCCGACGGGACGATCGACATCACGGGCCTCGCGATCGACCAGCCGAGCTGGGAAGCCGACGGCGACGACTGGCTTCTGGTGCTCACGTGGGAGGCCCCCGGCGCCGTCGCGGTCGACCACTACGAGGTGCGACGAAACGGAGTGACGGTCGACCGCGACGTCGGCGAGACCGTGTTCCCGGACAGCGACGTCGAACCTGGCGCACGATACCGCTACGTGGTCGTCGGGGTCGCACCGGGGGGAAGCACGATCGCCGCGGCGGAGGCCTCGATCAGGACCGACGAGCCGGAGCTCGCCGAGGCGCGGCTCGAAGGCAGGTTCGTCGTGCACATGAGGGTGACCGAGTCGTCGGGCACCGGGGACCCCGTTCGTGGAGGCGCGATCGGATTCACGTTCGAACCCACCTGCACGTCCGGACCGTGTTCGGTTCGATGGAGCGTGCAGCAAGCCAGGGCGGAGGGATCACTTCGGCGCCGAGACGCCGTGTACACGGCGAGCCTCCGGACCCCACTGTTCATCCGGAACTGCTTCGACGCCGTGGTCGACGAGTCGCTCGACGTGCGCCTCCGTGTGACTCGGGCCGCGGCCCTCGACGACCAGTGGCGTGCCACGAAGATCGCCGGTTCGATCGAGGAGATCTCGTCGTACCGTGGGTGCGTTACCGCGTCGATCGACTGGGACGTGCGCGGATCGCTCCAGAGCTGAGGAACATGGAAACCGAAGATCCCCCCGAGAACCCACACACGATCCCCGAGGAGGCGGACGCGCCGGAGGCGGACGCGCCGGAGGCGGACGCGCCGGAGGCGGACGCGCCGGAGGCGGACGCGCCGGAGGCGGACGCGCCGGAGGCGGACGCGCCGGAGGCGGAC
>DASZOO010000026.1:0-8370 GCA_035550775.1 Actinomycetota bacterium | reverse complement strand
GTGGTCCAGGACGGGCTGTTCCTGCGAGTGCTCGACGTCGAGCGTGCACTGTCCGGACGCCGCTACTGGGGCGACGGGCGGCTCGTGCTCGAGATCTCCGACGCCTTCCTCCCCGCCACGTCGGGGCGGTACGAGCTCGTCGTCGAGGACGGCGAGGGAACCTGCGAGCGCACCGACGCCGACCCCGACCTGTCCTGCGGCGTGACCGCCCTCGGTGCGGCATACCTGGCGGGCAGCTCGTTCCGACAGCTGGGCCGGGCCCACCAGGTGGAGGAGCTCACGCCCGGCTCGCTCGCGCGGGCCGACGCGATGTTCGCGTGGGACCCGTCGCCCTGGTTCGCGTTCGTCTACTGAGGGGCCTCTCTCGCCCCGTCAGAACTCGAGGCCGCAGTTCTCGCACCGGAAGACGCGGGATCGCACGTTCGCGCTGTGGCCGCCGCAGCGGGCGCATCGGCGGCACGTGCCGGAGACGGCGCAGTCGATCGGTTCGGTCGTCTCCCCGGGTTCGTCCCACGTCGTCGCGGCCTCGGCGGGCCGCGGCAGCTGGATCGAGAGCAGGTGCAGGGGTTCGTCGGCGCTCCGGAACCCGTGCGGCCGCGCCGCGGCGCGTCCGATGATCAGGCCGGCGTTCATGGCGACCGGCTCCTCGGCCAGGAGCGCCTCTCCCTTCCCTCGGATCACCACGACCCATTCCTCGGAGTCGGGGTGCGTGTGGGCGAACGCGACCTGGTTCGGCGCGAACCCCTGCAGCGAGAGGTAGGAGTCGTCACCCTCGTGGATCGGCACCCGGCGGAAGCCGGACGGGCACGGGGCGATCACGTCGTCGGGCACCATCCCGAACACCCCGAGGTTGTCGAGGACCTCGGCCAACTCGCCGACGTGATGCACGGTCTGTCTCCCACCTCCCCCCCCCGTCGACCGCCGAGGGTTCCGTCTCCCACGGGTCCGGGGTTCGCCGCCGAGGATGATGGCACAGACCGCGGGTTCGGGTTCGGGCTCGCCCGAGGTCGTGGCACACTGTGCCGGTGGACGACGAGGAGCTGCTCGCCAAGGCCGAAGAGGTCCTGACCGAGCTCAAGGTGAGTCAGGGGCTGTCCGATCGACACGCCGCCGTGCTGGCCGCGCTGCGCATCCGGCTGAAGGGCAGCGCCGGGGAGTCCCTCGAGGAGCTCCTCGAGGCCGCCGGCGACATCGGACCGGACGACCGCCTCGACGAGGCGATCGAGCAGGCCGCGTCGGCGAAGCGGGGCAAGCCCTCGCTGGACGATCTGCTCACGGAGCAGAAGCCGAAGCCCGACTGGCCCTCCTGAGCGAGCGGCTCCTACAACGCCGGGAGCACCCGCTCGAGGAACTCCTCGAGTCGCGCCTGCCCCTCCGAGGGCCACTCGATCACCAGGTAGCCGATGCCGCCCGCCGCCATCCACTCGTACGTGGCCCTGACCTGGTCCCAGGGCTCGGAGATCGACAGGCTCGACGCGCGCAGGATCGACGCGGGGTCGCGCCCGGCCTCCTCGGCCGACCGGTCGATGATCGCGGCGATCTCGGCCAGTTCCGCAGCGTCGCGGGCCCACCCGTGCCACGCGTCGGCGTACCGCCCGACGATCGGCAGCGTTCGCCGGCGGCCTTCCCCGCCGACCCAGATCGGTGGATGCGGCTGCTGCACGGGGCGCGGGCGGTAGCTCGCGCCCTCCAGGCTGTAGTGCCGGCCGTCGAACGTCGCATCGTCCTGGGTGAACAGCAGACGGAGCACCTGCACGCCCTCCTCGAGCCGGTCCATCCGTTCGGCCCGTGAGGGGAACGGGATGCCGAGCTCGCGATGTTCCGGCTCGTTCCACGCCGCCCCCACGGCGCACTCGACGCGCCCGCCGGAGAGGTGGTCCACGGTCACGACCTCGGCGGCGAGCACGGCGGGATGCCGGTGGGTCATGCCGGTGACGAGCGTGCCGAGCCGGATGCGCGAGGTCTCGCGAGCGAGCCCCGCGAGCAGGGTCCACGCCTCGAGCGAGGGTCCCTTCGGGTCGGCGTAGAGCGCCTTGAAGTGGTCGAAGACCCAGACGCCGTCGAGATCGGCGTCTTCCGCGAGCCGGACGCGCTCGGCGAGCGCGTCCCATGTGAGTTGGTGCTGCGCCACGTCGAGTCCGAACCGCATCGGATGCTCCTCCTTCGAGCTAGGACGCCAGGGTGATGACGAGCTTCCCGCAGGCGCGCCCCGATTCCAGGTAGCGGATCGCCTCGGGGACCTCCCCAAGCGGGAACGTCCGGTCGATCACCGGCGTGAGCTTCCCGGCTTCGATGAGCTCCTTCAGGACGGCCAGTCGGTCTCCCGGGTCCTTGGCGCCGCGGAAGGGATGCAGCTGGGTCGCGAACGGTGAGATCGCGACCAGCTTGGCGAAGCTGCCCATGCTTCCGAACCACCGACGTCCCGACCGTCCGTACTGGTCGAAGCCGCTGAGCACGTAGGTCCCCTCGGGCGTGAGCACGCGCCGGCACGCCGACCACGGACGGTTCCCCGCGATGTCGATCACGACGTCGTACCGCCGGCCTCGCTGGGTGACGTCCTCCTTCGTGTAGTCGATCACCTGGTCCGCGCCGATCGACCGGAGCATCTCGAGCTTGTCGGTGGCATCGACGCCGGTCACCTCGGCCCCGTACGCCTTGGCGAGCTGCACCGCGAAGCTCCCCACGGCACCGCCGGCGCCGTTGATCAAGACGGTCTGCCCCGATCGGACCCGCCCCTCGTCGCGCACGTGCTGGACCGCGATCGATCCGGACGTGGGAACCGCGGCGGCCTGCTCCCACGTGAGCCGCTCCGGCTTCGGCTGGAGCAAGGCTGCCGGTGCGACCGCGTACTCGGCGAAGGCGCCGCCGTTGCGCCACAGGTTGGCGCGGATGCACGGCCCGAAGACCTCGTCGCCGGGGCGGAACCGTGTCACGGTGCTGCCGACCGACTCGACGACCCCGGCCAGATCCGTGCCCGGAACGCGGTGCTTCGGCCTGCGCAGCCCGGAGCCCATCGCCCTCAGGACGTAGGGCACTCCTCGCATCGCGTGCCAGACATCGGCATGGACCGACGCCGCGCGAACCCCGACCAGCACCTCGTCGTCCTCCGGGGTCGGCTCGTCGATCTCCCGAAGCTCGAGGACATCGGTCGAGCCGTACTCGTCCTGCAGGATCGCTCTCAATGCATCCCCCTCCGCGTCCCCCATCAGATGTCTAGCGCCTCGCGGCGGATGGTGCACACGTCGCGTGGGATTCACCCCGCGCGCCAGGCGAGCTCGCCGCGTGGGAGGGCGATCGCCTCATGGATCTCGGCGTCCTCGTCCGCGGCCTGTGGATGGGGACCCCGGGCGTTGTCTACCCACGAGGCAGGAAGCTCTACACCCATCCGATCCGAGGCTGGCGCGAACCACAGGATGGGTCGGCTCGACGGGTCGTCCCTTCCGCAGATGCGGTCGCCGGGGCACAATCGCCCCGGTGACGACGACGGGAGAGCGCAGGCGATCCACGACCAGGGTCCCGTGGATGCTCGCGGCCGTGGCGCTCATCGGCCTCGTGCCCACGACGATCCTCACCGCGGTCAACGGCAGCATCGACGAGGACCCGCTGTTCATCCCCGTCGCGATGATGATGATCGCCGGCTACTGCTTGACGGGAGCCGTGCTCGCATCCCGCCAGCCGCGCAACGCGATCGGATGGCTGCTCCTCGCGATCGGCGAACTGTTCCTGCTGACTGGCTTCAGCGACGAACTCATGCGGTGGCTCTACCGCGATGGACCGACGTCCAACCCGCTTGGGCCCGTGTTCGGGGTGATCACCAGCGTGCTCTGGCTCCCGATGATCGCGATCGCCTCGCTCCTGTTCCTGCTCTTCCCCACCGGAACCGTGCCCGGTCCTCGGTGGCGCTTCCTGCCGAGGGTGATCGTGTCGGCGATCGCGGTGTTCTTGCTCGCGAGCCTCCTGCATCCCGGACCGCTCGAGGACACGGGGCTCCAGAGCATCGTGGTCCGCAACCCGTTCGGCGTGGCGGGTCTCGGAGCGATCACGGAGGCGGCGATCGTCGGCTCCAGCGTCGTCGTGCTGCTCGGTGTGCTGCCGTGCTTCCTGTCACTCGTGGTGCGCTTCGTGCGTGCCCGCGGCGAGGAACGGCAGCAGGTGCGATGGCTCGCCGCGGTCGCGATCGGCGTGCTCGCCCTCGTGGCCGTTCAGATCGTGTTGTCGATCGTGCTCGGCGACCGATTCGCGGAGGACACGTTCCTCAACCAGCTGCTCTTCATCCTCACGTTCGCCCTGGTCGGCATCGGGGTGCCCGCTTCGATGGGGATCGCGGTGCTTCGCTACCGGCTCTACGACCTCGACCTGGTCGTGCGCAAGACGATCGTGTTCGCGGTGCTCGTCGTGCTCGTGATGGCCCTGTCGCTGGGGACGCTCCTGCTCGTCAGCTCGATCGTGACGGACCTCACGCGCGATGAGGTGCAGGCTGTCGGGATCGCGATGCTCCTCGTCGGGTTCTCGGTGTGGCCACTGTGGCGCTTCGCGAGGCGGATCGCGGACCGCATCGTCTACGGTGGCAGGGCGACTCCCTACGAGGTGCTGACCGAGTTCGGGCAACGGGTCGGAGAGACGTACTCGGCCGACGACGTGCTCCCTCGCATGGCGGAGCTCCTCGGACAGGCGACGGGCGCGACGTCGGCGCACGTGTGGATCGTGGTCGGCGGCGGGTTCCGCCGCGTCGCGAGTTGGCCGGCCGATCCCTCGGCGGCGACGCTCCCCGACCCCGGTCCGATCGACGCCGACCCCGAGCGCGCTTCCGGCAGAGCCATGGTGCGCGACCACGGCGAGGTGCTCGGTGCCCTCTCGGTCGAGATGCCGGCCAGCGACCCGATGTCGCCCGCGAAGCAGCGCATCGTGCGCGACCTGGCGGCGCAGGCCGGCTTGCTGCTCCGCAACGTGCGCCTGATCGAGGAACTCCGGGAGTCACGGCGGCGCATCGTGTCCGCCCAGGACGACCGCGCGAAGCGGCTCGAACGCAACATCCACGACGGCGCGCAGCAGCAGCTCGTGGCCCTCACCCTCAAGGCGCGTGTGGCACGGGGGCTCGTCGAGCGCGACCCGGCGAAGGCCGGCGAGCTGCTCGCCGAGATCGAGGTCGAGACGCAGTCCGCCCTCGAAGACCTGCGCGATCTCGCACGCGGGATCTATCCGCCCCTGTTGGCCGACCGAGGGCTGGTCGAGGCGCTCGGCGCCCAGGTCCGCCGATCTCCCGTGCCGGTCACGATCGAGCCAGACGGCTTGGGTCGCTACGGTCCAGAGGTGGAGGCCGGGGTGTACTTCAGCGTGCTCGAGGCCTTGCAGAACGTCTCGAAGTACGCGGAGGCGAGCTCGGCACGCGTACGGCTCGGCGGCGTGAACGGCGAGGTGCGCTTCGAGGTCCGCGACGACGGTCGCGGGTTCGACCCCGCCGACACGAGGCTCGGCACGGGCCTGCAGGGCATCGTCGACCGTGTCTCGGCGCTGGGAGGCGAGGTCGAGATCACCTCGCGCCCGGGTCACGGCACGACGATCTCGGGCCGCGTCCCGACCTCGGCGTGAGTCGGATCTTGGCTGGGGTATGTCAGGCTCGAACACATCGACCCGGCGGGGCGACCAAGGGCTGATCCGTACCGTCCCCCCGGTGACGCCAGAGTGCCCGGTCACACCTTGAGTGCTGGTCGCCTAGCCCCTCTTGTGAGTATCGCGTCGCTCCCGATACGGTGGCCGTCGAGGCCATGCCAGGCGCACCACGACACGGGAGGTAGCCGATGCCCGCTCTCGGTTCACCGTTGGTCAGGGAGGCTCGCCGGCTGGCGAACGCCTACCGCTCGTTCCCGGGGCCCGAGACGACCCCTCCCTCGGAGGTTCTCGGGTGGTACGAGGAGCACGACCCGACGTCGGAGACGAACGTCCGGGCGGCCCTCGAGCGCGGAGTGACCGATCCGGTGGGCCGCCGCGAGTTCCTGCGGCGGAGCGCCATGGTCGGTGCCGGAGCGCTGGGCGCCTCGCTGCTCTGGAAGCCCTCGCTCGCGTCGGGCGCCCGGCGTGAGGCGAAGGTCGTCGTCGTCGGCGCCGGGCTCGCCGGTCTCACCTGCACGTACCGGCTCCGCCGCATGGGCGTCGACGCCGTGCTGCACGAGGCCCAGGACGACGTCGTGGGCGGTCGATGCCGATCGCTGCGCGGGTTCTTCCGCGAGCGTCAGACGGCCGAGCAGGGCGGCCAGTTCATCGACTCCCGCCATCGCCACATCCGCGGCCTCGCCGCGGAGCTCGGCCTGCCGCTCGTCGATAGCTTCGAGCAGTCGTTCCCGAGCGGCTCCCAGAGCTACCGATGGCTGAACGGCGCGCTGCGCTCCGACGACGAGGTCTTCGCGAACTTCGGCATCCTGCAGCGGCGCCTCGAACGCGACTACGAGCGCGTGGGGAGCTACGTCTGGAACGAGGCGGGCCCGGCCGCCAGGGCCATCGACCGCGTGTCGGTGATCGAGTGGCTCGACGACAACATCCCCGGCGGCTCCCGGTCGCTGCTCGGCCGCTGGGCCGGGGTGTTCATGCAGGGCTTCTTCGGCATGGAGCCCGGCGAGATGTCCATGATCAACCTCTTCGAGGGCCTGGTCGTGCCCTACCCCGGCGCCGACGAGCGCTACCGGATCGCCGGCGGCAACGACCGAGTCGTGCACGCGATGGCGCGGAAGCTGCGTCGCGTCGGCGCCCTGCGTCAGGGAAGCGCGCTGTTCTCGGCGCGCACGCGTTCCGACGGACGCATCGCGATGCTCTTCACCGACCGTCCGTACACCGAGGTGGTCGCCGACCGGGTCGTGTTCGCCCTGCCCTTCACGACGCTTCGTGACGTCGACCTGTCCGGGCTGTCACTGTCGCGCCGACGACGACGGGCGATCGACGAGCTCGCGATGGGCACGAACGCGAAGCTGAACCTGCAGTTCGACCGCCCCTTCGCGAGGTTCGACTGGGACGCCGGGTTCTCGAGCGACCAACCGCAGTACGGCACGTGGGACACCACGTACGGGCAGAGCCACCCCTCGTTCCGCGAGCCGGTGCTCACCGTCTACAACGGCGGGCGCGAGGGCGCGTCATATCCGACCGACGTCGCGCACGGTCCCGCCTCGGACGCGATCGTCGCGCGGGCGCTCGCGAACCTCGAGCGAGGCGTGACCGGCCTCTCGAAGGCGTACAACGGCAAGGCGTGGCTCGCGTCGTGGGTGGACGATCCGTGGGCACGCGGATCCTACGCGGGCTTCGGACCCGGCCAGTACACGGCGTTCTGGGGGTTCCTGGCCAAGGCCGAGGACAACGTGTACTTCGCGGGCGAGCACACTTCGACGCACAGCCAGGGCTATCTGAACGGCGGCGTCGAGAGCGGTGAGCGCGCGGCCCGCCAGGTGCGAAGGAGCCTCGGCGTCTAGGACGCTCAGCGTCGTTCGGTGAATCCGAGCCGGAGCCCGTGGGCTCCGTCGCCTTCGAGCCAGGCGACGCCGTCCTCGGTCGGCCCGAGCGTCAGGACCCGGCGCGTCTCCTCGAGCGATCCCACGCCGAGCACGACTCCCGCGATCCGATCGACCGAGCCTTCCCGAAGCACGAGCTCGCCGGAGGCGAGCGGAACCCGGACCCCGGTGGCGGCCGGCCGCTCGAGCGGTCTTCCCAACAGCGACGAGAACGCGCCGGCGGCGGCATCCAGCGAGGAGACGTCGAAGACGACCGTCGCCAGGAAACGGGCGCCGCACCGCTGCGCTCGGGACAGCGCGGGCGGCCAATCCCGGGCGACGTCGGCCGGAGCCGTCCTGCGGATCAACGTCGGGAGCGGCACGTCGCCGGATCGGACCTCCACGTCGTCCCAGGTCCCGTCGACGCCCTCCCAGACGCCGAACGTGTACGTGAGGCCGGCCGCGTCAAGATGGGCTCGCAGCGCGTCCGGCTCCGCGAACCGGAGGAAACACATCGTCGCCTGCCACCCGTCACGTCCGGGGTCGGCGGCCACCTCCAGGTACGTCCGATCGAGGAACACGCGACCGTGACGGTCGGGTGCTCCGGCCGAGATCGTCGTGGTCAGGCCCAGCTCGGTGTCGAGGTGCTCGACCGCTGCCGCGAGATCGGGCACCTCGATCGACACGTGGTCGAGCCGGAGCGGCACAGGCGGGGAACTCATCCCGTCCAGAGGTTAGGCCGCCCTCGAATCGTGCAGGTACACCAGCAGGTCGTGGGCGGCGAGCATGATCTCGTGATGCTCCCACTCGGCCGCGCGGTAGTAGCAGGCGATCAACCCCATGCGGTGCAAGCGCTGGAAGTCGCCGAACACGAAGGCGTAGCGAGCCTTCGTCTCGT
>DASZOO010000025.1:0-5023 GCA_035550775.1 Actinomycetota bacterium | reverse complement strand
TTCGTCGTCATGCTCGCCGCCGCCTTGCTCCTCGGCCTCGCCGCCCGTGAGTTCCTTCGTGAGACGGGGCTGCTGTGGGCCTCGATCGCGCTCTCGGCGGGGGCGGTCGTGCTCGCGGTGGTGAGCGTCGTGCTCCCGAGGCGATCGTGATCCGCCATAGGTTGGTCGCGGTGGTCGCGGTCGCCGCTGTGGCGTCGGTCGCGATGGCGTGCACCGGCGACGGCATCCGCATCGAGTTCGGCTCGCCGAGCCCGACGGGGGCTCCCGCATCGCCCTCGGCGTCCGGCGGCGCGGGGTCGTCGGAGGAGCCCTCCAGGGGGATCACGCTCGGAGTCGAGCCGGTCATGACGGGCAGGGCGGGCGCCAGGGGCGCGATGCGCGAGCTGTGTGTGGCGCCGACCCCCACCTCGACCGACGACGACGGCGCGCCGCCCGAGACCCCGGGCGACGTCGCCGAGGTCGAATCGCAGGTCGAGCAGGTACGAGGGCTCGAGTTCGAACAGCGCGTCGCCGTGCAGCCGGTCAGTGCCGACGAGATCGCCGCGAAGCTCCGAGGTGCCTTCGACGAGACCTATCCCAAGGAGTTCTACGACCGGCGCACGGTGGCCTGGCAGACGATCGGGGTGATCCCGCGCGACGTCACGATCCGTGAGGCGCTGCTCGCGTTCCAGACCGGTCAAGTGATCGGCTTCTACAACCCGCTCGACGGCGAGCTCGTGTATCGCTCCGACGGCGACATCGGCCTGTTCGAACGGCTCACCCTGGCCCACGAGCTCACGCATGCGATCGACGACCAGCACTTCGACCTCGAGCGGATCGACCCCATCGCGGCGACGTGCAGGGACGACGCGTTCCAGGCGACGCTCGGGGCCGTGGAGGGCAGCGCGCAGTTCTTCTCGACCCAGGTGCTGTTCGAGTTCCCGCCCGCCGACGGCGACTACTCCGGGCTCGACGGTGGGGGAGGCGCGCCCGAGGGTGTGCCGCCGTTCATGTTCGACCTCCAGCTGTGGCCCTACACGGCCGGCCAGGCCTTCGTCACCGAGCTCGAGTCGAGGGGCGGCATCGCCGAGGTCAACGCCGCGCTGCGGGCGTTCCCGATCACCACCGAGCAGATCCTGCATCCCGAGCGATATCCGTCGGACCGGCCGAGCCGGGTGGACGTGCCCGACCTGGCGTCCGATCTCGGCCCCGGGTGGGGAGACCTCGACGTGATGCAGGTCGGGGAAGCGTGGCTCCAGGCGATGCTGGCCCTGCGGCTCGGCGACACCACCGCCGAGGCGGCTTCGGCGGGATGGGACGGCGGGATCTACCGGGCGTTCACCGACGGCCGTGACGCGATCGTGATGTTCGCGACCGCCTGGGACACGCAGGCAGACGCCGACGCGTTCGCCGGGGCCCTCCGAGCATGGCTCGACGCGGAAGGCACGCCCGGGCGCATCGGCCGGTCGTCCGTGGCCCCACGGGTCTCGTTGATCCTCGCGACCGATCCCGAGCTCGTGCCGCCCGCTGAGCGCTAGGGTCGGGGCCGTGCGAAGCAGCGTGTCGGCCGTCGTGGTCGCTGTGGTGGTGATCGCGGCGGTGTCGGCCGGCCCGGCCGCGGCGGAGATCCGGGCCCAACGGATCGTCCGCGGGCTCGACGACGCCGTGGCGTTCACGTTCGACGGGCGTGGACGGATCTGGTTCGTGGAGAAGACCCGCGGCGAGGTCAGGGTGGCTCGACCGGGCGAGCGGCGAACCAGGCGAGTCTGGCGCATCCCGCACGTGGACGGGTCGTTCGCTCAGGGCCCGCTCGGCATCGCGGTGCATCCTCGGTTCCCCGACGTGCCGGCGGTCTACGTGTACGCGACCCGTGGGCTGCACGGTGGCTTGTTCGACCAGATCGCGCGGTTGCGCCTGCGGCGAGGGAAGGTCGTCTCGCACCGCGTGATCTTCTCCTCGCGCGCCCGGGCCGGCGCCCTGCACGACGGCGGGCGCATCCTGTTCGGACCCGACGGCACGCTGTGGGTCACGGTCGGCGACGCGGGCGACGAGCGCGCCGCGCAATCGCGAACGAGCGTCCGTGGCAAGGTCCTGCGGCTCGATCCCGACGGCTCCGCGGCCGGACCGTCGCGCATCTGGGCCCGGGGGTTCCGCAACCCGTGGGGGAGCGACGTGGATCCCGAGACCGGCCGGCTGTGGCTGACCGACAACGGCCCGGACTGCAACGACGAGCTGAACCGGGTCGTCCACGGTGGGAATTACGGCTGGGGGCCGTCGTGGTCCTGTCGCGGCCGGTCGCCCCGGAACACGAACCGCAACGGGCGTCGTCCCGTGATGCCCGTCCGCTGGTACTCGCCGCCGATCGCCCCGACCGGCCTCGCGTTCTGCGACGGCTGCGAGCTCGGTGCCCGCAGCGAGGGGGCGCTGTTCTTCGGGGCCTACAACACGCGGCAGATCCGGCGCGTCGTGCTCAACGGCTCGAGGCGCGGGGTGCGGCATCAACGGGTGGTCTTCCGTGCGAACGGCCGGGTGCTCTCGATGGAGGCCGACGCCCAAGGCCGGCTCTACTTCACGTCCGGGAGGGCCATCTTCCGGCTCGTGCGCCGGTGAAACGGGCACAGCCGTCGACGTGAACATCCTCGGGATGTAAACGCCCCGACGTCCCTCGGGATAGAACGGTGTGGTGGCCGACCGTGATGGCTTCGAGCGGTTCTTCCGTGCTCGATACGGGCAGATCGTCCGTGCCTGCACGCTCGTGACGCTCGATCCGGCCGCCGCGGAGGAGATCGCCGCCGAGGCGTTCTCGCGATTGTGGCCGAGGTGGCATCAGATGCACGACGACGACCACGCGGGCGGCTACCTCTACACGACCGCGATGCGGCTGAGCTCGAAGCGCCTGAGGCGCTCCAGGCGCGAGGTCGTCGGCTCGGTCACCGAGCGTCCTGCTGGACGTGATGATGCGAGCGCGGCCCTCGACCGGCAGGAGGTGTTCGCGGCGCTCGCGCTCATCTCGCTCCGCCAACGGCAGGCGGTCGCGTTGCGTGACTGGGCCGGCTTCGAGACCGACGACGTCGCCGAGATGCTCGGCTTGAAGCCGAGCACGGTGCGCGTGCACCTGATGCGGGGACGGGAGGCGCTGCGCGAGCGCCTCGCCGTGAAGGAGAACGACCGATGAGAACGGACGAGCGGGACGAACGGTTGGGCGCCGTCCTCGACGGAGCGGTGACCACCATCAGGCCGAACCTTCCGGACCCGGGCCGGGTGATGCGTCGGGGTGCTCGCCGACGGATAGGCGTGGTCTGCGCCTCGATCGCCACGGCGTCGGTCTTCCTCGGGGCTGCGGGGTTGGCGGCGACGCAGCTCGGCAAGGATGCTGGGAGGGAGCCCGCCACGGCCGATCGAGAGGCGTTCATGTCACCCGATTTCCCGTGGACGATGCCGGTGCCAGACGGTTGGCGGGCCTTCGCGACGCACACCGTAGGGGGGCCTCTCGACAGGGCCGATGACCTGCGCACGATCCTGGTCACGGACTCGGCTGCAGACCTGCGGGGCGTGCAGTTCGTGGCGTCGTCCCTCCCGCCGGACGTCGCCGACTCCGACGTGATCGTGCTCGTCGATCCGTTCGCCGGGTCCGGCTCGTCGCAGCCGACGAGGCTCGTCCTCGGCGCCGGCCGGAAGGACACGGCCAACGCCGGCTGGACGTGGCGGGACGGGATGGTCTGCGGCGCGACCGGCTGCGTCCGTGTCTATCTGTGGCATGGCCCGGACACGAGTGAGGAAGTGCTGGACGAGGCGATGCGCGTCGCGCAGGGCGTGCGTCTCACCGAGACCCGTCCGGATCCAGCCGCGGTCGCACCCAGGATCGCCTTCGTCGATCTCGGGCGTGGGGTCTCGCTGGAGTATCCGTCGGGTTGGACGCTCGCGGAGGAGAGCCTCACTCCGATCCTCACCGACCCCCGGGAGATCCTCTCGATCGGCACGTTCCCGCTTCGCCCTGGAGGCGCGGCGCCGACCGATGCGTATCTCCCCGGGCATGCGATCGCCGACATCGGCCCTGGTGACGTGCTGCTGACGGTCCAGGAGGATCGGGCCCCACGGTCCTCCTCGTATGAGGATCGACCGCCTCGCTTCGGCCCGGATGCCGGCTGTGGGGCCGACGATCGCGCGTGCGTGGACGGCATCTCGCTGAGGATCGAGGCTCTCCGAGCCTGGTGGATCCCCTTCCGAGACCCGGTGTCTGGACGAGCCTTCTATGCCTTCGTCGCCATGGGCGAGGATGCCTATCGGGACCCGGCCAGATCATCGGCGGTCTGGAGGATCCTCGACTCGATGGAGTTCGACGTTGCCCGGCAACCGGTCGATCTGCCGCCGCCCACCCGCGATGACTATCGAACCGAGTTCGTCAGCGACGAACGCGGCTACCGCTTCTGGCCGCGCTCGGGCCAGGCCGAGGAGGGCGTCGCATACAGGTTCGAGGTGCCGCATTGCGGCCTGGACTGGCTCGTCGACTTCGACGGCAGTTTCTGGGACGGCAGAGCGATCGTCTTCGGCAACGGATGGGTTCCGGCGGACGAGATCCCGGACGGCGATATCGGCACGATTGTGCTCACCGGCCCGAACGGGGCTCGTTACGAGTCCACCGATGGGACCTGGACGCTGTTGAGCAGGGTCGACGGGCCGATCGTGCGTCAGCCCTGCGACTGAATGGCCATCCGGCTACTCGGGTAGTTGGAGGCCCGTGGAACGCTGAGTCGAGCCCTTCTTCAGCTTCTTGGCGGCGCGCTTCTCCTTGATGGAGTGCTGGGCCTTCTTCTTGACGTGTTTGTCCTTCCCGCCCTTGTCCTTCGCGTGCGCCATCGATCGCTCCTCGCAAGACGGCTGACCGGTTGAGCCTACCCCAGCCGCGAGCCCCCGCATGAGACGTCGCCCTCCGAGGCCCGTCGCCTCGTCGCCGTAGACTGGTGGTTCCCGAACCGCGTCGACCCCCGTGCCGGAGGCATGCCGTGACCAAGTACGTCTACGACTTCCGCGAAGGCAACAAGGA
>DASZOO010000024.1:0-3626 GCA_035550775.1 Actinomycetota bacterium | reverse complement strand
CTGTTCGTCGACTACGAGGCGATCGAGTGCCCGACGATGATCGTCGCGGGATGGGCCGACGGCTACCGCAACAACTCGTTCCGCACGTTCGAGCGCCTGCGCTGTCCCAAGCGGCTGATCTTCGGACCGTGGGCGCACGCGTCGACCGAGTCCTCGCGGCCCGGCCCGAACCACGACCTGATGCCCGAGCACATCCGCTGGTGGGACCGGTGGCTGAAGGGCGTCGAGAACGGCGTCGACCGGGAGCCCCCGATCGTGCTCTACGCCCAGCGGTCGACGTTGCCCGCGCCCGACCGGGCCGAGGTGCGCGGCGAATGGCGGTACGAGCCCACGTGGCCCCCCGAGCGTCTCGCCCCCACCGACTGGAAGCTCGCCGCCGCCGAGGCCAACCGCCCGGGCGAGGGCCCCGACGCGCTCGACGTGCGCGGCGACGTCGGCCACACGGCGTGGATCTCGTGCGCGGGCGTGATGCCCTGGGGCCAGCCCGACGACCAGCGCCCCGACGAGCTCCACTCCCTCACCTACACGTGGGAACCGCTCGAGCGGGAGCTCGAGATCCTCGGCCATGCGGAGCTGCGCGTGCGGATCGCCTCGAGCGAGCCGGTCGCGTTCCTGTCCGCGAAGCTCTGCGACGTCTTCCCCGACGGCACGTCGTCGCTCGTCGCGCGCGGCATGCTGAACCTGACGCATCGCACCTCACGAGAGGCGCCCGAGCCGCTCATGCCGGGCGAGCCCGTCGACGTGACGCTCGTGCTCGAGGCCACCTCGTGGACGTTCGAGCCCGACCATCGCGTGCGGCTCGACCTCGCCGGCACGGACTGGCCCAACGCGTGGGCGCCTCCCGCGCCGGTCACGCTGACGATCGACCGGGCGGCCACGACCCTGGAGCTCCCCGTGATCGACGGGCCGACGCCGGTCGAGGAACGTCCCGTGCTCCCGCCCCCGACCCGCGACGAGGGCGGCTCAGGGGACGACGGAGACGACGAGGTGGTGCGATGGTCGATCACACACGAGGCGCTCACCCGCATCACCTCGGCCAACGCCGGCAGCACGTTCGACGAAGCTGCCGACGGGCACCTGCCGTGGATGCACAGCCACTACGACGGCGTCGTCTCGGTCTCGACGATCGATCCGGGGAAGGCCGCGGCGGTCGGCGAGGCCGAGTTCGAGATGCGGTGGCCGCAGGCGACCGTCGTCTCGCGGGCCGACGTGACGATCCGCAGCGACGCGGACGCGTTCCACACGACGATCGAGGTGGCGGTGCACGACGACGGCCGCGAGCGGTTCCGCCGGCGGTGGGAGCGGGCGATCCCGCGCGATCTCGCCTAACGGACCCCGGAAACACGAATCCCCGGCGCGCTGGCCGGGGTTCGGTCTTGTTGGGATATCCCGACGACCAGTGTACGAGACGCCTCCGACGGCGTCTACCCAGCCGCGGGGTGTTCCGGGTCGGCGCGCACGGCCCAGAGGTTCCCTCGGCGGGCGCCGACCGGCTCGCGCTGCATCGTCGAGCTCGTCAGCGCGGTGATCACGACGGGGTCGTCGCCGAACAGCTCATCGGTCTGCAGGCAGACGAGCGTGCCGGGGATGCCCGCCGGGAACACGATCTGATCGCGGTTGGCCACCTCGCGGTCGACGAACATCGGCATCGACAGGAACAGCCCGAGCGGCGGCCAGCAATCCGCCTCGAACCCCGGGAACTCGTCCTGGAGCTCGGCCGGGGTGGCCGGACGGGCCTCGGGGTCGTTCATGGCTCGGCGTGCGGCGGTGAGGTCCAGCCGCCGGTCCCACGGCACGACCATGAGCGCGAACCCGAACCGGTTCGCGACGACCTCGGTGCGCACGAGCTCGTCGATGTCGATGCCGTGGCGCTCGGCCGCCTGCTCCGGGAGCGCCGCCTCCGGGTCCGGGAAAACCGCGAACGCCACGGCCCTTCCTCGTAGGTAGTCCAGGACCGATGACATCGCCACGCCTTCCGTGAGCGCGCGGGAGCGCGGGCGAATCCTACCCGGGAGATGACCCGAAGGGGAAGCCCCCTTTCCCCGGGGTTCAGAAGCCCGGCAGTCGCTCGCGGAACGCGATGTAGCCGAGCCCCGCAGCGACGTCGAGCAGGAAGTGCGCGATCACGAACGGCCACGTGCGCCGCCACCGAAGGAACAGCACCGAGAAGAGCACGCCCATCGCCAGGTTGCCGAGGAACCCGCCCCACCCCTGGTACAGGTGGTAGGAGGCTCTCAGCGCCGAGCTGCCCGCCACCGTCGCCACGGGCGACCACGAGAGTTGCCGAAGGCGCGTCGCGAGGTAGCCGAGCACGATCACCTCTTCGACGAGCGCCGCCTCGAGCGCGGTGAGCATCAGTACCGGCACGGTCCACCAGTGGCCGAGCGGGGGTGCGGGGATCACGAACCGGTTCACGCCGAGCTCGACGGCCGCGAGGTAGATGCCGAGCCCGACGAGGCCGACCACCGCGAACAGCCCGAGCCCTTTGGCGAGGTCGGGACCCGGCCGGTCGCCGGCGAACCCGATGCCCTGCAGACCCTCCCCCGACCGTCGCACGAGGTGCACCACCAGGAAGACGGGCGCGAGACCGAAGACGAATCCCGCGAGCTGACGCGCGAGCTGCGTGCTCTGGTTCGCCGAGGCCACGATCGTGCCTTCGAGCGGCGCCTCGAGCAGGCTGAGGATCGCGTAGACGGCGCTCGCGAGCAGCGAGAGCATCAGCACGACCACGACCTCTTCGGTCAGGGTCCTCCGATCGGCGGGCGCCGGCGGGGTGGGAGCGAGGCGCCCGAGGATCGCCGTGCGCGACACGCGGTCGGTCGTGCTCATCGGGCTGACTGTACGCATGTGCCGGTACCTGCGGCGGGAAGGCCTCCTCTACACTTCGGCCCCGGCGGCGACGAGGTTCGCGCCGGGAGGAGGACGGCACCGTGGCACGCGACGCGGCCGACCTGGTGGTGGTCGGCGCCGGCACCGTCGGCGGATGGGCGTCGGTCTTCGCGCGGGAGGGCGGCCTCGACCGAGTCGTCGTGATCGATCGCGACCTCGCGGGCCTCGGCGCTTCCGGACGCGCGGCCGGCATGGTGCGCGCGCAGGGCGGCTCGCCCGACACCGTGCGCCTCGGTGCGTGGTCGATCGGCTTCTACGAGGGCCAGCGCGAGCGCTACGGCACCGACTCGGGCTTCGTCGGCCGCGGCTACGTGATCCTCGCCGCGACGGCCGCCGAGGAGCGCGCGGCCCACGAGCGCACCGAGATGCAGCGCTCGGTCGGCCTCGACGCCCGCTGGGTCGACGCCGACGAGGTGCGCCGGCTGATCCCGGCGATGGCCGAGGGACGCGGCTTCCGCGGCGGCTCGTACGTGCCGACCGACGGGTGGGTCGATCCGCCTCGGAACGTCCGGGCGTACTCGCTCGCGATGCAGCGGTCCGGCGTGGAGCTACGGGAGCGCGTCGCGTTCACGGGGCTGCGAACCCGTGCCGGGCGTGGCGGCCGCCGCGTCGTGACCGGCGTGGAGACCACGGCGGGAACGATCTCGACCGGACGGGTGCTGCTCACCGGAGGTCCCGCGCTGCAGGCGGTGGCGAGGGCCGCGGGCGCCCGGGCGTGGGTGGGCTACGCGCGCCAC
>DASZOO010000023.1:0-4784 GCA_035550775.1 Actinomycetota bacterium | reverse complement strand
ACCTGCTGGCCGACGATCGCGCGGACCGCGAGCTCGAAGCCGTCGGTCGCACCCGGCAGCCGCGTGCCCGGCTCCTCTCGCACCAGGGGGGCGAGGACGGGATCCGACGCGAGCGTCGCGTCGATCGCCTCCGGGTCGGCGTCGAGATCGAACAGTCGGCGAGTCGCCTGCACGACGCCTGAGAGCTCGGGCGGTTCGCCCCCGACGCCACCGACCCGCAGCGTGACGAACGGCTCCGACCCATGGGGCTCCAGCTCCACGACGATCGGCGTGCCCGAGGCCGTTCGCATCGCCCGTGCGTAGGTCCTTCCGTCCACGTGCTCGATCCCCGGGATCGCGCGAGCCGCGAGGAAGCCGAGGAGTCGCTCACGTGCCAGCGGAGGACGGTACGCGAGGCGAAGCCCGGAGGTCTCGGTGCTCACGCCGACGGGGCGGCGTCGCCGCCGGCAGGAACCGGACCTCCTGCGTGAGACGTTCGGACTCGGGATGCGTTACCGTCCATGGATGCCGAGGGGGAGTATCCCCCGAGACGTCGCCGTCAGCTCGGCCTCACGGCCCGGTGGCGTCGGCCGCCGGAACATCCGACGGTCGGAGAGACCTTCGGTCCAAAGAGATACCGGCGCGAGATCGTGCCGGCCGGACCGAAGAGAGGTTCACGCGTGGATGTCGGCATCTGGGCATGGGTCGGGTTCCTCGGCCTCATCCTGTTCTTGCTCGCCCTGGACCTGTTCGTGTTCCATCGGGAGGCGCACGAGGTCTCGTTCCGGGAAGCCACGAAGTTCAGCATCTTCTGGATCTCCCTCGGGCTCGCGTTCGGGGTGGTCGTCTACCTCTGGCTCGGCGCCGAGGCCGGGGGGGAGTACCTCGCCGGCTATCTGATCGAGAAGAGCCTCTCGGTCGACAACATCTTCGTGTTCGCGCTGATCTTCACGTACTTCGGCGTGCCGCAGAAGTACCAGCATCGCGTGCTGTTCTGGGGCATCCTCGGCGCGCTCGTGTTCAGGGCGCTGTTCATCGCCGGCGGCGCCGCCCTGCTCGAGCGGTTCCATTTCACGATCTACATCTTCGGGGCGTTCCTGGTGCTCACCGGCATCCGGATGGCTCTGCACCGCGACGAGGAGGTGCACCCAGAGCGGAACCCGGTGCTGAAGCTGTTCCGTCGCGTCGTGCCGATGACCGCCGAGTACCACGGGCAACGCTTCACGGTGATCGACGCCGGCAAGCGGGTCGCGACGCCGCTGATGGCGGTGCTCGTGCTGATCGAGACGAGCGACATCCTGTTCGCGGTCGACTCCATCCCGGCGATCTTCGCGGTGACCGACGATCCGTTCATCGTGTTCACCTCGAACGCGTTCGCGATCCTCGGCCTGAGGGCCTTGTACTTCATGCTGGCGGGCATGATGCACCGGTTCGTGTTCCTGAAGCTGGGTCTGGCGGTCGTGCTGGTCTACGTGGGCTTCAAGATGCTCCTCAGCTCGACCCTGCACATCCCGATCTGGGCATCGCTGACGTTCATCGCGGTCACGATCACGGTGTCGATCCTCGCGTCGCTCCGGTCGACCACCGGGGTGGCCGGCGAGCCGGCGGAGGGTGAACAGGCCGACGCCGGCGCCATCGAGCCCCCCGAGCCGGCGGAGAGCGAAGCGCCCGACGCGGGCGGATCCGAGCGCGAGGTCGAGGAGACGAAGAAGCCATGAGGGTGCTGTTCGCCACCGACGGTGCCGACCCGTCCGTCCAGGCCGGCGAGCTCCTCGGCCGCCTCGCCGATCGCACGAGGACGCAGGTCGTCGTGCTGTCGGTGAACGACTTCGACGTGGCGATGCGATCGGCCCGCGAACGCGGTCAGTACTCCGCCGAGGCGGGGCACGAGGTCGCCCGACGAGCGGCCGATCTCGGCGCCGAGGCGCTCCTCGAGGCGGGGATCGCGACCGTGGAGACCCGTGTCGAGGACGGCGACGAGGCGAGCGAGATCGTGCATGCCGCCGAGCACGACGGGTTCGAGCTCGTCGTGGTGGGTACGGGGAAGGAACGCTGGCTCGACACGGTGGTGCTCGGCAGCGTGAGCAGCTCGGTCGTGCACGCCTCACCGTGCCCGGTGCTCGTCGTGCATCGAGCACCCGAGCCCGACCGGGCGATACGGGTGATCGTGGGCGCCGACGGGTCCGAGGGCTCGAGCCACGCGGTCGCCGCGTTCGCCGAGCTCGCCGACCCGGAGCGATGCGCCGTCACGGTGATCACGGTCGCGGCCCCCCCTGCCGAGCCTCGGGGCGGAGCTCCGGCGGAGACCGACGTCGATGCCGAGGTGGCCGACGACGCGCGCCGATCGGTGGACGCGGCGGCAACGGTGCTGACCGACGCCGGGTTCCGCGTCGAGACCGAGGTCGTGTCCGGCAACTCCGGCACGGTGCTCCTCGAGCGAGCCGAACGCCTCCACGCCGACCTGGTCGTGGTCGGCGCCCGCGGCCTCGGCCACTTCCGAGCGAAGGTGCTGGGCTCCGTGAGCGAACGCGTTCTGCGGAAGGCACGGGCGACGCTCGTCGGCCGCTGAGCCGGCGGGGCTCGACGAAGCGCCGCTCCTCGACCAGAACCGCTCGCCCCGTGCCACGTGCCCCGTCCCCGAGGGTTTGCGTTGCGGTTGACATCGGTAAGTGATAACTTACCGATGTCATGACCTCCGCAGCGACCGCCGAGCAGGCCTTCGACGCGCTGGGGGACCCCACCCGGCGGCACGTCTTCCGCCTGCTCCGCGACGGGGAGCGATCGGTCGGAGAGATCGCGGCGCACCTCCCGGTGAGCCGTCCGGCGGTCTCACAACACCTGCGGGTGCTGAAGGAGGCCAAGCTCGTGAGCGACCGACCCGACGGCGTGCGTCGCCTCTACTCCGTGCGGCCCACCGGGCTCGAGGCGTTGCGGGCCGAGCTGGAGACGATGTGGGACGACGCCTTGTCCGCGTTCGCTGAAGCCGCCGACTCGGAGCGGACGCGGGACCACCGTCGCCAACCCGGAAGGAGCAACCGATGATCGATCCGATCCACCGCAGCATCACCGTGAGCCGGAGCCCCGACGATGCGTTCCGGCTGTTCACCGCCGAGATGGGGTCCTGGTGGCCGCTCGAGACGCACGGGAGAGCCGACGAGCACGACGGCGCGAAGACCGAGCGGCTCGTGTTCGAGGAGCGGACGGGCGGACGCATCTACGAGCTCCTGACGAACGGCGTGGAGGCCGACTGGGGCGTCGTCACGGCGTGGGAGCCACCGACGAGGGTCGTGATCGACTGGAACCCCAGCCCCGAGGACCGTCCGTACACCGAGGTGGAGGTCACGTTCTCGCCCGCCGTCGACGGCGGCACCCGCGTCGACCTGTTCCACCGGCATTGGGAGCGGTTGGGCGAGGAGACCGGCGCCGCCTACCGAGCGAACTACGAGCCCGGATGGACCTACGTATTCGACGAGCGGTTCGGGGGCGCCGCGAGCTGATCGCTCGCCGTCGCGACGTCCCCGCCGGTCGCGCCGATCACGAGGTTGGCCGTCGCCCCGCCGATGGCCCCGAGGGCAGCGCCCCCGATCACGTCCAACGGGAGATGAGCGCCGACGTAGATGCGGCCGAACAGCACGACGACCCCGAGCGCGAGCGCGGCGAGCGCCCACCGCCTCGACAGGTGAGCCGCCACCACCACCGTGAGCGCCCCCGCGACGGCAGCATGACCCGAGGGGAACCCGAGACTGCCCTTCCCGAACACCTCCCGGCCCTCGACGCCGGTGAGCAGCGCTCCCGGCCGGGCACGCTGGACGAAGTCCTTGATCACGAGGGCCAGCAGGTAGACGCCGATGCCGGCGAGCAGCATCGCCAGCGCCAGGCGGAACCGGCGGAACACCAGCGCGATCACCGCGAGAGCGGGGATCGTGATGAACGTGCCGTACTGCATGAAGGGCCAGATCACGGTCTGCAGGCTCTGCGGAAGCTCGTTCACCGCCCGGAAGGCCTCGACCTCCAGCGACGTGAGCCCGCCTCGAGCGACCAGAGTCGTCGCGACGAGCACCACCGACGCGACCCCCAGCACGACGAGATGGCGGCGGCGGCCGGCCTCGTCGGCGTGAAGCGTCACGGGACCGCCCGCTCGTTCCTCGCGGCGCGGGCCGCGGCCTCCTCGACGCGCTTGGCCCTCGTCTCGTCGCGTTTGGCCGCGTAGATCCACGCGAGGGTCCGTCTCCTCACCCCCGCCGGGAAGGCGTCCCAGTGCTCGCGTGAATCGGCGTGTCGGTCGAACGCCGCGAGCAGGTCCTCGGGCAGCTCGAGCGCATCGGCGCGATCGTGGAGGTTCCAGGAACCGTCGGCCTTGGCGGCCTCGATCACGGCCAGACCCGCGGCGCTCATGGAGCCCTCGGCGATCAGATCGTCGATGCGTCGCTTGTTGACCGCCGACCATCCGCTCCGAGGCTTCCGCGGCGCCATCCAGACGCGGTACCGGCGATCGTCGATCGCGCCGCCCGTGGAGTCGATCCATCCGAAGCAGAGCGCTTCGCGCACGGCCTCCTCGTAGAACAGGGTGCCGTCGGTCGATCCCTTCTTGTGCAGGACGACCCACACGCCGAAGTCACGGCGATGATGGCGCTCCAGCCACCGGCGCCACGCGGCGCGATCGCGCGCGTCGACGAGCTCGAGGTCTTCCACGGGCCGAGTCTCGCATCAGGAGACGACGTCGGCCAGATGCGCGGGGATCCGCACCTCGAACGAGGCCCCCTCCACCACGTCGAGAGCCCGAACCTCGCCCCCGTGCGCCGTCG
>DASZOO010000022.1:0-6960 GCA_035550775.1 Actinomycetota bacterium | reverse complement strand
GTGAAGTCCGGCGCCCGCACGGTGAAGAACGTGACCGGCTACGACCTGCACCGGCTGCTGACCGGTTCGCTCGGCACGTTGGGGGTGATCACGCAGGTCGCGCTGAAGGTCCGGCCGGTGCCCGAGCGCGGGCGCACCCTGATCGCGCCCGGCGATCTCGGCGTCGCGGCGTCGATCGCGGCCGAGGTGCCGTTGGCCTCGGGCGTGCTCGCGTCGCCCGACGGCGTCGAGGTCCGCCTGGAAGGGTGGTCCGCCGAGGTCGACGAGCTCGCCGAGGCGGTCGTGCGCCTGGCTCCGCAGGCGACGTCGGTCGAGGCCGCGCCGTTCCCGCGTGCGCCGTGGTGGACGTGGACGACCGAGGACACCATCGTCGAGATGGCGGTCGCCCCCTCCCGGCTCGGCGCCGTGGTCGACGAGGGCGGCACGTTCGCCGCGCTCACGGGGGTGGGCCTCGCCTGGGTCGCGGTGCCGAGCGAGGAGCTCCACGGCCTTCGCGATCGCGTCGCGGCCGCAGGCGGCATCGCTCCGGCGGTGCGCGGACCCGGCGGGCTGGGCGACGCGCCGATCCCGGGCGCGGATGTGCACCGACGTCTCCGAGCCTCGTTCGATCCGGCGGGCATCCTCGCGCCCGGGCGAGGTTGGCACCGGTGACGGCCGGCGACATGCTGCCACGGCGAGCTCGATCCGAGGGCGTCGCGACGGTCTGAGAGGGAGGCCCGATGGACACGTACGAGGTCGGTATCGTCGGGGCGGGGGTGCACGGCGCCGCCGCCGCGTTCCACCTCGCGGGGCGCGGCGTTCGCACGATCGTCGTGGAACGCACGACCCCGGCCGCGGGCCCGACGGGGCTGTCCAGCGGCATCTGCCGTGCCTACTACACCAACGACTTCCTCGCGCGGGTCGCTCGCGACGCGATCGAGATGTTCGAGCGGTTCGAGCAGGTCGTCGGCGCCGACGCCGGACATCGCCGGACCGGCCTGTACCTGCTCCACCCCACGGAGGACGAGCCCGTCGTGCGGGCATCGGTCGCGCGCCTGAACGAGCTGGGCATCGAAACGGATCTGTTCGAGCCGGGCGCGCTGGCGGAGCGCCTGCCGGGGTTCGACCTGGACGGCGTCGCGATCGGGGCCTACGAGCGGCACGCCGGCTACGCCGATCCCCATGCGACGACCGAGGGGCTGATCCGCGCGGCGATCGCCCGTGGGGCCGAGGTGCGCCTGCACACCGGCGTGGCCGGCATCGAGCCGCACGCCTCGGGCGGGGGCGTGCTCGTGACCGACGGCGGAGCGCGCATCGGCTGCGATGCCATCCTGCTGGCCACCGGACCGTGGACCCGTCCGCTGGCCAGGACGATCGGCGTGGATCTGCCGCTCACCGTCGAGCGGCACGCCGTGGCCACCTTCCGCTGGGGGCCCGCCGTGCCGGTGCCGGGGTTCGCCGACGTGCCGAGCGGGTTCTACCTGCGCCCCGAGGGCGACGACCTGTTCCTGCTCGGCTCGCTCACGCCCGCGCCCCAGGTCGATCCCGACGAGTTCCGCACCACGATCGCGCCCGAGGAGGTCGAACATCTCGCCCGCCTGCTCGTGGCGAGGGTGCCCTCCCTCGAGACCGCCGAGGTCCAGGGCGGATGGGCGAGCCTCTACGACGTGAGCCCCGACTGGCAGCCGGTCATCGGGGAGATCGCGCCCGGCATCGTCGTCGACGCCGGCACGAGCGGGCACGGCTTCAAGCTCGCCCCCGCGCTCGGAGCCCACGTCGCCGATCTGATCACCGGGGAACCGGTCGACCCCGGCCTCGAGGCGTTCTCCCCGGCGAGGTTCGACGCGGGACGAGATCTCGACGCCGGCTTCGGCGAGGTGCGCATCCTCGGTTGAGGATCGCACCGCACGCCGGCCCGGATCGTCACCTCGCCCTCGGGCGCTCCGCCGCGATCATGCCCAGCGAGGTGATCGCCCAGGCCGCGAGGCCGACCCAGAAGAACACGACCGGGATCCACGAGCCGAACGGCAGCCCGATCGCCTCGATCATCTTGGCGGTCGCGACCGAGTACATGCCCAGCGGGAAGACCAGCGCCCAGAACTGCGGGTCGTATCGGAGCGGTGCACGCTTCACGCCGTGGCGCCAGATGCCCATGATCACCAGCAGGGGCACCCACCACGTCGCGAACGCCCAGAACAGGATCGTCATGCCCGTCAGGAACGGTTCGAGCTCTCGCAGCAGCTCCCACTCGGGGGCGGCGAGGATCAGCGTCGACCCCGCGAGCGTGGTGATGGCGAGCGCCCCCATGTTGATCCAGTACGGGGGCGTCGCCTGGTCTCGTTCCATCGGGAAGAACGTCCAGCGGTAGAAGATCAGCCCGATCACGAGCAGGTACAGCATCGCCCCGACCAGGTGGGTGACCAACGCCACGAAGAGCACCGCTCGAGGGGCGATCGACGGCGCCACCGTGGCGCCCAACACGGCGACCGATTCGGTGGAGACGACGAGCAGCAGCCACACGCCGCTGATGCCGGTGGCCAGGTCGGGCTTCGGCTCACGGAACGTCACCGCCGTGAGGAACGCGTACAGCAGCAGCGCCCACAGCGCGAGGCCGAGCCACCACAGGGCCACCGCCACGCCGGTGCGTCCGGCGATCAACGCCAGCTGGCTCCCCAGCACGTTCGTCCCCGCCACCGTGGTGAGGAACGCGGCGCCCTTCTGATGGCTGGTGAGATCGGCCAGCATCCGCTCCGGGTACCGGGCGAGCCGGGCCAACGAGAGCGCCCAGAGCACCACGTAGGCGACGACGTTCACCCACAGCAGCCCCACGGCGAGCCCGTGGAGGCCCCGCAGCTCCGCCGCGATCGAGACGATGCCCGTGGCCATCACGAACGCGAAGTAGGCGGGTGAGAGGGTGGCGAGGGTGGAGCCTCGCCGCCCGTCGCGAACGCCCGCATCGACGCTCATGGACCCTCCCCTCGTGCTCAACGGTCGTCGGGCACGATCAGCCAGACGGCGAGCGCGAGCAGGAACGAGACGCACTGGAAGGCGAACAGCCACCACACGGTCGCCATGCGCTCCTCGAAGTACGCGTTGAGCGCCACGGTGAGCGCCCAGAGCTGGCCGACGACGACGGTCGCGACGATCGCGATCCGCGCGAGGACGATCGCGGCCCGCTCCGGGTCGCGATCGGCGCCGGCGCCCGGGCCGGGCCCCGGAGAGCCGACACGCAGACGGGGCGGCCGATCCCGCTCGCTCATCGCACCCTCGCTTCCACCGCGTAGATGCCGTCGGAGCGTTCCTCGAGCTCGATCACGGGCAGCGGGCGCGGCGGCGGCCCGGCGAGCACCTCGCCGGTCGCGGCGGCGAACCGTCCGTCGTGGCACGGACAGATCAGCGCCTCGTCCCGCTCCTCCCAGAGCACGCCGCAGGCCAGGTGCGTGCAGATCGAGGAGTACGCGACGAGCAGGTCGTTGGGCAGCCGCACCGCGATCGCACGATCGTCCGGCCCCGGATACGAGAACGTCAGCGACTCCCCCGGCTCGATCGCGTCGGCGATCTTCACGGCGCCGCTCGACCCGGTGCGCCGGGGGAACACCCCGACCGCCACGGCCGCCGCGCCCACGACCAGGCCGCCGGAGATCGTGACGAGGATGCGCAGGTAGTCGCGGCGGGTGACCGGGGCATCGGAGCGGATGCGTTCGAACGGCCCGTCCGCCGGCGGGGTTCGAGCCGGAGCGGCCACGCTCAGCGCTCCCCCGGCACGGCGTCGTGCTCGTAGCCCGCGGGCACCACCATCGCGACGCCGGTGCGGACCTCCTGCTCCCCGAAGACGATCAGGTCGGTCGCGGCGGCGCTCGGGCGCTCCGCGAGCAGCTCGTCGATGCTGCCGTAGAAGATCGCGCCGGTCGGGCAGACCGCCGCGCACATCGGCGCGAGCCCGACCGAGGACCGGTCGTAGCACATGTTGCACTTGTACTGGAGCATCTCCTCCATATCGAGCTTGGGTACGCCGAACGGGCAGGCGTGCACGCAGTTCGCGCACGCGATGCAGCGTTCCTTGGCGGCCTCGTGCACCACCCCGTCGGCCGTGACGAGGATCGCGTCGGTCGGACAGACCTCCGCGCAGGGCGCGACGGGGTCCTCGCAGTGCATGCAGACCGTGGGCATCGACGCCACGGTCGCCCCCTCGTCGATGTAGTCGAGGCTGATCATCGACCGGCCCCGGTGCGAGTCGCACTCGCGGCACGCGGCGACGCACGCCTGGCAGCCGATGCATCGTCCGGGATCGATGAACAGCGTGCGGCCCATCATCATGCGTCGGAGGTCCCCCTTCCCTGCGGGGCGTTGGGCTGCCGCAGCTCGCTGGCCGTGAGGTCCTCGGCGCCGCCCCCGACACCGGGCGGGTTCGGGGGCGGCGGTGAGGGGGTGATCTCGGTCCCGCGCTCGACGCGGCAGGCGCAGACCTTGTACTCGGGGATGCGGCTCACCGGATGCAGCGCGTCGACCGTCATGAGGTTCGCGGCCACCGCCCCCGCCCAGTGGTAGGGCACGAACACGGTGTCGTCGCGGATCGTGTCGGTCACGAGCGCGGGCAGGGTGATCTCCCCGCGGCGCGTGGTCACCCGCACCGGGTCGCCCGGGGCGAAGCCCAGCGACGGATGCACCTCGATCCACGGCCGGGGCGTCTGCTCGACGAGCGCTCCGATACGCCGGGTCTGGTTCCCGGACAGGAAATGCGCCACGGTCCGGCCGGTCGTCAGGCGCATCGGGTACTCGTCGTCGACGGGCTCAGCGGGCTGGTGCCACTCGACGACGTTGAACCGTGCCTTGCCGTCGGGGAAGTTGAACCGCTCCTCGAACAGGCGGGGCGTGCCGGGATGATCCTCGCTCGGCACCGGCCAGAACAGCCCGCCGGACTCCTCGAGACGGTCGTAGGTGATGCCGCTGTAGTCGGCGACCCCGCCCTTCGAGGCCCCTCGCAGCTCCTCGAAGATCTCCTCGACCGAGGAGAACGAGAACCGGTCGCCGGCCCCCAGCCGCTCGGCGATCCGCCCCACGATCCACCAGTCCGGGCGTGCCTCGCCGGGCGGGTCCGCCGCCCTGTGCCGCAGGATCACTCGGCCCTCGGCGTTCGTGGTCGTGCCGCCCTCCTCGGCCCAGGTCGTGCACGGCAGCACGACGTCGGCGCGCGCGGCGGTCTCGCTCAGGAAGAAGTCGATCTGCGCGTGGAACTCGAGCTCGTCGTAGCACCGCTCGATGCGGGCCGCGTTCGGCATCGAGACGAAGGGGTTGTTGCACAGCGCGAGGAACCCGCGCACCTCCCCGGTCTCCATCAGGTGCACGAGCTCGACCGCGCTCACGCCGGCGTGCGGCAGCTCGGACTCGTCGATGCCCCAGAAGTCCGCGATGAACGCCCGGTGCTCGGGGTTCTCGATGTCGCGGGCCCCCGGGAGCTGGTCGGCCTTCTGACCGTGCTCGCGGCCCCCCTGGCCGTTCCCCTGGCCGGTGATCGTGCCGTAGCCCTTGCCCTCGGCCCCGATCTGGCCGGTGGCGAGCACGAGGTTGACGATGCTGAGCGCGTTCTCCACGCCCTGGATCTGATGCTCGACGCCGCGCGCATGGAACGCCATCGCTCGCTCGGCGGTGCCCCACATCGTCGCGGTGCGCTCGATCAGCTCGGCGTCGATGCCGCAGACCTCGGCCGCGCGCGACGGCGGCCATCGGCGGACCGTGTCGCGGACCTCCTCCCACCCCACGGTGCGTTCGGCGATGAACGCCTCATCGATCCAGCCTTCCCGCTCCACGACGTGGAGCACGGCGCCGAAGAACGCCGCGTCGGTGCCGGGGCGCAGCGGCACGTGCAGGTCGGCGGTTCGGGCCAGGGGCGTCTCACGCGGGTCGATCACGATCAGCGTGGCGCCGCGGTCCCGCGCCCCCCAGATGTAGTGCGACATCACCGGGAACGTCTCGGCGACGTTGGCGCCGGCGAGCAGCACCACCTGGGTCGAGAGCATGTCCTGCCAGGGGTTCGCCGCGCGGTCGATGCCGAACGCCTTCTTGTTCGCGGCGGCCGCGCTCACCATGCACAGGCGACCGTTGTAGTCGATGTGCCTGGTCTTCAACGCCACCCGCGCGAACTTGCCCATCAGGTAGGTGTTCTCGGTGACGAGGGACGAGCCCGAGTACACGCCGAAGGCGTCTCGGCCGTAGGCGTCCTGGATGCGTCGGATCTCCGAGGCCACCCGGTCGAGGGCCTCGTCCCACGACGCCCGCCGGAGCTCGCCCCCACGCGAGTCGCGCACGAGCGGATATAGGAGCCGGTCGGGGTGGCGCACCTGCTGGTAGGCGGTCACGCCCTTGGGGCAGAGCTTCCCCTTGTTGATGTCGTGCGCGCTCGGCTCCACGCCGAAGACGTTCCCCTCGCCGTCGACCTTGAGGTACATGCCGCACTGCACGCCGCAGTAGCAGCAGTGGGTCGGCACGAGCGAGACCTCGGCGGCCTCCGGCGCCTGCCAGCTCGCCGCGGCCTCGGCTCCCGCCTCGCGGAAATCCGAGACGCCCGGGGGGATCACGGGGTAGCGCTCGGCCACCTCAGAACCCCCGCTTGACGTGCTCGAGGTAGGCCTTCCCGCGCTCGAGCCGCTTGCACCGTGGGCAGGTCTGCACGAGGTCGCGGTAGCGCAGCCCCAGCTCGTCCATCGTCTCCTGCAGGTTCTGCACGAACGCCGCGCCTTCGAGCGGTGCGCCGCACCGCACGCACTCGACGACGCCCTCGTGCTCCTGCGACGTTCGCTTGTACATGTGCACCCCCAAGGTGGCAGGCCGCTGGATCACGTGGAAGAACTTCCCGAACGGGATGAAGATCAACGACAGCACGACGACCCCCATGTGCAGGATCGCGAGGAACTCGTATCCCGCCCCCTCGAGCAGCGCGCTCGAGAACGTCAACAGCAGGCCGGTCACCGAGATCGCCACGAG
>DASZOO010000021.1:0-5972 GCA_035550775.1 Actinomycetota bacterium | reverse complement strand
TCCTTGTTGGCCACGTGCCGGTAGAGGGCCATGGGCACCACGTCGAGGGCCTGAGCGAGCCTCCGCATGCTCAGGGACTCGATGCCACCGTCGTCCGCCAGGGCGACGGCGGCGTGCAGCACTCGGTCCCTCGTGAGCGGCGCCCGAGCGCGTGCGCCGACGTCGATCTCGGTGCTCATCCACTCACCTCACTTGGTTGACAGGTGTACGCCGTACACCTACTATGCATGCTTCAGAGTGTACGGCGTACACAAGTCGCCCACAACAGAGACGTGACTGAGGGAGGGGAATCTGGATGAAGGCGATCGTGCAGGATCGGTACGGCTCGGCCGACGTGCTGGAGTTCCGAGACATCGAGGCGCCCGTCGTCGGTGACGACGACGTGCTCGTGCGGGTCCGCGCCGCAGGGTGTGGGCCCGACGTGTGGCACATCATGACGGGCATGCCCTACATGGCGCGTGCGGCCATCGGGTTCCGTCGACCGAAGGTCGCCGTGCGAGGTTGGGACCTCGCGGGCACGGTCGAGGCGGTCGGCCCGAACGTCACGGCGTTCGAGTCGGGGGACGAGGTGATGGGCATCGCCGAAGGAGGCTCGTTCGCCGAGCTCGCGAGTACCCCATCGAACAAGCTGGTCTCGAAGCCCGCCGGCCTCACGTTCGAGCAAGCGGCGGCCGTGCCGATCTCGGGTGTCACCGCGTTGCGGGCCGTACGCGACGAGGGGAACGTGCAGCCCGGCCAGAGCGTGCTGGTCATCGGCGCCGCTGGTGGGGTGGGATCGCTCGCCGTGCAGGTCGCGAAGGCGCGTGGCGCGCAGGTCACCGGCGTGTGCAGCACGTCGAAGTCGGATCTCGTCCGGTCGGTCGGGGCCGATGACGTGATCGACTACACCCGCGAGGACTTCGCCGATGGAACTCGGCGCTGGGACGTGATCGTCGATACCGCGGGCCGCCGTTCCTTGTCGCAGCTCCGCCGCGCCTTGACCCCGAAGGGGACCCTCGTGATCGTGGGAGGCGACGGCGGCGGACGCTGGACCGGGGGGTTCTTCCGCGGCATGCTCCGCGCCCCCGTGGTGTCGTTGTTCGTGGGACAGCGGCTCCGGGGTTTGGCGACCAAGGTCGAGCAACGCGACCTCCAGACCCTCACGGAGCTCATCGAGGCCGGCTCCGTCAAGCCAGTGATCGACCGCACGTATCCGCTGGTCGAGGCCGCCGACGCGATCCGCTATCTCCACGAGGGGCACCCAGCCGGCAAGATCGTCATCACCGTGTGAGGTTGGCGTGGCATCTTCTGGCACCGAACTGGCATGCCCTGATTCCGAGCCTCAGGACTACCCCCGCTTCACGTCTCCGTCGCGCAGGGGTGGGCCCGAGCCATCGCCGACTACCTGCGACGTTCCAGTTTCTGTGGGACCGACATCGTCCGATCGAGCGGACAGACGGCCGAACGAGAAGCTCGCGACGACGGTGGTGACGACGATCAGCGCGATGATCAGCGCTCGTGCGCCGTGCAACCTCGGCCTGGAGGCGATCACCACCGAGTGCGTGGATCCGTCCATGACATCTCCTTTCCGTTGCATCCCGACGAGGTGATGCGGCGAACGTAGGCCCTGAAGGATCCCGGGGAATCGGGGATGACCCTATGCGCCGGGGGGAGGCGACCCGCCGTCGGGTTGCTCCGAGGAGCTAGTCGAGTCACGCCGGATGAGCTCCGCCCGCGACCTGATGCCGAGCTTGTGGAAGATCCTGGTGAGGTTCGCCTCGACGGTCTTCACGCTGATGAACATCTCACCAGCAACCTCGCGGTTGGTCTTCCCCTCTGCGACGAGGTGAACCACCCGTTCCTCGGTCGGTGTCAGGGTGGCCGTGGTCCCGTACGTACCGCCGGCGCGAGCCAGCTCCGCCTGCGCCCTCGCCGACCAGAGCGGCGTCCCGAGTTCCTCGAACGTCTCGAGGGCGGCTTCGAGGAAGGTCCGTGCCGCTCGCTTCTGTTTCGATCGGCGCTCGACGATCCCCCTGAGGAGCAGCGTCCGTGCCGTCTCGAAGGGCTGCGAGGCCCCCCCATGCATATCGATCGCCTCGTCGAGCATCGACCGAGCGTCGTCCCATTCGCCTTGCGCGGCCGCCAAGGCGCCCCGGCATCGCAAGGACGCAGCCACCGCCCAAGGGCGCTCGGCTGCCTCCGCCTTCCCGGCGAAGCGGTCGAGCACCGAGCCGGCCTCGTCCATACGGTCGAGGACGATGAGCGCCTCGACGTCGTCCGGCACACACGGGATGACCCCCGGCTCGAACGCATCCATACGGTCGAGGTAGGCCAAGACCGGCCGGAGATGGTCGTGGGCGCGGGCGCTCTGCCCCAAAGACAGCTCGAGGAACCCGAGGACGGCGCCGTTCCAGGCACCGTTGAACGCATCGTCGTTCGCTCGGGCGAGCTCGAGTCCTTCCGTCGCCAGCCTCCGCGCCTCGTCCACCTGCCCAAGGTAGGTGGCTGCGAGTGCCTGATTGAACCGCACCACGTGCGTCTGGCTCCCGGCCATGCCCGACTCGGCGATCGTCTCGGCTGCTTCCGCGGCATACGCTGCAGCGATCTCGTAGCGACCCGCCCGGCATTCGAGCTCGGCCAGGTAGCACAACACCTCCTGTCGTACCGTGTACATCCCGAGGCGCTCGTACTCCGCGAGCTCGTACTCCAGCGTCGCCCGTGCATCGAGCAGCGCTCCCGACCACATCAACTGCAGCCCGAGGATCGATCGCGGGGTCGTGTAGACGGAGGCTTCCGTCCACGACGCTGCCTGCATCGCCGCGTCCTGGAGCTCGACGGCGAGCGACATCGTTCCCGCGTCGGGGTCTCCGCGGAGAAAGCGGACCATCCCGAGCGTGGCGAGGGCGTCGGCCGTGGTCGCGGGGTCGTCGCCGTGCTCCGCGTGGTCGACCGATGCCAGCGCATGCACGAGGGCAGCGTCGAGATCCGCCTGGTAGAGGTCGACCCACGCCAGGTCGAGGTGGATCCCGGCGAGCAGCTCCGGGTCCCCGGTCGCCTCCGGGAGCGCTCGTTCCAGGGGTACCCGCACACCGCGCTCGAGGTTCATCCAGCTCATCGAGCCCAGGCGATAAAGGAGCTCGGCCCGGGAGGTACCGGGCGCCGAGTCGTCGATCGCCCGTTCGAGCAGTTCGTTCGCCCGTGAGGCGTCACCGGCGTCGAAATGGTAGCTCGAGCCATCGAGCCGGCGCCTTCGGAACTCCTCGGCGTCGCCGGAGGGCGTCAGGTGCAGGGCGAGGTCCATGAGCTCGGCCGCCGCATCGGGGGCTCCTCGCGCCCTCGCGTATCGGGCTGCGGCGTCGAGGACCGACGCGACATGGGCATCGGGCCCGGTCGTGGCCAGCGCCAGGTGCCTCGCCTGTTCCTCCTGGTCGGGGAGCCGATCCGCGAGCCGCCGATGGAGCGAGCGTCGCTCGTCCGCCGTGGCGCTCGCGTACACGGTGGACCCGAGGAGCGGGTGCGAGAAGCGCAGGCGGCCGTCGACCGTCTCGATGACACCTGCCTCCTCCGCCGCCGCGATCCCTTCGAGCGCGCCTTCTGGCCGGTCGCTCGTGACGCGCACCAGATCCAGGGTCGGATGCGACGCGGCCGCGACCAGCAGCAAGGGGTCGCGCGTCGACCGCGGCAGACTTGCGATGCGATCGGCGAGCAGCTCGCGGAGATCGTCGGGCACGGGGAGATGGTCGCCGGGGTCGGGGCGATCGCCTGTCCGGACGAGCTCGCGGGCGATCTCGAGCGCGAACAGCGGACTCCCGTGGGTGACCGCGTGGACGCGCCGGATGACCGGACGACTCAGGTCGACGCCCAAGCGCTCGCGCAACAACCGGCCCAGCCATTCCTGCGCCAATGGGCCTACCCGCAATCGTTGAACGCGGTCGAACCCGAGCGCGCCCTCGAAGTCCACCCGGCCCGCCGACGCGCCCGACCCGAGTCGGAGCGATGCGAGCACGCCGATCGCCTCGTGCTGCAGTCGTCGGAGGATGAAGGTCAGCACACGGGCGGACGGCGTATCGAGCCACTGCACATCGTCGATCGCGATCACGACCGTCGACGCCTGTGCGAGCGATCGGACCACACCGAGTGAGGCGAGCGAGATCGCCCGTCGATCCATCGTGGCTTCGGGTCCGGAGCGCAACAGCGCGGCCTCGAGCGCCCGCCGTTGCGGCGGCGGCAGGTCGGCCATCGCCTCGTCGACCGTTCCTTCGAACAGATCGCCGAGCGCCGAGTACGACAGCGTTGCCTCGCTCTCGGCGGCCCGCGACGACATCACGAGACACCCGGACGCCAGCGCCGACGCGGCCCCGGCCTGCCATAGGGTGGTCTTGCCGATGCCGGCGCTCCCTTCGAGGACGAGCGCGCGGGGACCTGCGCGGACGGACCGGACGAACCCATGGATCTCCGCGAGCTCACGGTCTCGCCCGAGGATGGGCCTGTGGTCGATCGCTTCCACGTGGGCGACCTCCTCCGGTTCGACAATCGTAGGTCGAAGCGCCGGAGGAGGTGTCGACCTACGAGCCGACGCGAGGCGCACTAGACTCGCGACCCTGGTCGGATCCGGTGGGCCTGGCCCGCGTCCACCTTCCTGGAGAGGGGAGTTCGATGCGGAAGATCTTCTCGGCGGTGGTGGTCGCGACGCTGCTCGCGTCGATGATCCAAGGCGGCACCGCGACCGCGACGTCGGCGAAGCGCGGCACGGCCACGTACTACCTCGCTCTGGGTGACTCGCTGTCGGTCGGCTTCCAGCCGGGCAGGGGTGAGACCGCGCATGGGTACGCCGACGTCCTCGCGAGGCGACTCGGGAAGCACCAGATCCCGGATCTGGCCGTTCGAAACGTGGGCTGCGCCGGCGAGACGAGCCGTTCCCTCATCACGGGGAAGCGTTCACTGTGCCGCTACGCGGCCGGCTCGCAGCTGGACGCGGCGGTCGCATTCCTGGAGGGGCATCCGGGCCAGGTCGCGTTCATCACGATCGATGTCGGGTCGAACGACCTCGTGGATCGATGTCTCGACCCGAGGACGCTGCGGGTCGACCGAGCCTGCACATCGGATCTGGTCTCCGGGCTTGGAAACAGGCTGACGCTGATCGTGGCGGCTCTGGAGACGGCCACGGGACCGGGGGTGCCGATCGTCGGCATGTCGTACTACAACCCGTTCCTGGGCCTCTGGGGCCTGGTCCCCGGAGGCCGCGCGCTGGCCCGCGCGGACCAGCGCGCCTGGGCGGTGTTCAACGAGGGGGTCACCACCGCGTTCGAGGACGCCGGGGCGAGCGTGGCGAGCGTCGCGAAGATCTTCCGGATCGACGACTTCGAGCACAGGGTCCACGTGCGGGGACGGGGTTGGATCCCCGTGAACGTCGCGCTCGCCTGCCGGTGGACCTGGTTCTGCTCGTCCAAGGCGCCCGGCGACCCTCACGCGAACCGGACCGGCTATCGCCGGATCGCGCATATGTTCGCGAAGGAGCTCAAGGTGCTGCTGCCGTAGAACGAGGAACCGCCCGCGTCACGCTGGAGGCGTGGATACCGAGGACGTCATGGGCGCGCTCGATGACCGACACCGGCTTGAAGAGCTCTACCTGCCTCCCACGGACGACTTCGTCGTGGTGGACGTGCCGGATCTGCAGTTCGTGATGATCGACGGCGAGGGAGACCACGAGGGCGAGGGGTTCACCCATGCCTTCAGATGGCTCCTCGCCGCGATCTATCCGATCAAGCGCATCGCGAAGGAGCGGATGGGAGCGGCCTTCGTCGAGCCGCCGCCCGAGTGCCTGTGGTGGGCCGACGACATCGCCGACCTCATCGCAGGGAACCGAGACGAGCTCAGATGGCGGCAGATGATCGTGACGGCCGACTGGGTCGATGTGGAGATGTTCGATCGAGCTCGAGCCGAGGCGTCGGAGGGGCTCGGAGAGCCGCCGAGCAGCCTGCGGCTCGAGCGGT
>DASZOO010000020.1:0-5846 GCA_035550775.1 Actinomycetota bacterium | reverse complement strand
TCATCGTCGTCGCCCTGGGCGCGATCGCCCTGACGGCGACCGTGCTCGGCTCCGACGCCTTGGTGGATCGCGGCCTCGGTGCAGCCCTCGGCATCGGCGGCATCGAGCGGTGGATCGTGTATCCCGTGATCCTCTGGATGGTGGCCTTCGGCGGCTACCTGCTCGCCGGGCGGACGGCACCGGCACCAGCACGCTGAGCTCACCGACCGAGGGGGGTAGCCTGCGTCCGTGGGCGAGAACGACGTCTGCTTCCTGACGGCGACCGAGCTCGCGCGCCTCCTGCGTGCCCGCGAGCTCTCCGCCGCCGAGGTGCTCACGGCGCACCTCGCGAGGATCGACGCCGTGAACCCGATCGTGAACGCGATCGTGACGCTGGCCACCGAGCGCGCCGCGGCCGACGCGGCTCGCGCCGACGACGCGATCGCGACCGGTGAACCGCTGGGACCGCTGCACGGGCTGCCGATCGCGCACAAGGACCTGGTCGCCACCGCCGGCATCCGCACCACGTCCGGATCGCCGATCTTCGCCGACGAGGTGCCCGACACCGACGATCTGCTCGCCGAGCGCGTCCGGCTCGCGGGCGCGGTGCTGATCGGGAAGACGAACACCCCCGAGTTCGGCGCCGGCTCGCAGACGTTCAATCCCGTCTTCGGCCCGACGCTGAACCCGCACGACGTGTCGAAGACGTGCGGCGGGTCGTCCGGAGGGGCCGCCGCCGCCCTGGCGTGCGGCATGGTGCCGATCGCCGACGGCAGCGACCTCGGAGGATCGCTCCGCAACCCGGCCGCCTTCTGCGGGGTCGTGGGGTTCCGGCCGTCACCGGGCCGGGTGCCGTCGTGGCCGACGTCGAACGCGTGGCAGGATCTCGCCGTCGACGGGCCGATGGGCCGGACCGTCGAAGACGCCGCACTGTTGCTGTCGGCGCTCGCCGGACCCGATGCGCGGGTGCCGATCTCGCTCCCCGAGCCCGGGGCGACGTTCGCACCGCCGCTCGATGCCGACCTGGGTCACCCGCTCATCGCGTGGGCACCGGCCGCCGACGGCCACATGCCGCTCGACCCCCGCATCCCTGCCCTCGTCGGCGACGCGCGCACGGCATTCGAGAGCGTGGGATGTCGCACCGAGGAGGCGTTCCCCGATCTCGAGGGCGCGCGCGAGATCTTCCTCACGATGCGGGCGCACATGTTCGCGGCCGATCTGGGCGAGCTGCTCGACGAGCACCGGCACGAGATGAAGGACACGGTCGTGTGGAACGTCGAGGCGGGGCTCCGGCTGACCGGCGCCGACCTCGCGAGCGCCGAGCTGAAGCGGACGCGGCTGATCGAGCGCGTCGATGCGTTCTTCCACCGGTTCGACTTCCTCGTGATGCCGGTGACCCAGGTGGTGCCCTTCGATATCGGGGTCGAGTTCCCGGAGGAGATCGACGGGACACCCATGGAGACGTACCTGGACTGGATGGAGTCGTGCTGGTGCATCACCGTGACCGGCTCGCCGGCCATCTCGGTCCCGGGCGGATCCACCGACGATGGGCTGCCGGTCGGGCTGCAGATCGTGGGGCGGCGCGGCGACGACCTCGGGGTGCTGCGCCTGGCGCACGCGTTCGAGCAAGCCACCCGCTGGGGGGAACGACGCCCATCGATGCTCGGATGACTGCGGTCCGTAGACTGCGCCGATGGCGACCGACGGGATGCTCGTCTTGGGCCGGGAGGAGCTCGAGTCCCTCGGCCTCACCTGGACCGACGTGGTGGACGTGCTCGACGACGCGTTCCGGCAGAAGGCCGCAGGACTCGTGCAGAACCCGCCGAAGCCGGCGGTCCGTCCGCGACCCGACGCCTTCATCAACGCGATGCCCGCCTACCTGGGCGGCAGCGACAGGGCAGGCATCAAGTGGGTGGCCGGCTACGAGCAGAACCGTTCGAAGGGGATGCCGTACATCCACGGTGTCTTCGTGCTGACCGATGCCGAGACCGGCCGGCCGCTCGCGCTGATCGACGGCGGGTGGGTCACCGAGATGCGGACCGCCGGGGTGTCGGGCGTCGTGATGCGCCACGTGCCCGACGAGCCTCGCCGCCTGGCGATCGTCGGAGCCGGCGCCCAGGGTCGGCGTCACCTGGAGCTGTTGCTCGAGTTGCGGCCCGGCATCGAGCAGGTGCGGGTGTTCGACGCGGTGCCGGAGGCATCGAAGGCTCTGCTCGAGGCAGCGGGCGCTCGGGAAGGCGTCGTCGCGTCGAACGCCGAGCACGCGCTCGAGGGGGCCGATCTCGTCGTGACGGTGGTCACGCTGCCGGTTGAGCCGCGGCTGAGCGCCGGGAACGCCGATCCCGACGCGATCCTGCTGCCCGTGGACTACGACGACGCGCTCGGCGCCGACGCGGCGAACGCCGCTTCGCTCTACGTGGTCGACGAGCTCGGCCAGTACGCCTCGGTGGCCGACCGCCACTGGTCTGGGTTCCGCGGGCCGGATGGGGAACTGGCAGAGGTGGTCGCGGGCAGCCTCGAGGTGCCGGCGACCGGCCGGCGGATGTTCCTCAACATGGGGATCGCGATGGACGACGTGGCGCTCGGCGCCCTGTGCTACGACCGGGGGGTCGATCGAGGCGTGGGCCGCACGATCGCGTTCCCATGAGGCACGACGTCGATCTCGAGTGCCTGCGGCTGGGGCGGCTCGCCCGGCTGCAGCGGGCGATGGACGACCACGGCGTCGACGTGCTGATCCTCACCAACGAGCCCAACGTCCGCTACGCGACGGGGGCGACCGCGATGCCGGTCTACGCGATGAGCACGTTCGCGCGGTGCGCGATCGTGCCGCGGCACGGCACGCCGATCCTGTTCGAGCACGGGAACTCGGTGCATCGCTCGGCACTGCGAGCCCCCGACGTGCGTCCGATGCACGCGTGGGAGTTCTACGACGAGCCCGCCCCGCAGGCGGCGGCCTGGGCCGGCGAGACCCTCGCCGCGATCGAGGAGCTCGGAGCCGGCGCTGGCCGGATCGCGGTCGACCGGCTGGGCACGCCGGCGTTCCTGGCCCTGCTCGAGCGCGGTGTTCGCCCGATCGACTCGGCGCCGGTCACCCAGCAGGCTCGGCGCGTGAAGACGCCCGAGGAGATCGCGCTGTTCGACGTCAACGCCGAGCTCGTGATGCGCATGCTGGACGCCTTCGAGTCGGCGATCGCGCCTGGCATCTCCGAGCGGGAACTGCTGGCCGTGCTCTCCGACGTGATGGTGCGTGGCGGGGGCGAGTACCTGGCGACGACGACCGTCTGCTCGGGACCGAACACCAATCCGTGGCGTGCCGAGGTGACCGACCGGCGGCTCGAGGCGGGTGACCTCGTCTTCGTCGACACCGATACGGTCGGCATCGAGGGGTGCTTCTTCTGTGTGTCGCGCACGTTCCCGGTGGGCGAGGGTCGACCGAGCGACGAGCAGCGCGCGATCTACCGGGAGGCATACGACTGGCTCGAGGCGATGAAGACCCTCGTGCGTCCGGGGGTCACGTGCGGAGACCTCGCCGCGGTCGCGCCCGCGTTCCCCGAGCGGTTCACAGCCCAGCGCTACGAGTGCTATTTCCACGGCATCGGGCTCGAGGAGGAGAACCCGAGCCTGTGCCACCCCGCCGACGAGCAGCCCAACCCCGACACCGTGCTCGAGGAGGGCACCGCGCTCGTCGTCGAGCTGTACGCGGGGGAGGTCGGAGCTCGCGACGGCGTGAAGCTCGGCGACGAGGTGATCGTCACCGCCGACGGGTGCAGGGTGTTCGCGCCCTACCCGTTCTCCGAGCGGTTGCTGGCTTGAGGGTTCGACCGGCCCCGCGCCGGAGTGGGCCTCGGCCGTTCACGCGGTCGCGATCGCCGGGCTCGTCGCACGCCGGGAGCGGCGGCGCAGTCGGGCGGCGAGCGCCAGGCCTCCCAGCACCATGCCGATGCAGAGGAACTGGGCGCCGGTGAGCCCCGCCACCGTTCGGTCGTACTCGCGCAGGAAGTCGGTCAGGAACCGCTGCGTGCCGTAGTAGACGAGGAACGTCACCGTGAGCCAGCCGGGTTCGATGCGGCGGCGCTGCAGGTACCAGAGCAGCCCGACGAGCGGCAGCATCAGGAACAACTCGTACATCGCGGTGCTGTGCACCACCGCGCCGACGCCGCCGGCGATCGGTTCCCGCGTCTCGCCTCCCAGGTACCTCCACGCGAGCGGGAAGCTCGTCTCCCCTCCCAGGTGCTCGCCGACCGCCATGCAGCCGAGGCGGCCGATCGCGAGCCCGGGCGCCAGCCCGTAGACGATGCCGTCGCTCACGACGAGCCCAGGCATCTCCGGATGCCGGCGCGTGAACCACACGATGACGACGATCGAGATCAGGAACGCACCCGAGAACTGCAGTCCTCCCTGCCACACGGCGAACATCGAGAGGGGATCCCCTGAGAACTCACTCCAGTGCGTGACCACGAACAGCATGCGGGAGCCGATGATGCCGAGGGCGATCACCCACCAGGCGAGCCGCGAGAGCAGGTCGGCGTCGAGGTCGCGATCGCGCGCGTAGCGGAGGAACGCCCACACCCCCACGAGGATGCCGATGGCGACGAACACGCCGAACGTGCGGATCGTCAGCGGTCCGATCGAGACGGTCGGCAGGGTGCGGTACGGGATCGCGGCGAGCATGTGAGCGTCCATGCTACGGACGGAGATCGTCGCCGTCCGCAGGCACGACGCGGACCGAGGGGAAGTAGCCGGGCACCTCGGCCGCGGCGGGGCGCCGATACAAGGGTTCGAGCGGCTCCGCCGGAAGCAGCTCGACCGCGTAGGCCTCGAGCAGCCGGGTCTGCAGCGTGGCGGGATCGATGTCCGCGGGCCTCGTCGTGCGCCCGTCGGGAACCTCGATGCCGCCCGAGTGCTCGTCGCACAGTGTGTAGAGGCGTCGCGCGAACTCGTGCACCACGACGGGGTTCCCGGGCCCGGGCCGCATCCAGGCGCAGACGATGCAGACCAGGCGGAGCCTGACCGGATATGCGAAGCGCGCGCGCCATCCTCGCTCGTGAGCGATCGTGCGTCCCCAGAGCGAGACGCGTCCGACGACCGGAGGCGGGGGCCACGCCGGCCATCCGCGGGCGACCACGTCGAGCGAGGCGCTCGCGTACACGCCGCAGCGGCAATCGACCTCCGGGGCCTCGTGACGGGCCCGGCGGCCGGTGAGCACGCGCGGCACGGTGCACCTGGCCTCGAGCGGCCGGCGCCTCGGCCACGCATCGGACCCCGATCCGGCGGGCAGCAGCACCGGGCCGTCCCCGGGGTCCCACAGGTTCCAGACGCGCCAGCCCACGACGGGTTCCGTGGCGTGCTCGAGGGTCATACCCCGATGTTCCTACGGTTCTGCGGTTCCGTGAGCCGTCTCACCCGCGCACGGTCAGCGTGCTTCTCTACTTGCGCACGGTGAGCGTGCTGCTCACCTGCGCACGGTGAGCGTGCGACGCAACAGCACCGTCGAGGCGGCAAGCAATGCGGCGCCGAACGCGGCGAGCACCCAGAGCTTGGACGCGACCTGCGCAGGCCCCGCATCCGTCGCGATCGATTCGTTCAATGCTTCGATCGCCCATGCGTGCGGGATCAGATGCGCGATGCGGTACATCAGCGGAGGGAAGATCTCGAGCGGCACCATGCATCCCCCGAGCGCGGCGAGCACCAGCCCGAGGAACACCCCCATCGCCCCGGCTTGCGACTCGTTGTGGAGCACCGAGCCCATCAGCATCGCGGCGCCCGTGGCCGCGGCGGAGAACAGCAGCACGACCGACGCGGTCGTGAGCAGGTTCCCCCAGTCCACCTGGAACAGCAGCACGGTACCGACCAGGATCAGCAGTGCC
>DASZOO010000019.1:0-6295 GCA_035550775.1 Actinomycetota bacterium | reverse complement strand
GTCTCGTAGAGCGCGACGGTCGCGAGCAGCGAGCCTGCGGTCACCAGCACGAACCCGGGGAGCGCCGGCAGCGTGAACGCCGTCAGCACCGCGTACGCGACCACGATGATCACGCTCTGGTGCAGCAGGTAGATCGGGTAGGCGGCCTCGTTCCCCCAACGCAGGAACGCCGTGTCGAACGAGAGGAACCGCTTCCCGAGCGCGAGCAGCGCGAGCACGCTCACCCAGGTCACCGTCGGGGTCCAGAGATCGAGCACGACCGACATCGCGCCCGTGTCCAGCCGGTCGCCGGTGCCCGAGACACCGAGCCACAGATCCGCCGCGACCATCGCGCCCGCCGCCGGGGCGAGCCATCGCCACGCGCCGTCGATCGCGGCTTCCAGTCGCGGCTCCGACGCGAGCAGGAACCCGCCGACGAACAGGGTGAACGAGTAGAAGAGGTTCTGCGGGCCGTCCTCCGGGTAGGGCACGGCGTCGCCGAGGAACATCACCAGGGGCATGAGGACCAGGTACCAGCGTGCCCAGCGCCGCGGCCCCGTGCGGGCGCGCCAGCGCGCGAACAGCGGCGCGGCGACCATCGAGTAGAGGAACAGGTAGAGGATGAACCACAGGTGGCCGGGCGTGAATCCGCCGTCGTAGCCGCCGATCTCGCCCTGCATCGTCCAGTAGTCGGTGGTGAATGCGGCGATCGACGCCCCGCCGCCGCGCCACGCGATCGCCAGGTAGGACTGGATCGGCACGATCACGACCAGCCCGAACAGGAACGGCACGAGCAGCCGCTTCACGCGCTCGATGCGGTACTGGTGAGCATCGCGGCGACCGAACGCGTACCACGACGCCGCCCCGGCGAGCACGAACAGCAGCTCCATCTGCCAGGTGGCGATGAACGCGATCACCGACCAGAACAGCGCCTCGCTCGTCTCGGCCGAGTGCACGTAGAAATCCTCGAACGGATCGAACACCCGGGCGGAGTGGAACGGCAGCAGCAGGAAGACCGCGATCACCCGGAGCCAGTCGAGGTCGTGTCGTCGGGCCATGTCGCCCTCCCGGGTACCTCTGGCCTCCTGCCACCTTCAGCATGAGGCGAGCGACGACGGCTCCGCACGGACGAAGGTCCCGGGTCAGGCGGGGAACCCGGTCGGATCGGCTCGGTCAGGGGCGCAGCTCCGTGAAGCCGGCCGCCGCGAAGTCGCCATCGAACGTCAGCGCGTGACGGATCCTCATCGAGCGCATCAGCGCGAAGCTGGTCGCGTCGACGAAGGAGTACTCGCGCTCGTCGCGGCGCCGCAGCCACGAGAGCGCCCGCTCCTCCAGCTGTGGGGTCACGGCCTCGACCCGCACGTGCCTCGACGCGGACAGCGCGTCGAGGAACCCGACCGCGGCGCCGTGACCGACCTTCCGGCGCAGGAACGTCCACGTCTCGCCGCGGACGTGGTTCGAGGTGATCAGCGGCTCGCGCCCGGTCGTCTGCAGCAGCGCGATCGCTGCGCCGTGGTGAGGGTCGGGGGAGACCCGGAGCGCGACGAAGAACGACGTGTCCACGAAGATCATCGGGGGTACACGACGTCGTCGACCGCCGCCGGCTCGACGTCGTCCACCCCGACCATCGACCAGAGGGCGTCATGCTCGATCGGGGGCAGGGGCTGCACGCGCTCTCGCACGAACCGCCGGATCAGGGCAGCCTTCGACGTGTGCTCGGCACGGGCCATGCGCTCGAGGATCTGGTCGAGATCCTCGTCGATCATGATCTGCAGGCGCTTCACGTCGGGCAGCTTACATCACTCCCTCGGAGTGATGTAAGCATCATCTGCGGCGGCCTTCCGTGAGGGCCGTCACACTGGAAGGATCGAGGGTTCGGCGGGCACGGAGGTGCGTGATGGAACGCGTGGACGGCATCGGTGGGTTCTTCTTCGTCGCGGAGGACGCCGAGGCGCTCGCCGCGTGGTACGCGGAGCATCTCGGCGTCGATCCGCCGCCGACCTCGTACGAGGGCACGGTGTGGACCCAGCGGGAGGGGCCGACGGTGTTCGCTCCCTTCGGAGCCGGCGACGCCGACAGCCCGTACCTTGGGAAGGCCGGCTGGGGCATCAACTTCCGGATCGGCGATCTCGACGCGATGGTGACGCAGCTGCGCGGGGCGGGCATCGACGTCACGGTCGACGACGAGGAGTACCCGAACGGCCGGTTCGCCCAGCTCCACGATCCGGAGGGGAACTCGATCCAGCTGTGGGAGCCCGCCTGAGGTCACACCTCACCGGCGGTGCACGGTCATCGGCATCCGGGTCCGCGGTCGGAGCGGCGCCGCGGCTGTCCCGTGTCCCGGCGCCAGTATCCGCCCCGTCCCGGAAGAAGGGGGCCGGCAGTCCCAACCCCACGCGGTCGGCGAGTGCTGGGATGAAGGCGGAGGGATCGAGGTTGCGTGGCCTCCGGTTGTGTGTGGTATCGCTGTTGGTCTCGTCGATCGTGATGGCTGGCGTACCGGCGGCGGCCGGCGATGGACCGGTCTGGCGACGCGAGCCGGGGGGCCGGCTCGCGGGGGTGACCGTCAGCCGAGGGGGGCACATCTACGCGACCGGCTCGATCACGGGCAAGCGCGGCGACGCGCTGATGGTCGCGAAGTACCGAGCGAGCGGGCACCTCGTCTGGCGCAGGACCTGGCGGCACCCGGGCCGTCTGTGGCACGCGCAGGGCCTCTCGATCGCCCCCGCTCCCGGCGGTGGTGTGTACGCGGGCGGGTTCACGGGTTACGGGACCGGTGAGGGCGGTGACGCCCTGGTGATGCGCTACTCGGCCGGTGGGCGGATCCTGTGGCGCCGGGAGATCGGTCAGGAGCACGGGACGGCGATCGTCGTTGCGCTCGCGGCGTCGCCACACGGGGTGGTCGCGGCCGTCGAGGACCATGGCTGCTGCGACATCGCGGTCGAGCGGGAGGGCTTCCTGCAGGCGTTCCGTGCCGACGGCACGCCGTCGTGGAGCAACGAGTTCGAGGCTCCGGGGATCCCGGCCGTGACCCGCGATACCGCCTGGAGCGTCGCGATCGGATCCGGGGGTCGCCTCTACGCCGCAGGCTCGATCGATCGCCGGGTCTACCGGCAGGACGCGCCACCGCCTGACGTCGACCGCATCGTGCAGGCGTTGAACCCGCGCGGACGTGTGCTGTGGACCCGTGTCACGGGCTTCGATGGGATCCGTCGGCACGGGGACGACGTGAGCGACGTTGCAGCCCGCGGGGCGTTCGTCGTCGCGACCGGAACCTCGTGGCCCCGGAGTGGTTCGCGGACGCGAGCGTGGGTCGGTGCCTTCGACGCCGACGGTCGCCGGCGTTGGTCCGATGGCTGGGGCGGTGGACGGACGCAGCGGTTCGCGACCGAGGTCTCGATGGCTCCGTGGGGACCGTTCTATGTGGGAACCGAATCCTCGCTCCGCCGGTACGGGCGCACCGGGGGACTGGTGTGGGAGAGGCCGATCCCAGGTGGCACCTGGGTCTCCGACGTCGCGGCGGTCGGAGCCGTGTACGTCGTGACAGGACCCGAGCTCCAGCGTTGGCGCCGATGAGAGCGACCGCCTTCACCGGCGGTGCACGGCCATCGGCATCCCCGTCCGTGGCCGCAGCGCGATCGCAGGCTGTACCTCCATCCGATGCGTCGGGTCGTGCGAGAGGGGTGATGCGACTCGCGATCGTCGCGAGCACCAGCGTCGCTTCGAGCCACGCGAAGCCCTCGCCGACGCACATGCGCGGCCCCGCCCCGAACGGCACGTAGGCGTCCCTCGGGCGCTTCGGGTCGTCCTCGAGCCATCGCTCCGGCCGGAACCCCCACGGCTCGTCCCACCATCGCGCGTCGTGATGCAGGAGCCATGGCGACACGACGAGCACCGATCCAGCGGCGATCCGATGCCCGTCGGCGTCGAGGTCGGCGGTCGCGCGCCGGCCGATCGCCCACGCGGGTGGATACCGGCGGATCGACTCGTGGAGCACGGCGCGGGTGAACGGGAGCGAAGGCACGTCGGCAGCCGTCGGCGGCCGGCCGGCCAGCACCCCGTCGAGCTCTGTGATGAGCGACGCCCGAGCCTCGGGATGCTCGGAGAGCAGGAGCCAGGTCCACGTGAGGGCGTTCGCGGTGGTCTCATGCCCCGCCAGGAAGATCGTGATCGCCTCGTCGCGGACCTGCTCGTCGGTCATGCCCGGCCCGTCCTCCCGGGCACGGAGCAGGAGCGAGAGCAGGTCGTCGCCCTCGGCTCCCGTCGCACGGCGGCGCCGGATCATGCCATGGACCGTCTCGTCGAACACATCCTTCGCTCGGTCGAAGCGACGGTTGGCGGGAAGCGGGAGGTGCTCGGTGATCGGGAGCCACGGGGAGAAGGCGCGGTCATACTGCGCGAGCACGTCCGTGAGCGCCCCGGTGATCCGCGCCGCGCGCTCGTCCTCCACGTCGACGTCGAAGAGCGTGCGGCCGACGATCGAGAGCGTCAGCCGGGCCATCTCGGCGTGCACGTCGATCGTCTGCCCGTCGCGCCATCGATCCGAGACCCGCTCCGCGAGCTCGACCATCGTGGCGCCGTACCCCTCGATCCGCCGGTGATGGAAGATCGGCTGCACGAGCCGTCGCCGCCGCCGATGAGCCTCGCCGTGCGAGGTCAGCAGGCCCTCGCCGAGCATCCGCCGCGCCGCGTCCATCGTCGGCCCCTTGCGCACGTCGCGGTGGCGGTCGACAAGCACCATCCGGACCAGGTCGGGACGATTCAGGACGAACAGCGGCGTCCGCGGGAGCCGCACGTGCACGACGTCGCCCTGGGAGGCCGCCTCGGACAGGAAGCCGATCGGATCGCGCCGCAGCGCCCGGAGCGCAGCGAACGAGGACCGCGCCGGTCGCAAGGTCGCCTCCATGGGTCCTTCCTACACCCGGACGCCTGTCGTCATCACCCACGGATCCCGAGCGCGAAGCGGAGTGCGCGGTCGAGCACCCGGAATTCGCCCGTCGAGAGGCGGCCGAGCGAGCGCCGGCGAACGGCATCCTTCGGGATCGTGTGCAGGGAGTCGCAGTTGGCGACCGAGCGAGCCTCGAGTCTGTGTTCGGGCCCGAGCGGCACCTCGGTCGGGATGTCGCACACGCCCAGGGAGTTACAGAGGATCCCGTAGAGCGTACGGCGGGATGGCTGTAGCTCTGCGCTGCTCCACCATAGATGGGACGTGGAGCGCCGATCATGACCCCCGTGGACCTGAGGGTCCTCATCACCGCGCTGCTCGTCGCGGCCGCGATCGGAACGGCGGTCGCCGTGGCCGCGCTGAGCCATCGCTCACTGCGGCGTCCGGACCGCCGGGTCCTCTTCGGCGCCGCGCTCATGGCGATCCCCGCCCTCTGGCTCACCGGAGCCATCTCGCAGCCGGATCTCGTGATCCCATCGGGAGACGACCAGCCGGGTGAGCGTCCAGAGCCGGCGGTCGTCGACGAGGCCGTGCCGGCGCCTCGGCCGGTTCGCGTCAGCGAGCCCGACCCCTCCCGCGAAGGACCCGGCTCGGCACGATCTGCTCCGAAGGCTCAGTCACCGGACGACCCGCCGTCCGTCGAGCCACAGGTCTCCGACGCCGACCCTCCTGGGCAACCTCCGGCTCAGCCGGATCCCCCGCCGGAGCCTCCGGGTGGTGGCGGCGGCACGCCGCCGCCGCCTCCACCGGACGAGACGGTGTCGCCTTCGCCGTCACCGCCGCCCACGGTGTCGCCCTCGCCCGATCCGGGCGGAGACGAGGACGAGGACGATGAGGACGAGGACGACGACGACAAGCACGGGAACGGCAACGGCCACGGGAACGGCCATGGCAATGGCCACGGCCATGGGAACGGCCACGGCCATGGGAACGGCGACCGCAGGGCCGAGGTGGCCTAGCGAACCTCCGGCCGTGACCGAGGGGGCGATGGACCGCGAGACCGCCCACGCGTTCGCGCGCGAGCGGTGCCTGAAGGAGACCACCTACCGGCACCTGGTCTCGGTCGAGGGCGTGATGCGCTCGCTCGCTCGCCGGTTCGACGAGGACCAGGACCTGTGGGGTCTCACCGGCCTGTTCCACGACCTCGACCAGGATCACACCGGCGACGACGGGGCGCGGCACGCGCTCCTGGCCGCCGAGTGGCTCCGCGAGGCCGGCGTCGACGAGCGCGTCGTGAACGGCGTGCTCGCCCACGCCTACCAGGAGTACCGCACCGACCGCATGTCGACGGCGGTCGTGCACGCGGACGCGGTGGCCGGCCTGCTGGTCGCCGCGGCACTGGTCCGCCCCGAGCGGTCGGCGGGCATGAAG
>DASZOO010000018.1:0-6461 GCA_035550775.1 Actinomycetota bacterium | reverse complement strand
CGAGTGCTCGCTGCACGCCATCCGCCGAGCGGGCGTTACGCCCGTCGAGGACTTCCTGGAAGAGGTACGCGAGCAGCTCGATCGATTCGCTCGGAACGCCCTGCTCGTGGAGCCCGGCGGCGAACTCCTAGATCCGCGACCGCACGCGCGGGCTGGCGGGCGCAACGCTCGAGCGCGCGCAGGCACACATTCGTCGCGATGCGATCGCTCGCTGAGCGGCAGGTCAGAAGTCACACTACGGATCGGCGACATCCCTGCCGATAGCGGAGCATGGCGGCAGAACGTCATGTCGTCCGGGCCCGTTGGCGGGGTGAGCGCCTCGTGCTGGTCCCAGGCCCTCTGGACGAAGCTGTCGAGACGGATTTCGGCGGCCAGCCCCGGCGGCGACAATGGTCCAGCGGCAGCCCAGCTGGTGGGACCGTCGCCAGGCCGCGCCTTGGCGGGCCGGGAGTGGAGTGCCCAGGGGTGGTCGGTTGCGCCGACTGACCTTCACGGGGGCGGTGTTGGTTCTTCTGGTGGCCGGCTTCGTGGGCGGCTCGGCCTCTCGTGCCGCCGCCGCGCCGGTCGAGATGCGGTTCGCCTGCGTCGGGGCGGACGGCCTCGTCTTCCATGCGAAGTCGCAGGCGGCGTGCACGGCCGCGGGGAGGCGGGTGCGGTGGCTGCATCCGGGGCCTGCGTATCTGTGCGTGCGGGCGGATCGACGGGTGCGAGCGGTGGGCGCTCCGCGCGGGTGCCGTGCCGGTGAGCGGCGGCTGAGGCTGCCGCGGAACGCGCGCACGTCCCTCTGTCTGGAGCAGACGGGCACCCGGATCGTGCGCTGGGTCGCGCGGGCGGCGCAGTGCACGCCGACGCGACAACTGGCGGGCCGGTCGATCCATCAGCGGGTCGTGTTCGTGGTAAACCACGCGCCCAACGATCTCGCCGTGTCGAGCCTCTCGGTGGCTGAGAACCAGCCGGCGGGCACGCTGGTCGGGGCGCTTGCGGGTCGCGACGCGGATCGCGGGGCGACGTTCAGGTACTCGCTGGTGGCGGGCGCCGGGGGTGCGGACAACGGGTCGTTCCGGATCGAGGGCGCACGGCTGCTGACCCAGGCGAGCTCCGACTTCGAGAGCAAGAGCACCTACTCGCTGCGCATGCGGGTGCGGGACCAGTGGGGCCTGTCGCGAGTCGAGACCTTCACGGTCACGGTCACCGACGTGAGCGAGGCTCCGCCCACACCCCCGTCCCCGCCGCCTCCGCCACCGCCTGCGTGCGACAACGACGGGGACGACGACAACGACTCGCTCGCCGACTTCCCGGCCGACCCCGGCTGCACCGACCCGGCCGACGACAACGAGACCGACCCACCGCCGACGAACGCGCCGCCGACCGGCATCGAGCTCACGAACGCGACCGTGGCGGAGAACGAGCCGGCGGGCACGGCGGTGGGAACCCTGTCGGCGATCGACCCGGACGTGGGGGACGGCCACACCTTCGCATTGGTCGCCGGCACCGGCGACACCGACAACGCCTCGTTCCGAATCACCGGAACGACACTCGCAACGAACGCGAGCTTCGACTTCGAGACCGAGAGCAGCTACTCGATCCGCGTCCGGGCGATCGACAGCGGCTCCGAGACGTTCGAGGAGCAGTTCACGATCACCATCACCAACGTGGTCGAGAACACTCCGCCGACCGCCGTGAACGACGCCGCAACGAGAGCCGAGGACTCGGCCGCAACAGCGATCGACGTGCTCGCGAACGACCCCGACCCCGACGGCGGCACGAAGCTCGTTCAATCGGTGACCCAGCCCGCAAACGGCACCGTCGTGAACGGCGGAGGCAACGTCACCTACCAGCCGAACCCGAACTACTGCAACACCCCACCGGGCACGACGCTCGACACGTTCACGTACACCCTGAACGGCGGCTCCAGTGCGACCGTCACCGTGAACGTGACCTGCGTCGACGACAACCCGACCGCCGTCGACGACGGCGCGACCGTGTCGGAGGACTCCGCCGCGACGGCGATCGACGTGCTCGCCAACGACACCGACCCCGACGGCGGTGCAGCGATCACGATCGGGTCGGTGAGCGATCCCGCGAACGGCGCCGCGGCGATCACCGGTGGCGGCACCGGGCTGAACTACCAGCCGGATGCGAACTTCTGCGGCTCCGACTCGTTCACCTACACCGTGAACGGCGGTTCGACCGCGACGGTCAGCGTCACCGTGACCTGCGTTGCCGATCCGGCCACGGCAGTCAACGACGCCGCGACCGTCCTGGAGGACTCGGGCGCGACGGCCATCGACGTGCTCGCGAACGACACCGACCCCGACGACGCCGCCACGATCCAGTCGGCCACCCAGCCGGCCAACGGCACCGTCACCATCACGGGAGCCAGCCTCAGCGTCAGCTACCAGCCCGACGCGGGCTACTGCAACAGCCCTCCGGGCACGACGCTCGACACGTTCACGTACACGCTCAACGGCGGGTCGAGCGCGACCGTCGCCGTGACGGTCACGTGCGTCGTCGACAACCCGACGGCCGTGAACGACAGCGCAACCGTGGCGGAGGACGCCGCCGCGACGGCGATCGACGTGCTCGCCAACGACACCGATCCCGACGGGAACGCGGCGATCCAGTCGGTGGGCGACCCCGCGAACGGCACCGCCGTCATTACCGGCGGCGGCAGCGGCCTCACCTACCAGCCCGATGCGAACTACTGCAACACCCCGCCGGGCACGACGCTGGAGACCTTCGCCTACACGTTGAACGGCGGGTCGAGCGCGACCGTGACGGTCACGGTGACCTGCGTCGTCGACAACCCGACCGCCGTCAACGACACCGCCACGGTGCTCGAAGACGCGACCGCGACGAGCATCGACGTGCTCGCGAACGACACCGACCCGGACGGCGCCGGCGCCACGGTCCAGTCGGTCAGCGATCCCGCGAACGGGACCGCCGTCATCACCGGCGGCGGCACCGGCCTGACCTACCAGCCGGACGCGAGCCTCTGCGGCCCGGACACGTTCACCTACACGCTGAACGGCGGCTCTGTCGGCACGGTGTCGGTGACGGTCACCTGCGTCAACGACGCGCCCAGCTTCACGGAGGGCGCCGACCAGACCGCCGGCGAGGACGCAGGCCCGCAGTCGGTCGCCAACTGGGCGACCGCGATCAGCAGGGGCCCGGCCAACGAATCGGGCCAGGCCGTCACCTTCGAGATCACGAACAACACGAACGCGAGCCTCTTCGCGGCCGGGCCGAGCGTGTCGTCGACGGGCACGCTGACCTACACGCCGGCGGCGAACCAGAACGGCACCGCGACGATCACGCTGCGGATCACCGACGACGGCGGCACCGCCAACGGCGGCGTCGACGCCAGCGCCACGCAGACGTTCGTGATCACCGTCACCGCGGTCAACGACGCGCCGGTCGCGCAAGCGAAGAGCTTCAGCGCGCAGACGAACATGAAGATCACCGGCCTCGGCGGCCTCCTGACCGGCGTCACCGATGCCGACAGCGGCGTCAACGGCTGCACCCCGAGTTTCACCGTCGCGTCGGTCGGGCCGACCACAACCCCCGCCGGCGGCACGATCTCGAACGTCAACGCCGCCGCGGGAACCTTCGACTTCGACCCGCCCCCCGGGGTGACCGGCAACGTCACCTTCTCCTACACCGTGCAGGACACAGGCTGCCCCGGCAGCGCCACCAGCGCCCCGGCCACGATCACTGTCAGCGTCAGCGGCCCGGTGATCTGGTTCGTCGACGACAACGCGGCCGCCGGCGGCGACGGACGCCTGTCGAGCCCGTTCAACACGCTCGCGGGCGCGGCCGCGGTCGACGCCGCCAACCACCGCATCTTCCTCCATGACGGCGCCTACGCCACCGGCATCGCGCTCTCGAGCGGCGAATGGCTCGTCGGCCAGGGCGTCACCGGCTTCGCCAGCTTCGACGCGCTGATGGGTATCACACCCCCCACCGGCACCATCGCCCGCCCCACGATCGGCACGGGCGCTGCCACCGTGCAGGGCACCGTCACGCTGAACACGGGCGCGTTCCTTCGTGCGCTCGTGCTCTCCACGGGCGCGAGCGCCGGCCTCAACGACACCGGCGGCGCGATCACCGGCGTCGACGTCGCCCAGACCTCCGTCGCAACCACCACCGGAACGGCGGTCGCGCTCAGCGACATCGGCGGCGCCATCACCCTCACCGGGCTCACGACCAACGGCGGGTCAGGCGCGACCCTGACCGGGAGCAACGCGGCCGCGACCTTCGCTTTCACCGGCGTCACCGTCAGCTCCGGCGTCAACCCGGGCATCTCGTCCAGCGGCGGCGGCACGCTTACCGTCACCGGAACGGCCAACACCCTGACCAGCACCACCGGCACCGCCCTCAACGTCACCAACACCACCATCGCCGCCGGCGGCCTCACGTTCCGCAGCATCTCCTCGAACGGAGCGGCAAGCGGGATCGTGCTGAACAACACCGGCTCGAGCGGAGGACTGACCGTGGCCGGAACCGGCGTGGCCGGGACGGGCGGGACGATCCAGGGCTCCACAGGCCCGGGTATCTCGTTGACGAGCACCTCTGCGGTGAGTCTGGCGTCGATGAACATCACCGGAGGCGGCGCCGACGGCATCAGCGGCTCCTCGGTGGCCGGTCTATCGCTGACGGGAGTTCAGGTCAGCAGCAACGGCAACGCCGTCGGCGAAGCAGGGATCGACTTGACCAACTTGCTCGGAACCTCGACGTGGTCGAGCGTCACGGTAACCGGCTCGGCCGAGGACAATGTCGTCATCCGCAACTCCAGCGGCGCGCTGACCTTGGCCATCACGTCGAGTACGTTCAGCAACAACTCGGCGCTCGGCAACGACGGCTTCCTGATCGACGCGACGCAGACCGCGTCAGTGACGGTGAGCGTCACGGGCAGCACCTTCTCCGCCCATCGCGGCGATCACTTCCAGGCCGCCGGTTCGAATAGCGCAAGCCTCAACGTCGTCTTCTCCGGCAACACATTGACCGGAGGCCATCCCACAGCGCTCGGGCAGGGGATCACGATCAACGTCGCTACAGGCGTCGCATTCGGTGGCTACCAGGGCTCGGTCACCTACGACGTGAACGGCAACACCATCAACGGCGCGATCCTCAGCGCCATCACCGTCGTGCAGGGCACGTCCGCGGCCAGCGCGTCGGTGGTGGGCCGAATCCGGAACAACACGATCGGAACGTCTGGTGTGGCGCTCTCCTGTTCGACGCAGGCCTACGGCGTCTACGTCGACGCCCGCGGGAACGGCGCCTTTACCGCGCTCGTGACCAACAACATCATCCGGCAGTGCTTCGACCGGGGGATCCAGAGCGAGGCCGGTGACGGCAGCGCCACCGTCAACCTCACGGTTCAGAGCAACACCATCGACCAGCAGGTCGGCGCACTCGCACGTGAGGCGATCCAGACCAACTACGGCATCACCTCCACGAACGTGTTCGGCGTGGCAGACGCCCCCACCGTCTGCCTGCAGCTCGGCGGGGCGGGGGCGCTCGCCAACGTCTTCAGTCACGGCGCAGGCGCTCCCGACGACTTCCGCCTGCGGAAGCGCTTCGGCGCGACCGTGAGGCTCCCGGGCTACGCAGGCGGCACGGGCCAGGATGCGACCTCCCTCGGCCAGGTCGTGGCGTTCGTCCAGGGACAGAACACCGGCAGCGCCGGCGAGCCCGGGAGCGCGTCCGCCAGCGGCGCGGGAGGTGGCTACACAGGAGGCGGCGCCTGTTTGCTGCCACCGTAGGCGGCGACCGCGACGAGGTTGTCGAGCTCTCCTGACCGTTCGACAGCGGCCGTTGCCGACCCAGGCCGAGCACACTGCGCCTTCAGCACCCGTCCTGCGGCCGCGCTCCGCGCGTCCTTACTTCATGTTGTCGGCGGGGGCGCCTAGACGGGTCTCCAGCCCCGCGGGAAGACGAAGCGAGCAGTCGCGAAGCGCCCACGCGCGCTTGTACCGCTTGCCGATGCCGCTCGTCTCGAGGGCGGTCATGCTACGTCCTCCCGAAACCTGCCGTCCCGGAACGCATCGCGCAGCGTGATCTCCACGAGCGCCACGACGTCCTCCTGCTCGAGCCCGGCGAGGCATGCGCGCCGGAGCCACACGATGAGCTCGTCGCGGAGCGCGCCCTGGCTCGCGAGCGACGGCCCGGCGAGCGAGCGGACGACGAACGTGCCCACCCCCGGACGGCCCTCGACGAGGCCCTCGAGCTCGAGCTCCCGGTACGCCTTGAGCACGGTCGTCAAGCGGGGCTGCCCGGCCGGCACACGACTGTCGAGGTTCGACCCGTCACGGGCTCGGTTGCGCGACGAGCGCCGGAGTCGACGTCGTCGCGTCGAATGCAGGAGCCGGGATGACGTGGGTGCGGCGCCTCTTTCTGCTCGACGACCGGCAGGGCTGGCGCGAGCGTGCGCGCGAGTCGATCCTGGACCTGAACACCGG
>DASZOO010000017.1:0-3108 GCA_035550775.1 Actinomycetota bacterium | reverse complement strand
GAGCCGGGGGGAAGCGTCGACGCGCACGTGCATTCGTTCGAGGAATCGATCTTCGTCGTCGAGGGCACGGTCACGCTCGACACGACCGAGGGGAGCTACGAGCTCGTCGCCGGCGACTACGGGCTGATCCCGGTCGGCATGGCCCACGCGGTGCGCAACACGTCGGACGCCGACGTGGGGTTCGCGGAGATGAAGGCGCCGCTGCCACGCGCGCAGTTCGACTTCGATACGCAGTTCCCGGGCCCGCTCGAGGGCGCGCCGCCACGGCGGATCGACGTGCGGGATCCGCGCAACCGTTGGTTCGGACACATCGACGCCGACTCGATGGACCCCGCCTTGCAGACGCAGGACCGGCTGGCGCTGAGCGCCAGTATGCGCACCGCCCTGCTGGTGTACAGCGGCATCAGCGTGAAGATGATGGTCGACTCCGATCTCGGGGCCGACCTCTCGACGATGTTCATGGTGCAGTACGAGCCGGGCGGGTTCGCCGGCGCGCACGACCATCCGCTTGAGGAGGCGTACCTGATCATGGAGGGCGAGGTGGAGGCCGGCTTCGACGGCGCCGCCTACCAGCTCGGGCCCGGCGACGTGGCGTGGGCCGGCGTCGGGTGCGTGCACGAGTTCCGCAACATCGGCGACGGACACGTTCGATGGCTGGAGACCCAGGCGCCGCAGCCGCCGCCTCGCCACTCCTACCGCTTCACCCGTGACTGGACCTACCTCGCGAACGCCCTGGCCGAGGAGGCACCGCCCGCAGACACGAGACCCGCAAGGAGCACGTCATGAACGAGTTTCCGGTCGCGACCAGCCCGGCCCCGGGAGTCATGGGGGTCGATTGGGAGAACCGGGTCGATTTCGAGCGTCTCCGCCGGTACCGCCTGGACCGGGTCAGGACGATGCTCGAACGGTTCGACCTGGGCGCCCTGCTCCTGTTCGAGACGTCGAACATCCGGTACGCGACGGCGACGCAGATAGGCTACTGGGCCTTCAACAAGGGCGAACGCTGGGCGCTCGTGACCCGCACCGGGCGGCCGCGCATCTGGGACTTCGGCTCCGCGGCGAAAGCGCACCGGCTGCAGCTCCCCCATCTGTACGACAGCGAGAACTCCATCGGGGGGAACACCGGGCTGCAGGGCGCGATCGGCCCGGAGACCGGCCTGCACGCGCGCGCGGTCCGAGAGATCAAGGCGGCCCTCGAGGACGACGGGGTCGCCGAGGAGCGGCTCGGCGTCGATCTCGCGGAGACCGCCGTGCTGCTGGCCCTGCAGGAAGCCGACCTGCGCGTCGTCGACGGGCAGCAGGCGATGATGCGCGCCCGCGAGATCAAGAGCCCCGACGAGACCGTGCTCCTGACCCAGGCGTGCGCCATGGTCGACGGCGTATACCAGGACATCTTCGAGATGCTGAAGCCTGGGGTCCGTGAGTCCGACGTGGTCGGGCTCGCCCACGCGCGGCTCTTCGAGATGGGCTCGGAGTTCGTCGAGGCGATCAACTCGATCGCCGGGGAGCGCTGCAGCCCCCACCCCCACGTCTTCAGCGATCGGATCATCCGGCCGGGAGACCAGGCGTACTTCGACATCATCCACGTCTTCAACGGCTACCGGACCTGCTACTACCGAACGTTCGTCGTCGGCCGCGCGACCCAGGCGCAGCGCGACGCGTTCGCGCGCTCGCGCGAGTGGATGGATGCGGCGATCGACCTCGTGAAGCCCGGTGCCACGACGGACCAGATCGCGAAGGTGTGGCCGCAGGCCGAGGAGTTCGGCTTCGTCGACGAGATGGACGCGTTCGGCCTGCAGTTCGGTCACGGCGTGGGCGTCGGGCTCCACGAACGCCCGATCATCAGCCGGTTGAACTCGCTCGAGACCCCAGTGGAGATCGAGGAGGGCATGCTGTTCGCCCTCGAGACCTACGCGCCCGCCGCCGACGGTCGTTCCGCGGCGCGCATCGAAGAGGAGGTCGTCGTCACGGCCGACGGCTGCAAGGTCATCACCTTGTTCCCCTGCGAGGAGCTGATGGTCGCCAATGAGTACTGATCCGCGGATCGACTACGCGCTGCGAGAGCCACGGCTGCCCGAGCCGATCGACCATGCGCTGGCGGACGCCCCGATCGACCTCGACGTGCGCCTCGGCATGTACCGGGCACTGCACCTGCTGCGGGGGTTCGGCAAGCGTGCCCACGACCTGTTCCTGCAGAACCTGGTGAAGGGCACGACGCACCTCTCGCTCGGGCAGGAAGCGGTCGCGGCCGGCTTCGGCGCCGCGCTGCAACCGCAGGACTACTCCTTCGCCACCTACCGGGGGCACGCGCACTCGCTGGCCCGCGGTATGGATCCGGGCGCCGCCATGGCGGAGTTGCTGGGCAGAGAGAACGGCATCCTCGGTGGCAAGGGTGGCTCGATGCATCTCACCGACGCGTCGAAGGGCATGATGGGCTCCTACGCGATCATCGGCGCACATCTGTGCACCGCGAACGGCGCGGCATGGTCGGCCCGGATGCGCGGCACCGATCAGGTGGCGGTCGCGTTCTTCGGTGACGGCACGACGAACATCGGGGCGTTCCACGAGGCGCTGAACATGGCGAAGGTCTGGAACCTGCCCACGGTCTTCGTCTGCGAGAACAACCTCTACATGGAGTACACGCCGATCGACCTCGTGACGGCGGTCGACCATCCCGCGGCCGATCGCGCGGCGGCCTACGGCCTCGAGCCGATCCTGATCGACGGCAACGATCCCGACGCCGTCTACCTCGCGGCGAGAACGGCGCTCGACACCGCCCGGGGCGGCGGCGGTCCGTCGCTGATCGAGGCGATCACGTACCGATCCGGCGGCCACTCCAGGGCCGATCCGGGCAAGTACCGCCCGCCCGAAGAGGTCGGCGCGTGGGCCGAACGCGACCCGATCGCTCACTACCTCGCCCGCCTGCTCTCGCTCGGCGTCGACGAGCAACGCCTCGAGGAGATCGAGGAAGAGGTCGAGCGGCAGATCGACGAGGCCACCGAGTTCGCCAAGGCCGGCGCCGAGCCGGGAGAAGGCTCGCTGCTGACGGAGGTCTACGCCGACGGAGGTTCACGATGGCGGAACTGACCTACCGCGAGGCCGTCGCGT
>DASZOO010000016.1:0-10074 GCA_035550775.1 Actinomycetota bacterium | reverse complement strand
GCACGCGACTCACACCGCGCCGAGCAGGGCGGGCAGCTTCCGATGGTCGTCGATCACGTGATGGGCTTCGGGCCCGGCCTCGGGCGACCGGTCGTGGAACCCGGTGAACCGGACGGCGATCATGCCGAGGGCGCGTGCGCCCGCGATGTCGGTCCGTCGGTTGTCCCCCACGTGCGCGGCCGAGGAGGGGTCGTCGGCTCCCAGGCCCTCGAGGGCCGGAACGAACGCACCTTCCGCCGGTTTGAACCACCCCGTCTCGTCGCTGAACGCCCAGGCATCGAAGGAACGAAGGAGTCCCAGACCCTGGAGCCGCGCGCGGAGCGTCGGAGACGGCGTCAGGCCGACATCGCACACGATGCCCAGCCGGATCCCGGCTGCGCGCAGCTGGTCGAGCGCCTCGACGAGGCCGGCCCCCACCTCGAGGGGGATCTCCTCGCCCACCCGATGGAAGCCCGCGATCAGCCGTGCGCGGAGTTCCTCGTCGAGCTCGACGCCGACCTGGGCGGCGATGAACTCGACCGATTCGGCAACGGTGTACTGACCGGTGTTGGCGATCCATCGCTCCTCGAAGCGAGCCCAGTTCGCGTCGAAGGCGGCGTCGAGGTCGACGGCGCGTACCGGCCGCCCGGCGTCGGCGATCGTCTCCGCGAACCGCTCGACCTGGAGGCGCCTGACCCCGCCCGAACCGCCCTCGACGTCGGCGGCCGCGGCGACGATCGTGTCCCAGAAGTCGAAGGTCACGGCCCGCACCGGCGGCCGTGACGGCGCTCGAGCCACGATCAGACCGCCTCTCCCAACAGCCTGGGGATCGCCGACTCGTGGACCGCACTGAGCTCGGACACCGTGGTCTCGAACATCCCGGCGAACACGATCCGTGGACCTCCGGTCTCACCCAGCCTCGACGCGGGCACGCCGAGGGAATCGGCGAGCGCCACGAACGCCGCCTCGTGCTCCGGAGCCACCCCCACCACGGCGCGCGACGCGCTCTCGCTGAACAATGCGACGTGATCGGGCAGATCGCTCGCGATCGTGACGGCGAACCCGTGTCCGCCTTCGATCGCGGACTCCACGAGCGCGATCGCGAGTCCGCCGTCACCGCAATCGTGAGCGCTCGAGAGCACATCGGCCGACGCTGCCTCGATCAGCAACGCCTGCAGGGCACGTTCCCGCTCGAGATCGAGGGCGGGAGGTTCGCCGTCGACGAGGCCCAGCACGGCCTCAGCGAACTCCGAACCCCCCAGCTCGGGGAACGTCTCGCCGATCAGGTACACGGCCAGGCCCGCCTGCGGGAAGCCCGACGGCACGCGCAGCCGGTAGTCCTCGAGCAGGCCGACCATGCCGACGACCGGTGTCGGCCAGATCGCCGAATCGCCCGACTCGTTGTAGAAGCTGACGTTGCCGCCGGTCACCGGAGTCTCGAGCGCCAGGCAGGCATCGCGCAGGCCCCGGATCGACTCCGCGAACTGCCACATCACGACCGGTCGCTCGGGATCCCCGAAGTTCAGGCAGTTCGTGATCGCGAGCGGGCGGGCACCCGTCACCGCGACGTTGCGCGCGGCCTCGGCGACCGCGTGCATCGCCCCGAGGTAGGGGTCGAGCGCGCCGTAGCGTCCCTTCCCGTCGGTCGACAGGGCGAGCGCCCTCATCGTGCCGGGCAGGCGCACGACCGCTGCGTCGCTGCCGGCGCCCGCCACCGTCTGTCCCTGCACGAGCGAGTCGTACTGTCGCCACACCCATCGCTTCGAGGCCACGTTCGGAGCCGAGACCACCGCACGGAGCGCGTCGAGCAGGTCGCCCTCGAACGGCAGCAACGCGGGATCGTCGACGGCGTCCGGCCGGGCTGCCGGCGCTTCACGAGGGCGGTCGTACACGGGCGCTTCGTCGGCGAGCGAGGCCGCCGGCACCTCGGCGACCACCTCGCCGTGATGGGTCACCGTGAGCCCACCACCCTCGACCAGCTCCGCGATCACGGCGATCTGCAACCCCCAGCGCTCGCACACCGCCCGCACCTCCTCGAGCGCAGAGGGGTGGACGATCGAGAGCATGCGTTCCTGCGATTCGCTCGTGAGGATCTCGGAGGCCTCCATGCCGGGCTCGCGCAGCGGCACGGCGTCGAGGTCGAGCCTCGCGCCCATGCCCGCCCGGGCCGCCGACTCGCTGACGGCGCACGTGATGCCCGCCCCTCCGAGGTCCTGCAGGCCCTCGAGCAGCCCGCGAGCGATCAGCTCCAGCGACGCCTCGATCAGGAGCTTCTCCGCGAACGGGTCGCCGATCTGCACGCTCGGCCTCGCCTGCTCGCTCCCGTCGCCAAGCGTCGCGCTCGCCAGCACGCTGACCCCCCCGATGCCGTCGCGCCCCGTGGTCGCCCCGTAGAGCACCATCAAGGAACCGACGTGCGGGGTGAGCGATGCCCCCGTCACGAGCTCGTCGGCGTCGGCGAGGCCGACGCACATCACGTCGACGGTCGGGTTGGCCGTGTGCGGCTCGGCGAAGCGGATCTCCCCGCCCACCGTCGGAACGCCGATGCAGTTGCCGTAGCCTCCGATGCCGGCGACGACGCCCTCGAGCAACCAGCGGTTCCGCGCGTCGGTCAGCGGGCCGAACATCAACGGATCGAGCAGCGCCACCGGTCGCGCGCCCATGGAGACGATGTCGCGCACGATGCCTCCGACCCCGGTGGCGGCCCCCTGGTACGGCTCGATCGCGCTCGGATGGGAATGCGACTCCATCTTGAAGACCGCCGCCATGCCGTCGCCGACATCGACGGCACCGGCGTCCTGTCCCGGGCCCACGAGCACCGAGGCGCCCTCGGTGGGCAACGTCCTCAGGTGGATCTTCGAGGACTTGTAGCTGCAGTGCTCCGACCACATCGCGGCGTACATCGCGAGCTCGGCGGGGCGCGGGTCGCGCCCGAGGGTCGTGCGGGTTCGCTCGTACTCGTCGTCGGTGAGGCCGAGTCGCCGGTGGCGAGGCTCCTCGACCGAGCTCACGCGCTCGCCCCCGCCAGGGCCGACGTCAGCAGCGATGCGAACAGCGGCTGCCCCCCGGTGGGACCGACGTCGGGATCGACGGCATGCTCGGGATGCGGCATCAGGCCGACAACGTTGCCTGCTCCGTTGCAGACCCCGGCGATGTTGTCCACCGAGCCGTTCGGGTTGGCGCTCTCGCTGACGTCGCCTCCGGCCTCCACGTATCGGAACACGACGAGGCCCTCGTCCTCGATGCGTCGCAGCTGCTCGGCTGTGGCGACGTACTGGCCCTCACCGTGCTTGACCGGGATCTGCACGACCTCGCCGGCGACGAGCTCGCTCGTCACCGGGGTCTGCGACGTCTCGACGCGACAGAAGACGTCGACGCAGACGAACCGGAGCGAGGCGTTGCGGATCAGCGCTCCCGGCAGCAGCCCCGCCTCGCACAGGATCTGGAAGCCGTTGCAGATGCCGAGCACCGGTCCGCCGCGCTCGGCGAACGACCGGACGTCGTCGAGGATCGGCGCGTGGCCCGCGATCGCGCCGCAGCGCAGATAGTCGCCGTAGCTGAACCCGCCCGGCAGCACGACGGCGTCGACGCCGCGCAGGTCGTGGTCCGCGTGCCACAGCGCGACCCCCTCGCCACCCATCGTCTCGACGGCGCGAAGCGCATCGCGATCGTCGAGCGACCCGGGGAAGGTGATCACGCCGACGCGGGGGGTCGAGATCGTCATCGCCTCACGCCGGGCCCTCGGCCTCGGCCGGCTCCAGCACCCGGAAGTCCTCGATCACGGGGTTCGAGAGCAGGCGCCGGGCGATCTCCTCGACCTGATCCCTGGCCTCCCCCTCGGTCGGGGCCTCGACGTCCAGCCGTACGTGACGCCCGACGTGCACGTCGGAGACGTTCGAGAACCCGATGGCCGGCAGCGAGGCTTCCACGGCCTTGCCCTGCGGATCGGCGAGCCCGGGCTTCAGCGTCACCAGCACCTCGAACGTGCACCTCATGCTCGCTCCTCTCGAAGACGATCCAACGCCGCGGCGTCCGACGACGTGTCGGTGCCGGCACCGGCGCGGGCCAGGTACGCGTCGAAGGGCTCCCCGGTCACCCGCTCGTACGCCTCGCGGTAACGCGCGGCGGTGCCCTCGACCACGTCGGCTGGCAGCGACGGGGGCGGCGGGTCGTGGTTCCATCCGCTCGCATCGAGCCAGTCGCGGACGTACTGCTTGTCGAAGCTCGCCTGGGGGCGACCGGGTTCGTACCCGTCGGCCGGCCAGAACCGGCTGGAATCGGGCGTGCCGACCTCGTCGACGAGCAGCAGCTCCCCGCCGGCGAAGCCGAACTCGAGCTTCGTGTCGGCGACGATCACGCCTCGCTCGGCGGCCGTCGTGGCGATGCGTTCGTAGGTGCCGAGCGAGAGCTCCTTGAGCCGCTCGTACAGGCCGCGGCCGACGAGCTCGACCGCCTCCGACGGCGTGAGCGGCAGGTCGTGACCTTCGGCGGCCTTCGTCGTGGGCGTGAAGATCGGCTCGGGAAGCCGGTCGGACTCGACCAGCCCCGGCGGGAGGCCGACCCCGCAGACGGCCCCGACCTCACGGTACTGCGTCCACCCGCTGCCCGCGAGGTAGCCGCGCGCGACGCACTCGAGCGGCACGACCTCGGCGCGGCGAACGAGCAGCGAACGCCCCGCCAGGCTCGGCTCGTCGTCGAACGGGGCCGGGAACGACGTGCGGTCGGCGCTGATGACGTGGTCGCCGACCAGGTCGGCCGTGCGCCCGAACCAATGGAGCGACAGGCCGGTGAGCACCCGGCCCTTGCCGGGGATCGGATCGGGCAGCACGACGTCGAACGCGCTGATGCGGTCGGTGGCCACGAGCAGCAGGGCATCGTCGCCCGCGTCGTAGACGTCGCGCACCTTCCCGCGCGCGACGAGCTGGCCCGCCCCGTTCACCGATCACGCTCCTCGACCGGGAGCTTCTCCAGCCGCTCGAACACCGGCCCCAGGTTGCGCAGGAACCGCCCCGGGTCGAACAGCGAGGCCACGCCGGCATCGCCGAGTGCCGCTCGGACCTCGGGGTCGGATGAGACCGCGTCGCGGAAGCTCGACCCATCGTCCCAGGCCGCCCCGGCGGCGCGCTGCACGAGGCGATAGGCATCGTCGCGAGCCAGCCCCGCATCGACGAGCGCGAGCAGCACCGACTGGCTGTACGCGATGCCGCCGTGCGCATCGAGGTTCTCCCGCATCCGCTCGGGGAACACGACCAGCCCGTCGACCACCCGGGTGAGCTCCTCGAGCATGAAGGCGAGCAGCCCGGTCGCGTCGGGGAAGATCACCCGCTCCGCGCTCGAGTGAGAGATGTCTCGCTCGTGCCAGAGGGTGACGTTCTCCATCGCCGCGACGGCGTGGCCACGGATCACCCGAGCGAGGCCGGACACGCGCTCGGATGCGACCGGGTTCCGCTTGTGGGGCATCGCGCTGGAACCCTTCTGGCCTTCGGCGAACGGCTCCTGCACCTCACGGACCTCGGTGCGGGCGAGGTGCCGGATCTCGGTCGCGATCGCGTCGAGGGTCGACGCGGTGATCGCCAGGGCGGCGATGTACTCAGCGTGGCGGTCCCGCTGGATCACCTGGGTGCTCACCTCGGCCGGCGCCACGCCGAGCTTCGCGCACACGAGCTGTTCCACGCGGGGGTCGACCGCGCTGTAGGACCCGACCACGCCGCTGATCGCCCCCACGCTCACGGCCTCGCGCGCCCGCCGCAGTCGCTCCCGGTCACGGTCGAGCTCGAACGCCCAGACCGCCAGCTTGTGTCCGAACGACGTGGGCTCGGCGTGCACGCCGTGCGAGCGTCCGATGATCGGCGTGTCCCGGTGCCTCAGGGCGAGGTTCTTCACGGCGCGCAGCAGCCGATCGAGCCGCATGAGCAGCTCGCCGGCCGCATCACGGAGCTGCAGGCCGAACGCGGTGTCGAGCACGTCGCTCGACGTGAGTCCGTAGTGGATCCATCGACCCGGCTCTCCGATCGACTCGGCGACGACGTCGACGAAGGCCGCGAGGTCGTGCCGCGTGACCCGCTCGCGTTCGAGCACGCCATCGACCGTGAACGACGCTCGCTCCCGGCAGGCGACGGCGTCGGCGGCCGGCACGACCCCGAGCTCGCTCCAGGCCTCGACGGCGAGCAGCTCGATCTCGAGCCAGTGCCCGAGCCTCGCGTCGTCGGACCAGACCGCCGAGAGCTCCGGCACCTCGTATCGAGGGATCAAAGCTTCAGGCCCTCCGCCAGGTCGTCCTTGAACCGCCAGAGCGCCGCCTGGACGTCGGGGTCACCGATGCCCACGATCTGGGCCGCCAGCACGGCCGCGTTCACTGCGGCATCGACCCCCACCGTCGCGACCGGGACGCCCGTCGGCATCTGGGCGGTGATCGCGAGCGCCTCGTAGCCGAGCATCTGGGGCGACGACGCGATCGGCACGCCGATCACCGGCAGGATCGTGCGAGCCGCGACCGCCGCTGCGAGGTGCCCGGACATGCCGGTCGAGCAGATGATCACCTGCAGGCCTCGCTCGAACGCGGTGCGGGCGTACTCGTCGACCAGATCGGGGTTCCGCGACGACGACATGATGCGGATCTCGTGGCCGACGCCGAACTTCTCGAGGATCAACCCGGCCTGGCGCATCGTGCCGAGCTCGCTCGGCGAGGCGGCCAGCACGCCGGTCCGGGGCGTCTCGTCGGTCACGGTCGCTCCTCTCCCGCGAGCCGGGGCACCGAGGCCGCGATGTCTCGCCGGTACGTCTTCCCCTCGAACGTGATGCGGTCGGCCGCGCGGTAGGCGATCGCGCGAGCCTGATCGATCGTCGTTCCCGTTCCGGTGACGGCCAGCACCCGTCCGCCTGCGGTCACCACTGTATCGCCGCGCCGGTCCGTGCCGGCGTGGAAGACGGTCGCGCCGGGCACCGTGCCCGCCTCGTCGAGTCCGGCGATCGGCACGCCGCCCGTCGACGAGGCCGGATACCCCCCGCTGGCGAGCACGACCGTCACGGCCGCGTCGTCGAGCACGGCGACCTTCTGATCGGCCAGCCGGTCGGTGGCGGCCGCTTCCAACAGGTCGGCGAGGTCGGTCTCGAGCCGGGGGATCACGACCTCGGTCTCCGGGTCCCCGAACCGGCAGTTGTACTCGAGCACCTTCGGTCCCGCGGACGTGAGCATGAGCCCGGCGTAGAGCAGGCCCCGGTACGTCGTGCCCCGGCCGCGGAGGGCGGCGACGGTGTCGTCCACGATCGCCCAGATGCGCCGTTCGGTCCGGGCGTCGATCCACGGCAGCGGCGAGTAGGCCCCCATGCCTCCCGTGTTCGGCCCCACGTCGCCCTCGCCGACGCGCTTGAAGTCCTGGGCCAGCGCCAGCGGAGCCACCGAGCGTGCGTCGACGAGCGCGAACGCGGAGACCTCGGGACCCTCGAGGAGCTCCTCGACGACCACCGACGCACCCGCGTCACCGAACGCTCGTCCCTCGAGACAGGCGCGCACGGCGTCGATCGCGGTCGCGCGGTCGGGCGCGACGGTGACGCCCTTGCCAGCAGCCAGCCCGTCGGCCTTCACGACCGCTCGTCCGCCGAGCTCGTCGACGAAGGACGCGGCGGGCTCGACCTCGCCGAACGCCTGCGCGAGAGCGGTCGGCACGTTCGCCTCGAGCATCAGCTCCTTGGCGAACGACTTCGAGCCCTCGAGGCGGGCGGCGGCCGCCTGCGGGCCGAACACGGCGACGCCCTCCGCGCGCAACGCGTCGGCCAGGCCGGCCACGAGGGGCGCCTCGGGACCGACCACCACCAGCTCCGGCCGTTCGTGGGAGGCGAGCTCCACGACGGCGGCGACGTCATCGGACGCGACCCCCGGGGCGATGCGCGCGATATCCGCGATGCCGGCGTTCCCGGGCGCGACCACGAGCTCGGTGACGCGCGCGCTCCGCGCAAGGCCCCAGCACAACGCGTGCTCCCGGCCACCCGAGCCCACGACGAGCACCTTCATCGCGACCCCCTCAGGCCTCGCCCGGCGCTCATGGGCCGAGTCTACCCAGCGCCTCGTCCCCGCCGGGACCGTGCACTAGGGCCGTTGGGGGGTCCCGATCAACGGGGTCCTGACCGGAGCGGCCATACCTAGATAGACCACCAGGCCGTCGCCGAACGGATCGGTCTGCACCGGAACCTTGATCCAGTTGTTCGTGAGCCAGACGTTGCCGGACGGGTCCACCTGCACACCCGTGTTCCGCTGCAGCCCGTCGAACGGATAGCCGGTCGCGGGCGAGATGGCCCGGTCGACCGCGCCGGGTGGACACGTATCGGCACGTTCGCCGCAGAGGTGCGAGAGCCGCTGACCCGTGAAGTTCGCCACCCAGATGTTGTCGTCGCCGTCGACGGCGATCCCCCACGGGATCGTGAGACCGGCCCCCGCGAAGCTCGTGAGCGAACCGTCGGGACCGACCTGCACGACCGACGGGTCGAGGAAGGTTCCGGGCGCGGGCAACTCGAGCGACTGGTCGGAGCTGCACGGGATCTCGATCACGCCGGAGTTCGAGACCCAGACGTTGCCGAGGCTGTCGCTGGCCGCCCCGAGCGGATGGTCGAACATGCCAGGCGCTGAGAACGGGGAGCCCGGCAGCGGATCACCATCGGGGGTGAAGCCGTACACCTGGTCGCCGGTGTTCGCGGTGACGAAGATGTTCCCCTCGGTGTTCTGGGCGACATCGAACGCCTCCGGGATGCCGGTGCCGATCACCCTGGACCGACGGTGCTTGCCGTCCGGATACTCGACGAGGGAGTCGTTGCCGCAGTTCGCGATCCAGATGTTCCCGTCGACGTCCGACTTCGTGCCTTGCGGCCAGCTCAGGGGACCGTTCCGGTAGCCGCGTCGAGGCGACAACGGCTGCCCGTCGTAGCGGAACTCCGAGACGCTGTTCGAGGTGGGGGCCGTGGGGCACTTCGATCCGGTGAAGCCGAAGTTCCCGATCCAGAGATGGCGTCGCGGGTCGAATCCGATGCCGAACCCGGCGCCGTTGAGCCCGCCGCCTCGGAACGTGGTGATCGGCCTGCCCGGCGCGTAGGGATCCAGCAGGAACATCTCCTCGCCCGGGCAGACCCCCTTCGGCCTGACGGACCATTCGGCGTTGTTGTTCGCCCAGACCCGGCCCCGAGCGTCGAAGGCGACGTTGCCGGGGCCGTTGAACTGATGCCCGTTCCCGTAGAAGCGCAACGCGATGACCCACGCGTCGGGGGCCGCATCACGCACGGGTTCGAAGCGAGGGTCGGGGGGCACCTGCTCGAACACACCGTCGGGGTCGCCGGACGGGTTCCTCGGCACGAGCGTCATCGCCTGCCAGGTCGTGCGCGGCCGCGTGCCCCAGGCATCGGTCGCTGCGTCGAGGAAGGCCCCGCAATCGTTCGCGCCCGCGGCACACCCGGCGACGATGCTCGCGAGCGAGTTGAACGACGCCAGCGTCTCCGTCGAGTTCCCGTTCGGACGCCGACGCAGGAACCTCGTCGCTTCTCCGGTCCTGATGTCGACGAGGTTCCGAGGCATCCTGGCTGCGTTGCGCAGCCCCGGGTTGGGGCCACCCAGGCGCCCGCGCTCGGCGAACTGGGCGAGCGAGAAGCCCGCCGCGACCGTGGTCAGCTCGTTGACGACGATCGGGCCCGTGCGCCGGCCGGCCACCGAGGCGGCCAGCTCGACCTGGCTCGCCAAGGCCCGATCCCCGATCGAGCCGCCACGGACCGTGATGTACAGCATCGCCCGGTCGCCGACCCGCTGCGGCACCCGGAGCACGAACGAACCGAACCGGTCCGTGGTCGCCAGGCGGAGCTGTTCAGCCGCTCCCGGAGCCGCCCCGGCCCGCATGAGGCGCACGGTCGCGGCCGCGACGGGCGAACCATCGGCGCTCACGGCGCCTCGGAGGACCCCGCGCCGGTCGGCGACCCGTTGCCCGACTTCGCCCGGCGCCGGCGCCCACGCGGCGGATACGGGAGGGACCGAGACGAGGACCAGGCTGACGGTCGCCGCGATGACGGCCGCGACCGTCCGCATGCGGGGTCCGAGTGATCCTGCACGAGCGCGCATCT
>DASZOO010000015.1:0-26152 GCA_035550775.1 Actinomycetota bacterium | reverse complement strand
TCGCCGTCGGCGCGGAACCACGCGTCGACGGCATGCTCCTCGCAGAACCTGCCGATCGCCTCGACGCTGGCCTCGCCCGCGCGACACAGGCGGAGGGCGGCCGCGTCGCCGAGCTCCCGGGTGAGGTGTGGCAGCTCGTTCCAGAAGCTGCTCAAGAAGCCCCCGTTGCGTCCGCTCGGTCCGCCGCCGCAGATGTCCTGTTCGAGCACGACCACGTCGACGCCGGGGTCGAGACGCTTCAGCTGGTAGGCCGTCCACAAGCCGGTGTATCCACCGCCCAGGATGGCGACGTCGGCGGTCGTGTCGCCCAGCAGCGGCGGCGCCTCCTCACCGGCGAACTCGGGCCGGGCGAGGGCCTCGCGGAGCCACCAGCTCCGCCCCTCGTCGGGCGGCACGAGCGTGGCGGAGGGATCGGTCGCGCTCATCGCGTTCCTCAGCGTATCGTCCGAGCGCGCCCGCCGCGTCCCCGTCGGGCGGCATCGGCTCGCCTCACGAGCGTCCGTCCGATCGGGGGTCCCGTCGTGGGCTGGCCGTCGGTTGCTACGGTGAGGGCCCACGTCCCCGTGTCAGGAAGGATCCACGATGGTCGCCGAGCGCCCCCGCAGCCGGCCGAGGAGCTGGCAGGTCACGGAAGGTCCGCAACGGGCCCCCGCTCGCGCGATGCTGCGCGCGGTCGGCTTCGGCGAGGACGACTTCGGCAAGCCACAGGTCGCCGTGGCCTCGAGCTGGAACGAGGTCACCCCGTGCAACTACCACCTCGACAAGCTCGCGGCGCTCGCGAAGGAAGGCGTGCGCCAGGGCGACGCCGTGCCGATCGAGTTCACGACGATCGCGATCAGCGACGGCATCGCGATGGGCCACGAGGGGATGAAGGCCTCGCTGATGAGCCGCGACCTGATCGCCGACTCGGTCGAGCTCGTGTTGCACGCCGAGCGCATGGACGCGCTCGTCGGCATCGCGGGGTGCGACAAGAGCGAGCCCGGCATGCTGATGGCGATGGCGCGCATGAACCTGCCGAGCGTGTACCTCTACGGCGGCACGATCCTGCCCGGCACCCATCGCGGACGCGACATCACGATCCAGGACGTCTTCGAGGCCGTCGGCTCGCACGCGAAGGGCACGATCGACGACGCCGAGCTCCGCGACATCGAGCGGGCCGCGTGCCCCACGACCGGATCGTGCGCCGGCATGTACACCGCGAACACGATGGCGGCGGTCGGCGAGGCGATCGGCATGTCGCTGCCCGGGTCGGCCTCGCCGCCGGCGGTCGACTACCGGCGCGAGGTCGCGGCACGCGAGTCGGGCATCCACGCGGCGCGCCTCGTCGCCGACGGCGGCCCGTTGCCCCGCGACATCCTGACGAAGGAAGCGTTCGAGAACGGGATCGCGGTCGTGATGGCGATCGCCGGGTCGACGAACGCCGTGCTGCACCTGCTCGCGATCGCCCGCGAGGCCCACGTCGACCTGCAGCTCGACGACTTCGACCGCATCGCGCGCGACGTGCCCCACCTCGTCGACGTGCGCCCGGCGGGACGGTTCGTGATGAGCGACGTCGACCGGGTCGGGGGCGTGCAGGTCGTGATGCGGGAGCTCCTCGACGCCGGTCTGCTGCACGGCGACTGCGTGACCGTGACGGGGAAGTCGATCGCCGACAACCTCGCCGCGATGGAGGTCGCCGCCCCCGACGGCGAGGTCGTGCACCCGCCGAGCGATCCGATCCACCCGTGGGGCGGGCTCGCGATCCTGCGAGGGAACCTCGCTCCCGACGGTGCCGTGATCAAGGTCGCCGGCGCCGCCGCGACCTCGTTCGAGGGCGCCGCGAGGTGCTTCGACTCCGAGCAGGCCGCGTTCGAGGCGGTCACGGGCGGCGCGATCGTGCCCGGCGACGTGATCGTGATCCGCTACGAGGGCCCGAAGGGCTCGCCCGGCATGCCCGAGATGCTCGCGGTGACCGCGGCCGTGGCCGGCGCCGGGCTCGGCAAGGACGTCGCGTTGATCACCGACGGCCGGTTCAGCGGCGCGACGAAGGGCTTCAGCGTCGGCCACATCGTGCCGGAGGCGTTCGTGGGTGGGCCGATCGCCCTCGTGCGCGACGGGGACCGCATCCGCATCGACGCCGACGCCCGAGTGATCGAGGTGCTCGTCGACGACGCGGAGCTCGAGCGACGGCGAGGCGAGTGGACGCAGCCCGAGCCTCGGTACACGCAGGGTGCGCTCGCGAAGTACGCGCGCGAGGTCGGCTCGGCCGACCACGGGGCGGTGACCTGGTGACGTCGCATCCCACGATCACGTCGCCGGCCGCGCTCCAGTGCCGCATCTGCGGGCAGCAGTATCCGGTCGAGCCGCTCACGATCTGCGAGGAGTGCTTCGGTCCGCTCGAGCCCGCCTATGACCTCCAGTCGATCGACGGGGTCGACTTCCGCAAGCAGGCGGAGGCCGGGCCGCAGACGCTCTGGCGGTACGAGGCGCTCCTGCCGGGCGGTCCGGGCATCGAGCGGGTCGACCTCGGCGCGGGGTTCACGCCGTTCCGCAAGGCCGACAACCTCGCGGCAGCGCTCGGCCACGACGGCACGATCTGGGTCAAGGACGACTCGGGGAACCCGTCGAACTCCTTCAAGGACCGCGTCGTGAGCGTCGCCACCACGATGGCGCGCGCGTTCGGGTTCGAGGCGATCTCGTGTGCCTCCACGGGGAACCTTGCGAACGCGACCGCCGCGCACGCCGCCAAGGCCGGCATCCCGTGCTACGTGTTCGTGCCCGACGACCTCGAGCGCGCCAAGATCCTCGCGACCGAGGCCTACGGCGCCAAGGTCGTGGCGGTGAAGGGCAACTACGACGACGTGAACCGCCTGTGCAGCGAGGTGGCCGACGCGCTGCCATGGGCGTTCGTGAACGTGAACATGCGCCCGTACTACGCGGAGGGCTCCAAGTCGCTCGGGTTCGAGACCGCCGAGCAGCTCGGCTGGCGTCTGCCCGACCACGTCGTGGTGCCGATCGCGTCGGGCGCGCTGCTCACGAAGGTCCACCGGGCGTTCGGTGAGCTGATCGCGGTCGGTGCGGTCGAGGAGAAGCCCTACCGGGTCTCCGGCGCCCAGCCCGAAGGCTGCCGTCCGGTCGCGCAGGCGTTCCTCGACGGCGCCGAGGAGGTCACGCCGGTCAAGCCGGACACGATCGCGCGGTCGCTCGCGATCGGCGCTCCGGCCGACGGCTACTTCGCGCTGAAGGTCGCGAGGCAGACCGGCGGCCACATCGAGTGGTGCACGGAGCAGGAGATCCGCGAGGGAATCACGCTGCTCGCGAGCACCGAGGGTGTGTTCACCGAGACGGCCGGCGGGGTCACGATCGCGAACCTCAAGCGCATGGTCGACCAGGGCATCGTGCGGCCGGGGGAGGAGGTCGTCGCCTACGTGACCGGCAACGGCTACAAGACGATCGACGCGCTCGAGGGCTTCCTCGAGCCGAGCTACCACGTCGCACCCGACCTCGACGAGTTCCTCGCCGCGCTCGGGTGAGGACATGCGGGACTACTGGCACGCCGTAGCCATGCTCCGGCTCGATCGACCGCGCGGCCTGACCGAGCTCGAGGCGTGTTTCGCCGGCGGCAAGGCGGCGGAAGGTCTCGTCGGGTTCCGCGCCGGACGGCTGCTCGCGACGACGTGGGGCTACGGGCTCGACGGCGCGTTCGAGAGCATGGCGCGCCTGTGGCTGCCGTGGCGAGGCAAGGAGTTCTCGCGCCACGCCGCAGAGGGCGTGAACCTGTTCACGCCGGGGGGACGGCGGGCGATCCGGGTGACGTTTCCCCGGTATCAGGGTCTCGCCGACGGTGCTTCGGGCGCGTCGGCGTTCCGGTTCGAAACGAGCATCGGACCCAGCGCGACCGACCCCGGCCTCTCGGTGCTGCGCCTCGAGTACCGGATCGTGGGCGAGAACCCATCGATCGTGCGCCGCCTGCTCGACGAGATCGTCTCGATCGACGACGGGCTCTGCCTCGGGCAGGCGTTGTTGTCGACGGGCGGTCGGCTCGGCCGTGTCGCATGGTTCTCCCTGGAAACGGGGGACTGAGCGGGCGTCACCCCGACCAGGCGCACGGCCGGCCGACCTGACCGACCGAGTCTCGAGACTTACGTGTCGATCGAGTACGTGAAGTCGAACTCCGCCGGGTCGGTGCGGAATCCGAGGTGCATGGCTCCGGTCGCGTCGCGGAAGGCGCCCGTACCGCCCGTGATCGCGAGGTTGCTCTCCCGCGAGTCGTAGAACGGACCCTCGACCGTCACCGTTCCACCGCCCAGCCAGGCGGTCCAGCTGCACTGCCAGATCCCGCGAGCGGGGCTGATCCGGATGCAGCTCCCCTGGTCGCGGCCGACCCTCGTCGTGTTCGTCTCGTCGTAGAGACGGTTCGCGAACGTGAGCAGGTCACCCGCCGAGTCCCCGGCCGCCCCGACGTCGATCACCTCGTCGGTGGTCGCCCGCTCCACCACCGTGATGACCGTCCGTCCGCCGCTTCCCGCGCCAGCCGGCACGCTGACGACGACGGCCGCGCCCGCGAGGAGCCCTATGGCAACGGCGATCGCAAGCTTGCGCATCGCGCCCTCCCTTCCGCTCGACTCCCTCGGCTCACCCTAGTCCCGAACCGGATGGGGAGAACACCCCCAGGTGGTCAACCGGCGGACGCGAGTGCTCCGATCCACTGGTCGAACCGATCGTCGGACGAGGCCGCGACCACGTACGAGAGGTGATGCTCGGCGGCGTCCAGCGTGAGCGGGGTGGCGACGTTGGCGCGCGAGCTCTCGCATCGCCGCCAGGTACCGGGGCAGGCGGCGACCCTCGGCGCGTGCGCCGTGGCAGCGTGCTCGATGCTTCGGATCGCTTCGGTCGCGGCGGCCTCCGACCTCGGCATCGGCGTGCCTCGGGCGATCACGGCCTCTTCCTCGGGCAGGGGCTGTTCAGGCGGAAGGACGGACTCGGCAGGGGTCGCCTGATTCGCCTTGGAGGCCGAGGGCTGAGGGAGCGCCGGCGTCAGCCGAACAGCAGCACCGCCGCGACCATCGTCGCGGCCGAGAGCACCGTGCTGGCGATGAGCGCCGACGCGGACGCCGACTCGTACGCGCCGTAGCGGACGGCGAACATCGGGCCGACGACCGACGCGGGCATCGCCGTCAAGATCACCGCTTCGCTCCTGGCCACCCCCGTGATGCCCAGGAGCACCGCGATGCCGAGCATCGCCGCGGGTTGCGCGACGTTCTTGATGAGCGCGAGGGCGATCGGCTCCACGCCGAACGACACGCGGAATCGCGCGATGATGAGCCCCGATGCGAACAGTGCGACGGCCGACGTGGCCTGTCCGAGGAGGCGGAGGCTCACGTCGAAAGGATGCGGTGGCTCGAACCCCACCGCGACGAGGGCCAGCGCCAGGAAGGGTGACCACACGATCGACCTCGAGGCCGTGCTGATCAGCACCCGGCGGAGCACCATGCCGAAGCCCTGGTCCTCGCCGGTGGAACGGGTCGCCCATTCCAGGATCACGATCGCAACCGGCAGGATCACGGCGTTGACCGCGATCGCGTAGAGCGAGATCGCGAGCGAGCTGCTCGGCTTCCGGAACAAGGCCTCGAGGATCGGTGTGCCCATGAACGCGGCCGTGGGCACCGCGATCATCAGCGCGACGATCGCGCTCGAGGCGAGATCGCGTTTCAGCACGACGCGGCCGAGCAGCAGACCGAGCCCCATGAACAACAGCTGGACCGCGGTGACGCCGAGGAACAACGCCGCGTCGCCCAACAGCACCGAGCGAGGCGTCGCGACGACGCCGACGAACACCATGGCCGGAAGGGCGAACCCTAGGACGAACTCGTTGAAGCCGTCGACCTGGTCGGCGTCGAAGATCTTCCGTGCCCCGGCCAGGTATCCCAGACCGATGACCAGGAACACCGGGACCAGCACGGAGATGATCTCGGCGACGCTCACGACTGCACGCTAGCCCATCTCGGCGCACCGCCGGACGATGGTCGCGTCAGCCGGCCGGCTCGAGGGCGCCGACCCATCGACCTGATCGACCGTCCGCCGAGGCCGCAGCCACGTCGGCGAGCTGTCGCGCCGCCCTCGCGGCCTGGGCCGATGACCTCGGGGGAGACCAGGACAAGGTTCGCATCGCCGCCAGATATGCGGCCGCCATCCGCATCAGCATGACTCGCGACCGGCTCACCTGGTCGATCGCTCCGAAGTAGAGCCGGAGCATCGCGTCGCGCCGCTCCGGGGTGAGGGCGAGATGCTCGGCCAGGCCGCCGAGGTCCTCGAACGGATCCCCGGCGCCGGCCCAGCGGTAGTCCACGATCCACACCCGGTCGCCGTCGAGGAACAGGCTCGACGTGGTGAGGTCGCCGTGGATCGTCACGGTCGGTCGGCCCGGAGTGGCCGCCGCCGCCTCGATGCTCCGGATCGCCTCGGTGGCGGCCGGCTCGGACGGCGGCATCGGCATACCCCGGGCCAGGGCGGCGCGTCGCAGGTCGCGGGCCTCTCGGAAGGCCGAACGTTCGGCGCCGGGAGGAGGGCACGAATGCAGCGCTCTGACCGACCCCACGAGTGAGGTGAGCACGTCGTCGCGTTCCAGATCGGCGGGTGCGAGACGACGCCCGGGTGCGAAGCGCGTGATGAGGCAGCCGAGCTGTGGCAGCGAGGCGGTCACGTCGGGAGCAACGCCGGCGCTGGCCGCGGCGCGAGCGACCTCGAGCTCGCTCGTCGTGTCGACCTGTGGACGGTCGCTCGCGAGCGACGTGAGACGCAGGATGAACAGGTCCTGGTCGACCTCGACCAGGAAGTGGCGCTCGTCGTCTCCGATCGAGACGGGCGTCACGCTGACGTCGTGGCCGTGCCATGCGCCGACCGCACGGATCGCCGCCTCGATCCGGGGGTCGCGGCGAGGCTCCATGGGCTCGGACCGTACGAGTCGTGCTCACCGGTGGTCAAACGTCGAGGCAGCACACGGTGCCGGCGTGTGGTCTGACGGCCGGAGTTCCTGCTAGCGTTATCCACCGAGGGCACCGATCGCGGTTACGAGCTTCGAGCAGTTCCCTCACCCGGCTGTCACGGCCGGCGCCGACGGGCCAGCATCAAGCACGATGCCCGACACGGCGGAAGGAAGGAGGGGATCGCACGTGGCAACAGGAACCGTGAAGTGGTTCAGCTCCGAGAAGGGCTTCGGCTTCATCACACCTGATGACGGCAGCGCCGATGTGTTCGTGCACTTCAGCGCGATCTCTGGCGAGGGGTACCGCAACCTCGATGAGAACCAGAAGGTCGAGTACGAGGTCACCCAGGGCCAGAAGGGCCCGCAGGCGGCGAACGTCCGCGGCATCTGACGCCTTCTCGCGTCACACACGCAACGAGGCCGGCGCGAATGCGCCGGCCTCGTTCGCGTCTACGATGCGGTGATGGTTCACGAGGCCTTCTGATGGCCGGCCTGATGGCCGGCGACCGCCGGCTCGCGGTCCTCGCCCTCGCCCTGCTCCTCGTGGCCGCGTGCTCCGCATCGTCGAGCACGCCGTCCGGACGATCCGACGAGGCCACGACGCCGTCGGCACCGTCCGTGTCCGTGGCGCCGGCACCGCAGGCGCCCGCCCCCGAGGCCGAGCTGATCAGGATCCGGCCTTCCCACGCTCCGTGGACCCGGGGCATCGACGTCGTCGTGGGCGGCGCCGACGTCTCGGTCGCCGTGGGCGCCGGCACCCGCATCCGGTTCCTGCATCTCGGTGACGAACGGCGCATCCCGGCTTCGACCCAGAAGCTGTTGACGTCGATGGCCGCGCTCGAGACCTGGGGGCCATCGTTCCGGTTCCCGACGACGGCCGTCGTGCGCAAGGAACCGAGGAACGGCGTGGTCGCCGGCGACCTGTTCGTCGTCGGATCGGGCGACCCAGAGCTCGACGCGGCGGCGATGTCCCGGCTCGCGGAGAGGATCCGAGTCGGAGGTGTTCGCCGCATCGAGGGCGCGGTCGTCGGCGACACGGGGGCGTTCACCCGCGAATGGTGGGCGCCCGGATGGGTCCCCGGCCTCTCCCGGAGCTTCGTCAACCGGACCACCGCGCTCGCCTTCGAGGGGAACGGAGGCCCCGGCGCGCCCGAGCTCGCGGCCGCGGCGGCGCTGAACACGGCGCTCGAGGCGACGGGGATCGGCGTCGGGGACGAGCCCGAGACGGGGGAGCTCCCCAGCCGGGGCGTCGAGGTCGCGGCCATCCGGTCGGCGCCGCTCTCACAGCTGCTCGCCACGCAGAACCACGGCTCGGTCAACTTCTACGCGGAAACGCTGCTGAAGGCGATCGGTGCCGACGCGACGGGCGAGGCGGGCTCGACGGCTACGGGAGCCCAGGCCGTTCAGGGCTGGGCGGCCGATCGCAGGGTTCGCGCCCAGGTCCGCGACGGGTCGGGGCTCTCGTACGAGAACCGCGTATCGGTCGAAGGCCTCGTCACGCTGCTGCTGCTCGCGGCCCGCGCGCCGTGGGGGGAGGCACTCGCCTCGTCGTTGCCCGGTCCGGGGGAAGGCACCATCGGGCAGCGTCTGACCGGTCTTCCCGTGCGGGCGAAAACCGGCACCCTGTTCGAGGTTCCCGTGTCGTCGCTGGCGGGATACGTGACCGACGGAGGCGGCGACACGGTGGCCTTCGCGGTGATCTCTCGGGGCATCGACAAGTCGTCGGCGAGCCGGATCGAGGACGAGATCGTTCGCGTGCTGGCGGGTGCGCACGTCGCCTGACGCCCGGTCGAGAACGGTCAAGGTTCGGGCGCGACGCGCCGAAGTTGACAGCACAGGAGGCATCTCTACACTGTCATGACCATGTTCAGCGAGGACCCGACCCCGAAGCGCACGACCCTCGTACTTATCCCTTAGGCGCGGCCAGGCCCAGGAGGCCTGCTGACCGCGCCGGACGCCCCCGCAGCCGCGGGGGTTTTTTCTGCCCCGCTTCCAGGCCACGGAACATCGGGCGATCGGCCCGGAGACAAGGAGACAGCATGCGGTACGAGTTCGAGCGAGACGGCACCATCGTCGCCAGCGTGCTGTGGGAAGGACCCGGCCAGGTCAGCGTCGAGTCGGCCGAGCCCTCGACCCGAGCCGTGGTCGACCGGTACCTGGCGTCGGACGTCGTGTACCTGGGCTCGGGCTTCGATTTCGGAGCCGAGCAGGAGCAGGACGTGCTGCAGATGCGCCGGCGGGACTGGACCCCCTGGGAGTTCGAGCGTGCCTGCCGCAACCTGGCGCACCGCCTGCAGGCCCATGTGCGCCGCGTCGAGACCGGTCCGGTCGAAGAGGCGAGAGAGGCTGCCGCGCGATGACCGGGAAGATGTCGGGCGCCGACGCCCTGCTGAAGGCGCTCGAGCAGGAAGGCGTCGACACGGTCTTCGGCATCCCGGGCGGGGCGAGCATGCCGATCTACGATCCGCTGGTCGACCGGTCGCCGATCCGCCACATCCTGTGCCGGCACGAGCAGGGCGCGGGCCATGCCGCCGAGGGCTACGCGTGGGCGACCGGCAAGGTCGGCGTGTGCATGGCCACGAGCGGTCCGGGTGCGACCAATCTGGTCACGCCCCTCGCCGACGCGAAGATGGACTCCGTGCCGATCGTGGCGATCACGGGACAGGTGCCGACCCCGGTCGTCGGCAACGACGCGTTCCAGGAGGCCGACATCACCGGCATCACGATGCCTGTCACCAAGCACAACTTCCTGGTGAAGGACTCCGCGGACATCGTCGCCACCGTGCGCGAGGCGTTCCACATCGCCTCGACGGGCCGCCCGGGCCCCGTGCTGATCGACCTGCCGAAGGACGTGCTGATCGCCGAGACGACCTTCCGCTGGCCCGACCACGTCTCGCTGCCGGGCTACAAGCCGACCACCAAGGGCAACCAGCGCCAGGTCGTCGAGGCGGTGAAGATGATCCTTCGCGCGAAGCGCCCGGTGCTCTACGTGGGCGGCGGCGTGATCAAAGCCGACGCGACGGACGAGCTGTTCGACCTCGCCACCACGGGCCAGCTGCCGGTCGTGACGACGCTGATGGCGCGCGGCGCGTTCCCCGATTCCCACGAGCTCTGCCTCGGCATGCCGGGCATGCACGGCAACTACACGGCCGTCACGTCGCTGCAGAAAGCCGACCTGTTGGTCGCGCTGGGCTCGCGGTTCGACGACCGCGTCACGGGCAAGCTGGCGGCGTTCGCGCCGCATGCCAAGGTGATCCACGTCGACATCGACCCCGCCGAGATCGGCAAGAACCGCGTGGCCGACGTGCCGATCGTGGGCGACTGCAAGGACGTGACCGGCAAGCTCGCGGCCGAGCTCCGCGAGCGCCAGGAGGACGCGGGCGGCGCACCCGACCGCTCGGCTTGGCTCGGGCAGCTCCGGGAGTGGCAGGACTCGTTCCCGTACCGGTACGACTCGGGTGACGGGAAGCTGAAGCCCCAGCACTGCGTCGAGCGGCTGCACGCGCTCGCCGGCGACGACACGATCTGCGTCGCGGGCGTCGGCCAGCATCAGATGTACGCGTCGCAGTACTGGCGCTTCGAGCACCCGCGGCGCTGGATCAACTCCGGCGGTCTCGGCACGATGGGCTTCGCCGTGCCGGCGGCCATGGGCGCGAAGGCCGGGCGTCCCGACATGCGCGTGGTCGCGATCGACGGCGACGGCTGCTTCCAGATGACCGCGCAGGAGCTCGCGACCAGCGCCACCGAGCAGATCCCGTTCGTGACGGCGATCCTGAACAACGGCTACCTCGGCATGGTGCGCCAGTGGCAGGAGCTCTTCTTCGACGAACGGTACTCGGGCGTGTGGCTCGATCCGAACGTGCCCGACTACGTGAAGCTGGCCGAGGCCTACGGGGCCGTCGGCCTGCGCGTCGAGTCGCCCGGCGAGGTCGACGCCGCGATCGAGAAGGCCTACTCGATCTCCGATCGCTCGGTGGTGATCGACTTCCGCGTCGACCCGGCGGAGATGGTGTTCCCGATGGTGCCGTCTGGCGCGTCGAACGACGACATCATCCTCGGCCCGGAGGCCATCGAGCCCACCGACGACCCGCAGGAGGCACCGATCGCATGAACGGCGCGCGGCTGCACACGATCTCGGCGCTCGTGGAGGATCGACCCGGCGTGCTCACCCGCGTCGCCGGCCTCTTCGCCGCCCGTGGTTACAACATCGACTCGCTCGCGGTGGGGCCGACCGAGACGGCCGGCATCTCGCGAATGACGATCGTCGTCAACGTCGACGAGAGCCCGCTCGAGCAGGTCACGAAGCAGCTGAACAAGCTGATCAACGTGATCAAGATCCTCGAGCACGATCCGGGCACGGCCGTCGAGCGCGAGCTGATGCTCGTGAAGGTGCGCGCGGAGGGTGACGCGCGCGCGCGCATCATGGAGCTGGCCGACGTCTTCCGCGTGGGTGTGGTCGACGTGACCGCGTCGACGCTCACGGTCGAGGCGAGCGGGGGACCCGAGAAGCTCGAGGCGTTGCGCGAGCTGCTCGGCGAGTTCGGCATCGTGGAGCTCTCGCGCACCGGCCGCATCGCGCTGGCGCGCGGCGAGCGCGGCATCAGGGAACGGGTCCTGAGGTCCGCGAAGGCGAGCTAGTTCAGACGACCGGCCTCGAGGCGAGGGGGAACCGACGAGATGGCGACGATCTACTACGAGGAAGACACCGACCCGGGGGTGCTGGCCGATCAGAAGATCGCGGTGCTCGGGTTCGGCTCGCAGGGGCACGCACACGCTCAGAACATGAAGGACTCCGGCCTCGACGTGCGGGTCGGGCTGCGTCCGGGCTCGGCCAGCCGCAAGCAGGCCGAGGAGGTCGGGCTTCGCGTGCTCGACACGGCCGATGCGGTGGCGGAGGCCGACGTGGTGATGTGCCTGCTTCCCGATACGGCACACGGTGCCGTGTACGCGGCCGACATCGCGCCGAACCTGAAGGACGGCGACATGCTGATGTTCGCTCACGGGTTCTCGATCCACTTCGGCACGGTGTCCCCGCCGGGGGGCATCGACGTGACGATGATCGCGCCCAAGGGCCCGGGCCACCTCGTCCGCCGCACGTACGTGGAAGGCAACGGCACCCCGGCTCTCGTCGCGGTGCACCAGGACGCCACCGGCAAGGCGAAGGCCCGCGCGCTCGCCTACGGCGCCGCCATCGGATGCGCGAAACCCGGGATCATCGAGACGACGTTCACAGAGGAGACCGAGACCGACCTGTTCGGTGAGCAGACGGTGCTCTGCGGCGGGGTCAGCGAGCTGGTCCGCAACGGGTTCGAGACCCTGGTGGAAGCGGGATACCAGCCCGAGATCGCGTACTTCGAGTGCCTGCACGAGCTGAAGCTGATCGTGGACCTGGTCTACGAGGGCGGCCTGTCGTGGATGCGCTACTCGGTGAGCGACACCGCCGAGTGGGGCGACTACCAGAGCGGCAAGCGGGTGATCGACGAGCACGCCCGCGACCAGATGCGCCAGGTGCTCGCCGAGATCCAGGACGGCACGTTCGCCCGGAAGTGGATCGCCGAGGCCGACGGCGGGTTCGAGGAGTTCCTTCGACTTCGCAGTCAGGCGCAGACGTCCCAGCTCGAGCAGGTGGGACGGCAGCTGCGCCAGATGATGCCCTGGTTGGAGAGCGAGCAGAAGGTGCCACCGGCATGAGCGACAGCAACGGCAACGTATCCACCGGCAACGTATCCAACGGCGACGTATCGACCGGCGGCGTATCGAGCCGCAACGTCAGGATCTTCGATACGACCCTGCGCGACGGGGAGCAGGCTCCCGGCATCGCGCTCACGAAGGCCGAGAAGGTCGAGATCGCCGAGCAGCTGGCACGGCTGAACGTCGACATCCTCGAGGCGGGCTTCCCGATCTCGTCGCCAGGGGAGTTCGACGCGGTCGCCGAGATCGCGTCGAGCGTGAAGGGTCCGGTGATCGCCGCGCTCGCGCGGACCGCCACCGGCGACATCGAGCGGGCGGCCGAGGCGCTCAAGGGCGCCGACCGCTGGCGCATCCACACGTTCATCTCCACGAGCGACGTGCAGCGCGAGTCCATGCTCAAGATGAGTCACGACCAGGTGCTCGAGGCGATCCGTGAGAACGTCTCGCTCGCCAAGTCCTACACCGACGACGTGGAGTTCTCGGCGCAGGATGCGACGCGCACGCCGCTCGAGTTCCTGCTCGAGTGCTTCCGGCTCGCCGTGTCGTGCGGCGCGACCACGATCAACGTCCCCGACACCGTCGGGTACGCGACGCCGAGCGAGTTCGGCGAGCTGATCCGCATCGTGCGCGACGAGACGACCGACGACGTGGTGATCTCGACGCACTGCCACAACGATCTCGGGCTCGCCGTCGCGAACTCGCTCGCCGGCATCGAGAACGGCGCGGGGCAGGTCGAGGTGGCGGTCAACGGCATCGGCGAGCGCGCCGGGAACTGCTCGCTGGAGGAGATCGCGATGGTCGTGCGCACGCGCGGGCAGGCGCTCGGGCGATCGCACGACCTGAACGTCAAGGAGATCATGCGAACGTCGCGCCTGGTCGCGATGACGACCGGCTACAACGTGCAGCGCAACAAGGCGGTCGTCGGCTCGAGCGCGTTCGCGCACGAGAGTGGCATCCACCAGCACGGGGTGCTGAGCAACCGGGCCACGTACGAGATCATGGACCCGGTCGAGATCGGGCTCGAGGGCAACGCGCTTGTGCTCGGCAAGCACTCCGGCCGCCATGCGTTCGTCGATGCGCTCGACAAGATCGGCATCACGATCGACGACGATCACCTGAACCGGGCGTTCGCCAGGTTCAAGGACCTCGCCGACCGCAAGGTGCAGATCACCGACCAGGACCTCTCGGCGATCGTCGCCGAGGAGCTCGGCGCCACCGACGAGGACGTGCTCGTGATGGACTCGCTGCAGATGGACGGTGGCACCGACCGTGAGCCGAAGGTCACGGTCCGCCTGCGACGGGGCGAGGAGGTGATCGAGCGATCCACGACGGGCGACGGGCTGATCGATTCCGCGATGAGCGCGATCCAGCAGGCCGCCGGCGTCAACGGTCGACTCGTGAACTTCCACGTGTCGAGCGTGACCGAGGGAACCGACGCGTTGGGTGACGTCGTCGTGCAGATCGACGTCGACGGCCGCAGGGTCACCGGGCGCGGCGTCGCGACCGACGTGGTCGAGGCCAGCGCGCGTGCCTACCTGGCCGCGGTGAACCGGTCGCTGCAGATCACGGCACAGACGGCGACGAACGAGGAGACGCCGTGAGCGGTTCTCACCGCGTCGGCGTGATCCGCGGCGACGGCACGGGACCCGAGGTCGTGGCCGAGGGCCTGAAGGTCCTCGACGCCGTGCGAGGTGCCACCGCGTTCGAGCTCGTGGAGTTCGATCTCGGCGCCGAGCGGTACCTACGGACCGGTGAGACGCTTCCCGACGAGGAGCTCGAGCAACTGCGCGGGCTCGATGCGATCTTCCTCGGGGCCGTGGGCGACCCGCGGGTGAAGCCGGGGGTGCTCGAGCGTGACCTCTTGCTGAAGGCACGGTTCGGGCTCGACCAGTACGTGAACCTTCGTCCGATCGTGCGCTACCCGGGGGTGCAGACCCTCGTGCCGAGCCATGGCGAGGACGACGTCGACATGGTCGTCGTGCGTGAGAACAGCGAGGGGCTCTACAGCGGGGTCGGGGGGTTCCACCGCAAGGGCACCGAGCACGAGGTGGCCGTGCAGGAATCGGTCAACACACGGCACGGCGTCGAACGCATCGTCCGGTACGCGTTCGAGCTCGCGATGCAGCCGCACCGCCGCAAGAAGCTGACGCTCGTGCACAAGACGAACGTGCTGACGTTCGCCGGCGATCTGTACCAGCGGGTGGTCGACGAGATCGCTGCCGGGTATCCGGAGGTCGAGACCGACTACGTGCACGTCGACGCGGCGTGCATCTACTTCCTGGACTGGCCCGGCCGGTTCGACGTGATCGTCACCGACAACATGTTCGGCGACATCATCACGGACCTCGGCGCGATGATCCAGGGGGGCATGGGCATCGCCGCGGGCGGGAACATCAACCCTGAGGGCGTGTCGATGTTCGAGCCGATCGGAGGCACGGCTCCGAGCGAGACCGGCAAGGGCACGATCAACCCGCTCGCCGCCATCGGGGCGCTCGAGATGCTGCTGCGCCAGCTCGGCGAGACCGAAGCGGCCGGCCGCGTCGACCGCGGCATCCGATCGGCGACCCAGCAGATGAAGTCGATGCGCGCGGGTGAGATGGGGTTCACCACGGCGGAGGTGGGCGACCTCGTGGCCGAAGGGGCGACGTCGTGACCCAGGCGCACGAACCGGACGGCGACGTACCGTCGGTCGAGCTCTACGACACGACCCTGCGCGACGGCGCGCAGCAGGCCGACCTGTCGTACACGGTCGAAGACCGGATGCGCATCCTGCACAAGCTCGATCAGGTCGGGTTCCCGTTCGTGGAAGGCGGATGGCCCGGCGCGAATCCTCGCGACACCGAGTTCTTCAAGCTGGCGACGCGGGAGACCCTGAAGTCCAGCACGCTCACGGCGTTCGGCATGACGCGGCGGGCGGGGGAGCGCGCGCAGGACTCCCAGGTGCTGCGCGACCTGCTCGATGCCGGCACCGAGGTGGTGTGCCTCGTCGGGAAGTCGTGGGACCTGCACGTGACCGAGGCGCTGCAGACCGATCTCGCCGAGGGCGTCGCGATGGTGCGGGACTCGGTCGCGTTCCTTCGGGCCCAGGGCCGGCGCGTGTTCTTCGATGCCGAGCACTTCTTCGACGGCGTTCGGAGCGACCGGGCGTTCGCGATGGAGGTGCTCGCCACGGCCGAGGAGGCCGGTGCCGAGCGCCTCGTGCTCTGCGACACGAACGGTGGCATGCTGCCGTTCGACGTCGCCCGTGTCGTGGCCGACGTGAAGCAGCAGGCAAGCGTGCCGCTCGGCATCCACGTGCACAACGACGCCGGGTGCGCGGTCGCGAACTCGCTCGTGGCGGTCGATGCCGGCGTGCACCAGGTGCAGGGCACGATCAACGGATACGGCGAGCGCACCGGCAACGCCGACCTGATCCCCCTGGCCGCCGATCTCGTGCTGAAGATGGGGGCCACCGACGCACTGCCGGAAGGAGCCGTCGAACACCTCACCGAGCTCGCTCACTACGTGGCCGAGATCGCGAACCTCGCGCCGGATGCGCGTCAGCCGTACTCCGGTCGGTACGCGTTCACGCACAAGGCGGGGCTGCACACCAGCGGGGTGGCTCGCGTCTCGCGCGCCTACGAGCACGTGTCGCCGGAGACCGTGGGCAACCGCCGGGGCGTGGTGGCCTCGGACTACGGGGGCGGCGCGACGATCCGCTTGAAGGCGACCGAGCTCTCGCTCGACCTCGACGTCGCCGCGATCCCGGCGGTGGTCGCGCAGATCAAAGAGCGCGAATCCCGAGGTTACGCCTTCGACGTCGCGGAGGCGTCGCTCGAGCTCCTCATGCGGCGGGCGGCCGGCTGGAGCCAGTCCTTCTTCGCCATCGAGAGCTACCGGGTGCACGTCGAGGAACGGGTCGGCGACGACGAGCCGCCGCTGGCCGAGGCGACGGTCAAGGTCCGCACGAACGGCTCGCGACACATCGAGTCGGCCGAAGGACAGGGCCCCGTCGATGCGCTCGACACCGCGCTGCGCAAGGCGCTGGCGAACGACTACCCGGCGCTCGACCAGATGACCCTCGAGGACTTCCGGGTGCGGGTGCTCTCCGGCGCGCACGGAACGGCGGCCGTCGTTCGTGTGCTGATCGACCTCACGAACGGAGAGCGCGAGTGGACCACGGTCGGGGTGAGCGAGAACATCATCGAGGCGTCGTGGGAGGCGCTCGTCGACGGGTACACCTACGGCCTGCTCCACCCCCGGACGCTCGAGGATTGAACTATCTCCGCGCGGCGTTGGCCGCTCTCTAACCCCGCGCGGCGTTGGCCGCGACCGCTCGAACGATCTGGTTCTCGATCTGCTTCGCCTTGGTGGTGCTCATGCCGCTGGACAGGATCGAGAACGCCGCCCACGCGCCTTCCCGGTCCAACCACACCCAACCCGACAGGGCCGAGACCTCGATGAGGGTGCCGGTCTTGGCTCGCACGGTGACCTTCTCGAGCCGGTCCTCGAGGGTTCCTTCACCGCCGGCGGGAAGGGTGCCGCGCAACACGGCACCCCAGGGTGCCCGCTCCGCCACCCGCAGCATCGCCACGATGCCGTCGGCGCTCACGCGGTTGTGATAGCTCAGCCCCGACCCGTCGTTGGCCTCGACGCGGACACCCTTGGCGCCGGCGAACCGTTCGACCGCACGCGCCCCCTTCGCGATCGTGCCGGGTGAGCCGTACCGCTCGGCCCCGAGCAACTTGCCGAGCACCTCGGCCCGGAAGTTGCTCGAGACGAGGTTCATCCGTCGCATGATCGTCGCGAGTGGGTCGCTCCTGACCGTCGCGAGCGGTACCAGTCCAGCCGGCGCTCGGCCGAGCCCCGGTTTGCCGGTGACCTCGATGCCGCGGGACTCGAGCTTCTTCGTGAGGGCCTTCGCGGCGAGCCGCTCGGGTTCGGCGACGTGCCGGCCGCCCGCTCGCTCGTTGGCCCGGTACGTGAGCGCCGTCGGTCGTGCGATGTAGATGCGCGGGAAGTAGTCGCGCCAGCCGGGAGCCCACCAGTCGCGTGCGAACGGACCCGTCGCTCCGAAGACGCGCCCCCGCACCCGGGTCACGCCGCCGCTGTCGAGGGCCTTGGCCAGCTCGCCCATGTCCCGAGCGGCGACCTCAGGGTCGCCGTGCCCCACGATCCACAGATCGCCGGACACGACGTGATCGGCGCCGATCGGCTCGGTGGCGAGCAACCTCGTCGGGATCGTGGTCTCGGGGCCGACGCGCCTGAGCAGCGCCATCGACAGCAGCAGCTTCTCGTTGGAGGCCGGCGGCCGGCGCACCCACCCTGCGTGGCGGTAGAGCGAGTCCCCCTCGAGCGCGATCGCCACCGACATCGGATGACCTTTGACCAGGCCGTCGACACGCTGCACCCACCGGGGGGGAGCTGCGGTCGCCGGCACCGCCGTGAACAGGGTCGTCGCGACGCTCAAGCAGATCGCGAGCCGGATCCCTCGTGAGCGCATCGCCACAGGGTACGGGGTCGCTCGCGAGACGCCACGCATCGAACCGTTCAGGACCGACGCCCCCGCGCGAGCGCCTCCGCCTCGCCATGCATCGCCGCGCGTTCGTCCAACAGCAGCGCCAGATCCTCGCTCGGCAACGGCTTCGAGAAGTAGAAGCCCTGGCCCAGGTCGCATCGCAGCTCGAGCAGGCGCTGGAGCTGATCGGCCCGTTCGATGCCCTCGGCCACCGGCCGCAGGTTGAGGATGCCCGCGAGCTTGATCACGGCTTCGGTCAGCGCCGAAGCCTCCCCACCGTCGTTCACCCCGTCGACGAAGGACTTGTCCACCTTCAAGATGTCGACGGGGAACCGCCGGATGTAGTTCAGCGACGAGTACCCCGTGCCGAAGTCGTCGACCGCGAGCTGCACCCCCAGGCCCTTGAGCTCGCCGAGCCGCTCGATCGAGAGCTCCATGTCCTGCATCATGACGCTCTCGGTGATCTCGAGGATCAGCGAGTGCGGGTCCAGGCCGGTGTCGAGCAGGATCTCGCGCACTTCGCCGACGACCTCGGGACGGGCGATCTGCCGCGCGGAGAGGTTCACGGCCATGTGCAGCGGCGGATCGGCCGGGAACCGCTCCTGGAGGTCGACCGCGGTCCGGCACGCCTCCAGCAGGACCCAGCGGCCGATCTCGACGATCAGGCCGGTCTCCTCTGCGAGCGGGATGAACTCGAGAGGGGGCACGAGGCCCCGCACCGGATGGAACCAGCGGATCAGCGCCTCGACGCCGCTGATGCGGCCGGATCCGAGCTCGATCACGGGCTGGTAGTGCAGCTGGTACTCCTGGTGCTCGATCGCACGCTGCAGGTCGGCCTTGAGCTCGAGTCGCTTGAGCGCCGTGTCGTGCATCGCCGGCTCGAAGACCTGGTAGCGCCCCTTCCCGCGCTCCTTCGCCATGTACATCGCGACGTCGGCGTTGCGCAGCAGCTCTTCGACCCCGCCGCCGCGCTCGCCCTCCACGGTCGCGATGCCCACCGACGCCCGGACGAAGACCTCCTTGCCCTCGAGCGTGAACGGTTCCTCGAGCATGTGCATGATGCGGTCGGCCACGTCGACCGCCTGCACGCCCTCCTCGCTGTCCTCGAGCAGGATGGCGAACTCGTCGCCCCCCAGCCGAGCCGCCGTATCGGCCGCGCGAAGGCATCGCCGCAAGCGGGCGCCGACCTCGAACAGCAGTTGGTCGCCCGCGGCGTGCCCCAGCGAGTCGTTGATCGTCTTGAAGTCGTCGAGGTCCATGAACAGCACCGAGATCGGCTCGTGGTCCCTCGCCTGCCGGTCCAGCGCGTGCGTGACGCGGTCGCGGAACAACGCACGGTTCGCGAGCGAGGTCACCGAGTCGTGGAAGGCCTGATGCTCGAGCTGTTGCTCGAACCTCTTGCGCTCCGTCACATCGCGCACGTTGAGCACGGTGCCGCCCACGTTCGGGTCGTCCGCCTGGTAGGAGAAGAGCGTCTCCGTCGCGATGAACTCGCCCCGGGCATGGCGCACACGCAGCTCGACGATCATGGAGTCGTGCCCCTCCTCGTGGTGGGCTTCCATGCCCTGGATCGTTCGACCCACGTCGTCGGGGTGCACCAGATCGGAGAAGCGCGTGCCTTCGAGGCGTTGCGGATCGTAGCCCAGCATGCGGGCGACCGCGGGGCTGACGTAGGTGATCCTCGTCTCGCGGTCGACCACGCAGACGACGTCGGATGAGTTGCTCACGAGCGATGCGAACCGCGCCTCGCTCTGCTGTCGCAGCAGGTTCCGGGTCAGGGCCGCCGACTCCAACGCGAGCGCGACCTGCGTGCTGAGGGCGGTCAGCGAGTCCACGAGCGAGCGGTCCATGTCGTCCGGCGTCGCCACCACCATCAGGCCACGCAGCTCGTCGAGCACGAACAACGGCGCGGTGAACACCGATCCCTCTTCCCTGCGGACGAGGAAGAGGTCGCTCACGAGCGTGCTCTCGTAGGTCTTGACCACGAAGGCGCCGTTGCCGCGGAGGAGTTCCCGCTTCCACTCGGGGAACAGCGACAGGCCGAAGCGCGAGCCGCTCGCGTCGAGGGCGCCCGACGACGCCATCACCACGAAGCGTTCGGGGCGTTGCGGGGAGTCGCACATCCGCACGGCGGCATCGGTGCCGGCGAGCGCCGTCACCGCATCGATCGCGGCTCGGTGGATGCCGTCCTGGCTCGTGGCGGTCGCCAGCTTGGCTCCGGCCTCTCGCAGTGTCTTCTCCCGGGCGGCCGACCGCTCCTGCGCTCGAGCGAGGCCCCACATGCGGGCGACGACCAACAGGAAGAGCACGATCGTGGCGTCGACGAGCACACCGACCGCCCCGTCGCTGGCTCCGGGAAGCAGTTGGAGTGCGATCATCGACGGAGCGATCAACGAGGCCGCGGCCAGGAGACTGAGCCGGAGCAACCCCAGCACGCGGTCGTCGGACGCGGGTTCCGTCAGGCTCCGCATCGACGGATGCAACGCCGCGAGGCCCACCAGCACGGCCGCGGTCGCCGTGCCGAACCGGGCGAGCTCCTCGGCCCGGGCAGCGACCGAGGCCATGGCCGTATCCATCATCATGGCCCCCGCGTGCGTGATCGCGATCGTGGCCAACGCCGCGACGATCGCCCACATCGACGCGGAACGTGGCCGTGGGGTGATCGCGAGTCTCACCGCGGCCCCGAGCAGGCAGATGTCCAGGAGCTGACTCGACAACGTGAGCAGCCGTTCGTCGAGCGGAAGCCCGGGGGCCGTCAGCGTCGGCTCCAGCAACGCCACCCATGCGATCGTGGCGACACCGACGGCCACGGTGAACGCGTCCATCGCTTCCGTTCGGTCGGGCCCGACGCAGCGCGCCCGGACGATCGCCCACGTCGCGGCGAGGAAGAGCACCGGCGCCACGAGCGACGTCCATGCGACCACGTCGGACATGGCCCCGGCGTCGCGCATCGAGTCGGGCAGCGCCTCTACGAGCGAGGGCGACTCGAGGAGCAGGACCCCGGCGCCCATGAGCGCCCAGATCCACCGGCGCTCGGGGCCGTGCCGGTGCACGCCCGCGACGACCGCGACGGCGGCCAGCGCCCCGATCGCCGCGCCGACTTCCCAGGCGGCGGCGCCCGACAACGCGGTGGCTGCCCCGATCACCGGGGCCAGCCCGAACCACAGGTTGCGAGACATCCTTTCGTGTATCGGTTTCGCTCGGAGATACCTGACTACCCGTGGACGGGTAGGGCCCCCCTTCAGCCGAGGAGTTCCCGCAGCTCCACGGCCTGGAAGGAGCTCTCGCAGGGGTTGCCGTCGGTGAGCCGCATGGTGCCGTCGGCGGGGTCGAGGATCACCGAGGCGATCGTCACGTAGTCGGCCTCGGGAGGCTGCGACGGGTCGCGATGCGCGCAGACGGAACCATCGCCCCGATCGGGTCCTGCATGAGCGCGCAGCGCGCGCTCGATCGCGGCGACGTCGATCGGGCCGCCGGTCAGCGAGGCCTCGGCCGAGGACCGGCGCATCGGTGAGTCGGGTCCGTCGAGCACGGTCAGGTCCGTGAACGGGCGGTCTCGCGCGAGGAAGTGGTTCGTGTGGCACTGAACGCCGCCGTCCGTCCGCGTCACCGTCTCCGATGCGCCGGGGGCGACTTCGAGGTCGGTGACCCCTCCATCCGCCGACCCGATCAAGTAGTTGGCCGACGAGGCGCGCGAGCGTCCGGTGATCTCCGCGAGGGCCTCGTCGTGGCTCGAGCTCGTGAGGACGCGCCGGAGGATGGCATGGTAGGGAACGCCTGGGGTCCCACGGTCGAGGCTCGAGGTCAGGGCGTTGGTCGCCAGAGCGATCCCCGCCTCGTTGAGGCCGCACTTGGCGAGCAGACCCGCTTCCACCAGGGTGACGAACCCGGGGCGACCCTGCGGCCGCATCGCGAGCAGCACACACGTCTCGCGGGCTGCCGGCTTCCAGTCCCAGTTCTGCGCCACCACCACGCGCCCGTCCGAGCTGGCCGACGCGGACACCCCGATGGCCGTGCACTCCCTGACCCCGGCACGGACGCCGAGGCCGTACATCACCTCCGTGCGCACGTTGAGGGCGAGCACGTCCTCGGCGTCCACGCCCGCGCCTTCGGCGATGCCTTCCAGCTCCGGCAGGAGCTGCACGTCGGTGTCGTCGAGCCACTCGGCGAACGCGCCGGCGCGGTCGCGGACCTCGGCCCACCCGAGCCCCGCGTAGTGGCGGAACACCTCCGTGTAGAGCTCGATCGAGCGATGCACTCGGTCCCGCGCGCGCTCACCGTAGATGCGGCCGCGCTCGCGCGGGCCGCCCGATGCTCGTACCACGGGCCACCTCATCGCCGCTCAGCGTAGTCGGCGCCCCGACCGCGAGCCGTGCGCGGCTAGACTTCCCCCTCACGCCCACCCGAGGGTGTGGGCGATCCGGTTCGGTCCATCGCGATCCAACGAGGAGGCACGCAGGTGAAGACGATCGATCGTTCCCGGGTCGCCGAGCTGATGCAGCGTGAACGCGCGACCTTCCGCGAGCGGCACGTTCGCAGCGGACAGCTGTCGGAGGAAGCGAAGGGGTCGCTGCTGTTCGGGGTGCCGATGAATTGGATGACGCGCTGGCCGGGCGACCATCCCGTGTTCGTCGATCGAGCCGAGGGCGCGCGCTTCTGGGACGTCGACGGCAACGAGTTCGTCGACTTCTGCCTCGGCGACACGGGCGGCATGGCCGGGCACGCACCGAAGATCGCCGTCGACGCCATCGCCGAGCAGGCAGCGAAGGGCATCACGCTCATGCTGCCGACCGAGGACGCCACCTGGGTCGGGACCGAGATGACGCGCCGGTTCGGGGTGCCGTACTGGCAGTTCACGCTCACCGCAACCGACGCGAACCGGTCCGTGATCCGCTGGGCGCGAGAGATCACCCGACGCCAGAAGATCGTGGTGCACAACTGGTGCTACCACGGCTCCGTCGACGAGACGTTCGCGACGATCGCGCCGGACGGCTCGACGACGGCACGCGAAGGCAACATCGGCAAGCCGGTGCCGCTCGAGGAGACGACGCGCGTGGTGGAGATCAACGACCTCGAGGAGCTCGAGTCCGCCCTCGCTCACGGTGACGTGGCAGCGTGTCTGTTCGAGCCGGCGCTCACGAACATCGGCATCGTGCTGCCCGATCCCGGCTACCACGAAGGGGTGCGGGAGTTGTGCACGAGGTACGGCGTGCTGCTGATCATCGATGAGACGCACACGATCAGCGCCGGCCCGGGAGGGTGCACGAAGGCCTGGGGCTTGCGACCCGACTTCGTCACGATCGGGAAGACGCTGGGCGCCGGGATCGCCAGCGGCGCCTACGGCATGAGCGAGGAAGCCGCACGGCTCGTCTACGAGCACACCGATTGGAAGAACGCGGACGTGGGCGGGGTGGGCGGCACGCTCGCCGGCAACGCGCTCTCGCTCGCGGCGATGCGTGCGACCCTGGGCCAGATCATGACCGACGAGGCGTTCGATCGCATGATCGGGCTCGGCGAGCGGTTCGAGGAAGGGGTCCGCGACGTGATCGGCTCGCGCGGGATCCCGTGGCACGTCGTGCGCCTGGGCTGCCGCGTCGAGTACCTGTTCCGGCCCGACCCCGCTCACGACGGGGCCGAGGCGGCTGCCGGCCAGGACGAGGACCTCGATCCGTACATCCACCTCTTCCTGTTGAACCGGGGCATCCTGATGACCCCGTTCCACAACATGGCGCTGATGTCGCCGGCCACCACCGCGGAAGACGTGGACCGTCACACGGAGGTCTTCGCCGAGATGGCCGACGAGCTGGTCGGGGCCCGACGTCGGAGTGACTAGCGGTTCGCTCCGGCGAACTCGCGCATGAACGCCGCCAGCGACCGAACGCCCTCCACCGGCATCGCGTTGTAGATGCTCGCCCTGATGCCCCCGACGCTCCGGTGCCCCTTGAGGCCGGCCAGACCGCGCGCGGACGCATCCGAGACGAACCGGGCGTCCAGTTCCTTCTCGGGAAGCCGGAAGGTCACGTTCATGATCGAACGCGATCCGGGCTCGGCGTGCCCGCGGTAGAACCCGTCGCTCGAGTCGATCGCGTCGTAGAGCAGCCCGGCCTTCTCGAGGTTGCGGCGCGCCTGCTCCTGCAACCCCCCGGCCTGGTCGCGCAGCCAGCGGGTGACCAGCATCACGACGTAGATCGCGAAGACCGGGGGCGTGTTGCGCAAGGAGTGTTCGTCGACGAACGTCCGGTAGGCGAGCATCGTCGGCAGCCCCTCGGGAACGCGGTCGAGCAGGTCCTCACGCACGATCACGATCGTCACGCCCGCGGGGCCCGCGTTCTTCTGCGCACCCGCGTAGAGCAGCCCGACTCGCCGCACGTCGGTCGGTCCGGACAGGAAGTCCGACGACGCGTCGGCCACGAGCGGCACGCCGGCCGGGGCCTCGGGCGGTTCCGGCCACTCGACGCCTTCGATCGTCTCGTTCGTAGTGACGTGCACGTACGCCGCCTCGGGCGAGCCGTTCCATTCCTCGCGCCCCGGGACGCGGACGAACCCGTCGTCGATGCCACTCCATGCGACGCGAACCGAGCCCTCCTTCTCGGCTTCCCGCAAGGCCTTGCCTCCCCACGATCCGGTGACGACGTAGTCGGCCGTGCGGCCCGAGCCCCGGAGCAGGTTCATGGGCACCATCGAGAACTGCTGCGTGGCGCCGCCCTGGCAGAACACGATGCGATGGGTATCGGGAACGTCGAGCAGCGTCCGGAGGTTGTCGTCGGTCTCGGCCAACACATCGCCGAACCAGGGGCTCCGGTGGGAGATCTCGAGCGGCGAGACCCCGATCCCCGGCAGCGAGACGAGGTCGCGCCGCACCTGCTCGAGCACCGGCAGCGGAAGGGTGGCCGGCCCCGGTCCGAAGTTCACGATGCGGTCGCTCATGCATCGAGGCTACCGGGGCCGCGCCCGTGGCCCGGGTGGCTCAGGCCCCGGGCTTGTACACCATGAGGTACAGGATCACGAGCAGGCCGAACGTGCCGCTGCCCGCGACGATCGTCGTGGCGGGGCCGTTCAGCGTCTCCCGCAGCTCCTGGTCGGACAGGGTGAAGGTGCCATCCGCCCAGCGGGTGCAACCTTCCCGGAGCCGCTTCATGTAGGGGGTGGCCACCACCGACATCAGGGCGGTCAGGACCAGGAGCAGCGCGAGCGATCCCAGCAGCCACCAGTCCGCGAACAGCGCCCCGTCGATGCCCGCGGCGACCCCCCCGAGCAACAACGCACCGAACGAGAGGTACATCGGCATCACCGTCCGTTTCGACGTCTCGCACCATTCGAGGATGCGATCGCGGTCGCCGTCGACCGCCCGCACCGCGAACAGGGCCCACATCGAAACGCCGTGCGTCACGAGGAAGCCCGCGACTCCGACGAGGTGCAAGAACACCCAGAACCGATACATGCCGGCAGGATACGGGCCGGCCGGGGCGTGCTCAGGCTCCTCGGCGGACGTGCCGGAAGATCTGCGGCATCCTGATGCGTCCTCGCAGACGCAGACCGCGCCCCTGGTGCACCCGGTCGGGCATCCGGCGACGGCTGGCGCGCGGACGGTGTTCCCGGCTCTCCTGCTCGGCGCGACGTGCCTCGGTCCACATCGTGGGTGGCACGTGTGTCGTCATCACGCACCTCCTCCATCTCGACCATAGCCGTCTCAGGCGGGCGAGCCCGCTGCCGGGGGTCCCCCGGACGCCGGGACCGGGGTGTCGGTGAGGCGGGGGCACGGTAGCGTCGAGCCCGAGGAGATATCGCCCGTGGCCTACAAGCGCATCCTGTTCGGCACCGACGGCACCGCCCGAGCGGCGGCGTCGAGTCACGTGGCGGTGGCGTTGGCCAAGGCCAGCAAGGCCGAGCTGATCGTGGCCCATGTCTGGGAGCACCCCGAGGGCGCACAGCAGGTGCTCGACGTCGCGGTGACCGCGGCGCAGGAGGCGGGCGTGAAGAAGGTCACCGGTGAGTTGCAC
>DASZOO010000014.1:0-5607 GCA_035550775.1 Actinomycetota bacterium | reverse complement strand
GTGTCGGAGGGGGGATTTGAACCCCCACGCCCATCACTGGGCACTAGGCCCTCAACCTAGCGCGTCTACCAAGTTCCGCCACTCCGACGTCGGCGAGTGAGCATCGTACCAACCCGGCGATACGGCCCCTCTACTACGGGTTCCACTGCCAGGCGAGGTAGAACGTGCAGAGCCCGAAGACCAGGGCCGTGATGACCGTGAGACGGTCGAGCGTTCGTTCCATCGCCGTACCGCCCGAGAGGGACGATGTGCCGCCGAACATGTCGGAGAGGCCGCTCCCCCGTCCGGAGTGGAGCAGGATCGTCAGGATGAGGAACAGGGCGGCGATGACGTCGATCACGATCACGATGGTGGTCAGCATGGGGGCTCCGGTGGTCAGGCCGATCCGTCGTCGGTCGAGGCGATGATAGATTCCTCGAGCGGGAAGTGACACGCCGCGTACTGCTCCGGCGCGAAGGATTGCAGCAGCGGCTCCTCGTTCCGGCACCGAGGCTCGATGCCGTCGGGGATGCCCTCGGCCTTCGCGATCTGCCGCGTGCGCGGGCACCGTGGATGGAACCGGCAGCCCGACGGAGGGTCGATCGGTGAGGGCACGTCGCCCTCCAGGATGATCCGCTTCTTCAGCCTGGCCATCTCGGGGTCGGCGACGGGCACCGCTGAGAGCAAGGCTCCCGTGTACGGATGCTTGGGCGCCCGGTACAGGGCCTCGCCCTCGGCCATCTCGACGATCTTGCCCAGGTACATCACCGCGACGCGATCGGAGACGTGTTTGACCACCGAGAGGTCGTGCGCGATGAACAGGTAGGTCAGGTTGAACTCGTTCTGCAGGTCCTCGAGCAGGTTCAGGATCTGCGCCTGCACCGAGACGTCGAGGGCGGAGACCGGCTCGTCGGCCACGATGAGCTTGGGCCGAAGAGCGAGCGCGCGGGCGACGCCGATCCGCTGGCGCTGCCCGCCGGAGAACTCGTGCGGGTAGCGGTTGTAGTGCTCGGGGTTCAGGCCCACGAGCTCCATCAGCTGCTGCACCTCACCCTTGACCTTGTCCGCCGGCACCGTCTTGTGCAGCCGATATGGGGCACCGATGATCGTGCCCACGGTCTTCCGGGGGTTCAGCGAGGCGTAGGGGTCCTGGAAGACCATCTGCATGTCGCGACGGACCTGCCGGAGCTCCGGGCCCGTGAGCGCCGTGATGTCGCGGCCCTCGAACTCCACCGTGCCCTCGGTGGGCTCGAACAGCCGGGTCACCACGCGCGCCAGGGTCGACTTGCCACAGCCGGTCTCCCCCACGAGACCGACCGTCTCGCCCGGATAGACCTCGAGGTCGACACCGTCGACGGCGTGGACGTCGCCGACGTGGTGCTGGAACAAGATGCCCTGGGTGATCGGGAAGTACTTCTTCAGCCCTCGGATCCTGATTAGTGGCTCGCCGCGATCTCCCGGCGCCGGTTCCACTCGCTCGTTGACCTCGACGCTCACCGGCTCGCGAGCACCTCCTCGCGCACGATGCGCTCCTTCTCGGCGAGCGGCAGGTGACAGGCCGAAGCGTGGTGACCGTCGACCGGCATCAGGGCGGGCACCTCCTTGTCGCACGGCTCGAACCGGTACGGGCAGCGCGGATGGAACGCGCACCCGGGGGGCACGTTGATCAGCGACGGAGGCAGCCCGCGGATGGGATTGAGCCGGTCGGTCTCCTCACCGAGCTTCGGGATCGATCCCAGGAGCCCCCAGGTGTACGGGTGGAGCGGCCGGTAGTAGATGTCGTCGGTGTTGCCGAACTCCACGGCCTTGCCCGCGTACATCACCTGGATGTCGTCGCAGTGCTCGGCCACCACACCCAGGTCGTGGGTGATGATGATGACCGCGGCGTTGAACTCCTCCTTGAGGCGGTCGATGAGGTCGAGGATCTGCGCCTGCACCGTGACGTCGAGCGCGGTCGTGGGCTCGTCGGCGATCAGCAGGTCGGGGTTCAGCGCGAGCGCCATCGCGATCATCGCGCGCTGGCGCATGCCGCCGGAGAACTCGTGCGGGTATTGCTTCGCGCGGTCCTCCGGCTTGGGGATGTTCACCTTCCCCAACATGTCGACGGCCTGGGCGAACGCCTCCTTCTTCGAGATCTTCTGGTGCTGCAGGATCGCTTCGGCGATCTGATCGCCGACCTTGTAGAAGGGGTGCAGCGAGGTCATCGGGTCCTGGAAGATCATCGAGATCTTGTCGCCCCGGATGTTGCGCATCTCGTCGGGGGGCAGCTTCAGCAGGTCCTGTCCCTGGAAGATCACCTCACCCGAGATCGTGGCCTGCTGCTGGGTGATCAAGCCCATGACCGTGAGCGAGCTCACGCTCTTCCCCGAGCCCGACTCCCCCACGACCCCGAGGGTCTCCCCCGGCTCGATCGAGTACGTGACGCCGTCGACGGCCTTGACGATGCCGTCGTCGGTGTTGAAGTGGACCTTGAGGTCCTTGACCTCCAGCAGCGGCTCGGGCACCTACGTGTACCTCACTCTCGGGTCGAGGAAGGCGTACACCACGTCGACCACGAGGTTCGCCACCGCGATGAAGACAGCGCCGAGCACCGTGACCCCCATCACCGCGGGGAAGTCGTTCGTGCCGATCGACTGCACTGCGTACTGCCCGATGCCCGGGAGTCCGAACAGGGTCTCGGTGATGAAGGCCCCGCCCAGCAGCAGGCCGATGTCGAGGCCGAGCATCGTGACCACCGGCGTCAGCGCACCGCGCAGTCCGTGCTTGTAGATCACGCGCTTCTCGGCCAGTCCCTTGGCCCGAGCCGTGCGGATGTAGTCCTCGTTCATGGTCTCGATCAGGTTCCCTCGGACCATGCGGGCGTAGAAGGCGGCCGAGGTGAAGGCGAGGGTGATCCACGGGAGGATGAACTTGCCCTTCGCGATGGACGTCCAGATCGAATCGCCGATCTCGAGTCCGGACGACGGCAGCCATCCGAGCTGATACCAGAAGAAGTACAGCAACAGCTGCCCGAGCCAGAAGACCGGCATCGACACGCCGATCAGCGCGAACACCATGCCGGCCCGATCCCAGAACGAGCCCTTCCGGACTCCCGAGATGATGCCGATCGGGATGCCCATCGCGAGCCAGATCACCGCCGCGCCGAGGGCGAGCGTGATCGTCACCGGCAGCCGCCGGTAGATCTCTTCCTTCACGGCCACGAAGTTGCCGTAGGAGTAGTACACGTCCTCGGTGAGGAACCAGCCCGGCCAGGGCACCAGCCCCTTGGCGAACCGCGCGTACTGCACCACGAGGGGCTTGTCCAGTCCGAACGCCACGCGCGCCGCTTCGATCTGTTCGGGGGTGGTCGACCGCCCGACGGCTCGGCGCGCCGGGTCTCCGGCCGGGAGCTTCACGAAGATCAGGAACGTCAGCAGGGAGACGATGAACAGCACGAGGACCAGGAACAGCGTCCGCCGGATCAGGTACCTGCCCATCGTTCCTCCTTCCCTGCCCGTCGACCGGCGACGAGGGGGCCGCCGCCAGGGCGGCCCCCTCAGCTGCCGTCGTTCTCAGCGGATCTGCAAGCCCGTCCTCAGGCCGCGTCACCACCCGCAACCGCCATAGCGCCGAAGTCGGCGAGTCCCGCGAACTGGTCGAACGAGTAGTTCGTCACGTTCGGGGAGATGATGTCGACGGAGTTGTCGAACAGGTACGGCACCATCGGCACGATCTCTTCCATGAGCTGGGTATCGAAGTCGGCCCAGCACTGGAACCGCTCGTCGCCCGTGGCCGCCGAGCACTCGTCGACCTTGTCATCGATGCTCGGGACCTCGGTGACGTCGTAGCCCCATTCCTTGAGCTGGTCCGCGGTCGCGCCCATGCCCTGGTAGTTGCAGCAGCTCTCCCACAGACCACTGGAGTCGAACAAGGGGCCGCCGAACGTGTAGCCGTCGGCGTAGTCCTTGCCCCACCCCGGTCCGGCGCACAGGGCCGTCTGGGAGTTCATGTCGTTGCACTTCGTGTACATCACGCCACGCTCGAGCTGCTTGACATCGAGGGTGATGCCGAGAGGCTCGAGGAACTGCTGCATCAGCGCCGACTGCTTCGGGTACGGATCCTCGCGGTCGGTGACCGTCAGGATGTTCTCGCAGACCGGGTCGTCACAGACCCCGTCGCCGTCGCTGTCGTACTTCGACTGCGCCATCTCCTCCTGGGCCGCCTCGAGGTCGCCCGATCCGTTCGGCGTCGCGTACGGGTCGTAGTCGGCGAGCAGGTTGTTCTGCAGCGAGTTCACGAAGATGTGCCCCGCGAGCTCGCCGGTCGTCTCGCCACCACGCTGCTGGCGGAAGCCCTGCTTGTCGAACGCCCAGTTGATCGCCTTCCGCACGTGCACGTCGTCGAACGGCGGCATCGCCAGGTTGAACGAGACGTAGCGCATCGCGTCGGACGGGTAGACGTTCATCCGGTCCTGCAGATCCGGTGTGGTCTGGTACTCACGGATCTTGTCCGGCGGCACCGCACCGTCGACCACGAAGTCGATCTCGCCGGCGGCGACCTGGTTGTACAGGTCGTCGTTGTCGCCGCCGATCGTCACCTCGATGCGGTCGGGGTACGCGGGCCGGAGCCCGTCGGTCGCCGGGTCGTAGGACGGGTTCCGCACGAGCACGATCGAACGCCCGGGCACGTAGCCCGCAACCTCGGTCTGGTCGTTGGCCGGGACCGAGAAGTCCATCGCCTCGGAACCCTCGAACATGTACGGGCCCGACGCCACCAGGAATCGGCCGTAGTTCTTGTCGTGGCCCTGAGCGGCGCCCAACTCGGCTCCCTCGAGCGGTGGGATCGGGGCGGTGGTCGCCATCGCGAACCGGTACCCGAGGTCTCCCGTCGGCTCGGTGAGCGTGATCTCGAGCGTGGTGTCGTCGACCGCCACGGCGCCGGAGATCTCGTCCGCGTCGCCGTTCGCGTAGTCGTCGAAGCCCTCGATCACCGAGTAGTAGAACGAGTAGCCGCCCACGTTCGCCTTCGGGTTCGCCGTGCGCTTGAGCGCGGTGACGAAATCGTTGGCCGTGATCGTGACGTCCTCGAACGGCGGGGCGTACGTGATGCCCGGCTTGATCGTGAACGTCCAGGTCAACTCATCGTCCGAGATCGTCGGCTCGGCCGCGGCGAGGTCGGGATGGATCTCGGCTCCGCCTTCCTCGGTCGGCACGCCCTCGTACGACATCAGCGTGCGAAGCAGGCAGCACCGGTAGTACTCCCACGTGACCGAGTAGTACTCCTTCTGCGGATCGAACGCCGACACGACGTCGGCGAGTTGCGCCATCGTCAACGTGCCGCCGCTCAGGTTCTCGGCCGGGGCTTCGGTAGTCTCCTCGTCCTGGCCCGGATCCTCGTCGCCGCCGCACGCGGCCGCGACGAGACCGAGTACCGCGACGAGCGCGATCAACCTCAGCTTCCTGTTCAACTGGACCCCCTCTCCTGCACCTTCATGCATCTGATCGGAATGGTTGTGGTGCGCACTTGCCGATCGCCTCCCCTCGTGCCGTTCCTCGCACCGATAGGAAGTACGGTCACGCCTGCGTCCGAGGATCGAGTGCATCGCGGAGTCCGTCGCCCACGCGGTTGAACGCGAGGGTCGTCATGAAC
>DASZOO010000013.1:0-20047 GCA_035550775.1 Actinomycetota bacterium | reverse complement strand
GGTCGCCGTGACCAGGCCCACCAGGAACTGCCCCTCGACCCCGATGTTGAACAGGCCGGCCTTGAAGCAGACCGCGACGGCCAGCGCCGAGAAGATCAACGGCGTCGCGATCGAGAGCACGGTGCCGAAGCTCGTGGCGTCACGGAACGCGAACTTCAGGATCGTGCTGTAGACGAGGATCGGGTTCTCCCCGTACCACACGATGATGACGGCGCCGATCGCGAGGGAGATCAGGAGCGCCAGCAGCAGGGCTCCGCCCTGCACGAGCAGCGGTTCGAGCCATCGCGGCCGCTCGCGCACGGCGGCAGCGGGCGTGGCGACAGGTGCGGCCACTACTCGTTCTCCCCCGAGCTCCCACGCCCGAGCATGCCGGCGCCGACGTCCTCGGCTGGCGCGTCCGGGGGGAACTCCCCGGTGATACGCCCCTCGAAGAGGGTGACGATGCGATCGGACAACGCGTAGATCTCGTCGAGCTCCGCCGAGATCAACAGCACCGCCCGGCCCTCTGCCTTCTGCTGCAGGATCTGGCTCCAGACGAACTCGATCGCACCGACGTCGAGGCCACGCGTGGGTTGCGCCGCGAGCATCAGCTTCGGATCGGTTTCCAGCTCACGCGCCAAGATCAGCTTCTGTTGGTTCCCTCCGGAGAGCGTCCCAGCATTGACCTCGACGCTGCGGGTACGGATGTCGAACATCGACACCAGCCGCGACGCCAGCTTCTTGATCTTCTTGATGAGCAGCACGCCCAACGTGCCGCTGAACTCGGCGTCGTCGTGCCGGCCGAGCACGACGTTCTCCCAGATGGTCATGTCGAGCACGAGGCCCTGCTCGTGGCGGTCCTCCGGGACGAACGCCACGCCCGCGTTGCGGATCTCCTCAGTGGGCAGCCCGCGGAGATCTCGTCCGTCGAGGGAGATCGTGCCGCCGTCGAGGGGTCGGAGCCCCATGATCGCGTCCGCGAGCTCACGCTGGCCGTTGCCCTCGACGCCGGCTACCCCGACGATCTCCCCCGCTCGCACCTCGAGGGAGAGCCCCGAGAGCCGGCCGCCCCGCAGGTCGTCGAGGCGGAGCACCGGTTCCCCCGCCTCGACGCTGGGCTTCTCGAGCCGGAACAGCACCGGCCGCCCGACCATCATCTCGGCGAGCTTGGCCTTGTTCGTCTCCGCCGGCGTCGTCTCGCCGACGACGAGGCCCCGCCGAAGCACCGTGATGCGGTCGGCGATCTGGAGCACCTCGTCGAGCTTGTGGCTGATGAACACGATCGACTTGCCGTCCTGCCGAAGCTGTCGGAGGTTCGCGAACAGCTCCTGCGTCTCGGCCGGGGTGAGCACGGCCGTCGGCTCGTCGAGGATCAGGATGTCGACCCCCCTGTACAGCGCTTTGAGGATCTCCACCCGCTGCTCCTCGCCGACCGAGAGATCCTCCACGGTCGCGCCGGGGTCGATCTGGAAGCCGTAGGAGTCGGCGAGCACGGCCACCTGCTGCTCCGCACCCTCGGTGTGCAGCACCGGTCCGCCCTCGTCGCCGAGGATGATGTTCTCGGTCACGGTGAACGTGTCCACCAGCACGAAGTGCTGGTGGACCATGCCGATGCCGGCGGCGATCGCGTCGCGGGGCGACGCGATCTTGCGCTCCTGACCGTGGATGAGGATGCGACCTTCGTCGGCGGGGTACATGCCGTAGAGCACCCGCATCAACGTCGATTTCCCAGCCCCGTTCTCGCCGATCAGGGCGTGCACCTCGCCGGGCCGCAGGTCGAGGCTCACGTCGTCGTTGGCCACGACGCCGGGGAACTTCTTCGTGATGTGTTCGAGAACGACGAGAGGCGGGGCGCCTGAGCGCCCCGCCTCGTCGTGCTGCGTCATCGTGGTCGACACGCCAGGAGCTTACGCTTCCTCCGGCGTCTCCGGGACCACGATGTCGCCGGCGACGATCTGATCGGCGTACCCGTCGACGACCTCGATCACCTCGGGCGTGAGGGCCTCGGTGTTGGACTGCGAGTAGCCGACGCCCTCGTCGGCCAGGCCGAAGACCTGGAAGCCGGTGACGAACTCGCCTTCGCCGGTCTGCTTGATCGCGTTGTACACCGCGGTGTCGACCCGCTTGAGCATCGAGGTGAGGATCAGCGGCTGCTCCTCGGGAGCCGCCGTGAGGTACTGATCGGAGTCGACCCCGATCGCCAGCTTGTCGGCTTCGACGGCGGCCCGGAACAGACCCGCGCCCGACAGCCCGGCCGCGTGGTAGACGATCTCCGCGCCGTCGTCGTACATCCTCGTCGAGAGGGCTTCACCCTTGACGTCGTTCACGAACGCCGTGGTGTCGTCGCCGATGTACTGCACGAGCACCTCGATGTCGGGGTTCACGGCCTTCGCGCCGGCGGTGTACCCGGCCTCGAACTTCTCGATCAGCGGCCCGGTCTGACCGCCGAGGAACCCGATCGTGTCGCACTGACAGGTCTCGGCCGCCGCGACACCCACGAGGAACGATCCTTCGTGCTCCTTGAACGTCAGGTCCGCGACGTTCGTGAGGGTCTCGTCGACCGCGTTCGCGAACCCGTCGACGATCGCGAAGTTCTGGTCAGGGTAATCGGCCGCGATACCGGCGATGCCTTCGGAGAACGCGAACCCGACGCCCACGATGAGGTTGTAGCCCTCGTCGGCCAGGGCCTGCACGTTCTCGTCACGGTTCGAACCGGTGTTGTCGGCCTCGATGAAGTTCGTGTTCTCCTCGCAGACGAGGCCGTCCTCGATCGCCTGCTGGAGGCCGGCGTTCGCGGCGTCGTTGAACGACTTGTCGCCGAGACCGCCGACGTCGAGCGCCATGCCCACCGTGATGTCGGCGTTGCACTCGGTCCCACCGCCATCGGTCGCGCTAGCGTCCGTCCCGCCACCGTCCTCGTCGCCGCCGCACGCCGCGGCGACGAGCGAGAGCACGACCAGCGGCAAGGCGAACATGCGAAGCCATTTCGGCATGCTTCCCCTCCCGTTCTCCATCTCGGATCCCCGAGCCGCCCAGCGGCCCGCGTGGATTGTCCCTTCGCGTCATGGCACCGTCAAACGAAGGGCCCGTGGGAGACTACGCAGCCGAGGGGAGGACGGGATGGCCGAGGAGGGTCGGCGCTCGATCGAGGCCGAGATCGTGGAGCGGGTCGCGAGATCACCGTTCCATGCCTCGATGGGCATCGCCGTCGATGCCGTGCGGGCCGGCGAGGTCGATCTGCGGCTCGTGGCGAGCCCGGAGCACGCAAACCTGCACGGCACGGTCCACGGCGGCGTCCTGGCCACGCTCGCCGACACCGCCGCCGGGCTGGCCGTGCGATCCGCGACGGGCCAGCCCGCCGGTCGTCACGCGAGCGTGCATCTCGACGTGCAGTACCTCGCGCCGGCGACGGCGGGCACGCTGCGAGCGACGGGCCGGGTCGTGAAGCTCGGGCGCCGTCTCGCGTTCGCGGAAGCGGAGGTCCTCGACGACCGGGGGACCGCGGTGGCCCGCGCTCAGGTCACCGTCGCGCTCGAGGCGCCGCCCGAGGCTCAGCCAGAGGCTCAGTAGGCGGTGTCGACCGCCTGCATCGCGGAGGGCAGCTGCGACAGCGCGCCTTGCAGCCCCATCAACAGCCCCATGTTCCCCGCGACCTTCACCTTGCCGGTCATGAAGGCCGTCACGACCGAGAGCTCGCTGTTCGCGAGCTTGACCGCGGTCTCGTAACTCTGGGTGATCGTGGCGTCGGGATCCTCGGCGTCGCCCACGCCCATGTCGATCGTGCCGTCTGCGATCTCGATCCAGTAGTGGGTGGCCTCACCATCCGAGGTGATGATCTGCTGGATCGTGGCTCGCTGTCCCGAGGCGGCGCTGCGGAACTCCTCGTTCGCGTTGAGCTGAGCCTTCACGGCGTCGGCCCACTCGGTCGACAGGAACGGCATGCTCACGGGGCTCTCCTCGGTCGGGGTGCGTTGCGCGCGAGTATAGGACGTGGGTTCAAGGACCCTCGGCGAGGTCGCGCTCCCAGTCGCGCAACAGGAACCACCCGGGCTCGGTCAGGTGCGAGGCGTCCGACAGGAACCACGCCAGCCGCTCGTCACCCCTGATGATCACCGTGTTCAAGCTCGTGTTCTCGGGGAGGAAGAACATGTCCTGACCGCGGATGCCGAGGATGCGGCTGAAGTAGGCGTTGATCACTCCACCGTGAGCGACGACGACCACGTCGCCGTCGGGGTGCGTCGTGATGATCGATTCCACCGCGTCGACGGACCGACGCTGGAGGTCCTCGGAGCGCTCGCTCCCCGGCGCCAGGTGCCAGGCCGGATTCTGATTGCGGAACAGGTCGATCGCCTCGGGATGCTCCCGGAAGATCTGCTCGAAGTCCTTCGCTTCCCACTCGCCGCCGAACCACTCGCACAGCTCCGCACGCTCGATCACCGGCATGCCGATGCGATCGGCGAACACCTGGGCGGTCTGACGGGCACGAGCCAGCGTCGACGAGTAGATCGCCGCCGGCGACGGGAGCAGCTGGAGACGGTCCGCCAGGCGCTCGGCCTGCTCGAGGCCGATGGCTCCCAGCGGCGGATCGTGCTGCCGCCCCAGCGGCGTCTCGGTGTGAGCGGTCGAGGTGTAGTCGGGACGCGCGTGTCGGATCAGGTACAGCCGGCGGTCGCTCACGGCGCGACACCCCCCGAGCGGGTGGCGTTCGCCGCCCGACGAGCCCGCCACTCGTCGGCGTAGGCCTGCACGTCCTCCCTCAGCCAGATGCGGCCCGAGGCGAGCGCGGTGATCGGCTCGGGGAACGATCCGCGGTCGATGTAGGTGACGACTCGACGCTTGTCCCAGCCCATGATCTCCGCGGCCTCGGCGACACCGACGACATCGGGCACCACCTCGACGAGCAACGACACGTCGTCGCCCGTCGTCCTGCGGAGCTCGGCCAGGCATTCCCACCGGCTCACCCCGGTCACCTCGATGAACGCGGGAACGTCGAGCACCCTCGCGTAGTGCCGACCGCCCGATTCCCACATGCGCGCGCGGACCTCGTCGGCCACCTCCCTCACCAACCGCAACAGGGAAGGATGGAGTGGCAGGCCGGGCATCGGTGGTGCGCGTGCTCGGGTTCCATCGGATGGCCGCACAGGTCGCAGGGCGGCCGTTTCGACTCGGGAAGCGGGGCGCACTCGGGGGGCCGCTCGCTGGTCTCGGATCCCACGAACGGCATCGTAGCTCCCGGTGCCGTCTACATCTCGTTCGGGGGCCTGCGATACAGGCCCAGGCGCCGCAGCTCCCTCCGCCAGCATTCGGTGTGCCAGTGCCGCCGGGCGTCGGCGTCACCGATCGGCACGACCACGAGGTGCGCGACCCCGGCCCGAACCTCGTGGTCGCAGCCCGGGCACCGGTACGGCTTCTGCCCACCGACCGCGCGGACCTCGTAGCCGGACGCCTGTGCCCACGACGGCGCGTCGGGCGTGGTGCGGGCACCGACGAGCGGCTCAGGAGCTCGGAAGTACTCGGGGTTGCGGCGGTGCTTCCTCGGCATCAGACCCGCTCTCCTCGCATGAAGGCGGCGACGAGCGGAGCGAACGACCCGGCGACCTCGCGAGCGTCGTCCCTTCTCGAACGCTCGAGCGAGTGCCCTGCCCCGTCGACGAGATGCAGCACGGCGGACGGCAGCTTCCCGATCACGGCATCACGCACCGCCGGCGTCGCGAACGGGTCCTTCGAACCCTGCAGGAACAGCATCGGTCGCTCGATGGCGTACAGGTGCTCGTCGCGGACCCGCTCGGGCTTGCCTGGCGGGTGGAACGGATACCCGAGGAACACGAGGCCGCCCGCCGCCAGCCCGTCGGCCACCGCGACGCTCGCCATGCGCCCCCCGAACGACTTGCCGCCGACCCACACGGCCTCGCCGGCACCGGCTCGCTCGGACGCCGCCTCGAAGGCGGCGCGGACGGTCTCCACCGCCACCGGCGGCCGGTCGGTCGAGCGCTTCCCGGCTTCCATGTACGGGAAGTTGCAGCGCAGCGTGGCGACGCCCTCGTCGGCGAGCGCCAGAGCGATGCCCGACATGAAGGGGTGGTCCATGCCGGCGCCGGCGCCGTGGAACAGCACGAGCGAAGCGAACGCGTCCTCGCCACGCACGGAGGCAGCGCTCACCGCGATCGCGCCGGGCACGTCGATCGTGAACCGTTCCTCGCCGGTCGGCATGCATGCCATCATGCATGTCATGACCGCGAAGGGCACGCTCCACCTCGGCACGAGCGGGTTCTCCTTCGACGGCTGGAAGCACGGCGTGTTCTATCCGGAAGGCCTGAAGAACCGGGAGATGCTGCACTACTACTCGACGCAGCTCAGCTCGGTCGAGATCAACTACACGTTCCGGCGCTTCCCCACGGAGAAGTCACTCACGACCTGGCGCGAGCAGGCCGCCGACGGATTCGTGTTCACCCTGAAGGCAAACCAGCGCATCACCCACTTCAAACGCCTGCGCGACGCCGACGACGACGTGCGAGACTTCCTCGACCGGGCGAGGGTGCTCGGCGACCGGCTCGGGTGTGTGCTGTTCCAGTGCCCGCCCAGCCTGCAGTACGACCGCGAGCTGATCGAACGGTTCGTGGGGTACCTGCCACCGGCACCACCGGCGTTCGCGATGGAGTTCCGTCACCCGTCGTGGAACGAGGCCAAGGACCTGCTGCGCGACCAGGGCATCGCCTGGTGCGTCGCCGAAACGGACGAGCGCGATCCGAAACCCGAGGAGCTCTCGTGGGAGCCGGTGGGCTACCTGCGGCTGCGGAAGACCGAGTACGGCGACGCGGAGCTCGAGGAGTGGGCGGGACGCATCCGCCCGGCGCTCGATGCTGGCGCCGACATCTTCTGCTACTTCAAGCACGAAGACGACGGCTTCGGCCCGAAGATGGCCAAGCGCCTGGCGTCCGTCGTGGATCGCAGCAGCTGACGGCCGAGGCCGGGGGCGAACGGCCCCTCGGCGAGGGGCCCATGCCCCGGGGTCGCCGGCCGATCCGACTCCTACGGTGGCATCGGAGGGCCGCGTCGCGGTCGTTCGCCGTGGCGTCGAGCCCACGTGAATCGACGAGGAGGGCGTCATGAAGCGACCATGGGCATCGTTCCTGGAGGCGCATGCGGCGCTCAGGGGCAAGATCGCATCGGCGTGCCGAGCCACGGCCGACTCGGCGGCCACGAACGAGGCATCGCTCGGTGACGAGCTGGGTGAGCTTCACGGGCTGCTGGCGCACGGCCTGCTGCGGCACATGGACGTGGAGGACCGCGTGCTCTACCCGGCGCTCGCTCGAGCGGAAGGACGGATGAGCGTGGATCTCCTGGCGGCCGACCACCGAGCGATCGCCCGTCTGGAACGCGAAGTCGCGCTGGCCGAGACCGCGGTCTCGCAACGCGGACTCGGGCCGGACGAGCGGCGGAAGCTGGTTCGTACGCTGCACGGGCTGGAGATGGTGATCGACCTGCACATGACCAAGGAGGAGGAGATCTGCCTCCCCACGCTCGACCGCGAGCTCGAGGCGGCGATGCTCCGAGACCTGGAGACCAGCCTCGAGACGCTCCAGAAGGCCGAGCTGCTGGCCGAATGAACGTGGGACCGGGGGCTCGGGTGAGGGTTTCGCTCACCGCGAGAGCCGCGCTCGCACGACCGACTCGATCTCGGCGACCTGGTGAGGTTCGGTGACCTTCCGCCCCAACGCATCGCGGACGTAGAAGGAATCGACCACTCGGTCGGTGTAGGTGGCGACCTTGGCGAGGTGCACGTCGAGCGTGAGCTCCGCGAGCGCGCCGGCGATGTCGTACAGCAGCCCGATCCGATCTGGAGCCCCCACCTCGATCACGGTCGAGTAGTCGGACGCCTCGTTGTCGACCGCAACCGTGATGGGCACGTCGGAACGAGGCCCCGGGTAGCGCGATCGCTTCTGGGCCACCCGGTGGTCGAGCGAGAGCCGCCCTTCCACCGCACGGCGCAACACCCCCCGGAACTCCCGCCATCGCGCCTCGTCGATCTCGTCCTCGAACACCCCTTCGACCTCGAACACGTCGACGGCCACGCCGTCGTCGGTCGTGAACGCCTGTGCCGTGAGGATCGACAGACCCGCGAGCGCGAGGCCGCCGGCGATCCACGACAACAGGCCCGGCCGGTCGGCCGCGACGACCAGCAGCTCGTAGGTTCCCGCCCTCGCGCCCTTCCGGGCGGACGTGCGCACCTCGACCGACCCCACCTCCGGAGCGATCGTCGGGTAGTGGGCCGCGACGTGCTCGGGCTCCATCGCGAGGAAGTACCCGCGGGGCATGCGGAGGACGAACCGCTCGACGCTCTCCTCGGGCTCGGCGTCGAGCAGGTCACGCACGGCGTCGATGCGGGCGGTGAGCTGCTGCGCGAGCTCGGTGCCCATGTGCCCCCGGTCGAAGACCCGCTGCACCCGGGTCACGAGCTCGCGCAACAGGGTCTGCCGCCAGGCGGTCCACGCCGAAGGCCCGGTGGCGATCGCGTCGGCCTCCGCGAGCAGGGTGAGGGCGCCCAGCCGGTCGGGGGATCCGATCCGTGCCGCCACGTCGAGGATCAGGTCCTCGTCCGCGAGGTCGCGCCGGGTCGCCGTGTCGGGCAGCAGCAGGTGTTCCCGAACCATGAACGCGGCGAGGTCGCGCGTCGCACCCTCGATGCCCATGTGATCGAGCGTTTCGCCCGCGATCCGCGAGCCGGCCGGCACGTGGCCGCCCTCACCCGTCTTGCCGATGTCGTGCAACAGGGCTCCGAGCAAGAGTCCGTCGCGATCGGGTCCCTGCGCGAGCTCGGCGGTCGCGGGCGGATCCTCACCGACGGCGAGCAGCCGCCCCATCTCGGCGACGGTCCTCGTGAGGTGGGTGTCGACCGTGAAGCGGTGATACGGATCGCGCTGGGGGCGACAGCGCACGTCGGACCACGCGGGCACGAGCCGCACGAGCATGCCGAGCCGGTCGAGCGCGTCCAACGCCGCCACGCCGGCCTCGCTCGATCGGATGATCCGTAGGAACGCCGACCGCGTGCGGTCGGTCCACGGGATGGGATCGGGGACGGGGGTCGTTTCGATCGAGTCGAGCACCCGTCCGTCGGCCCGCTCACCCGACTCGGCAGCCGCGGCCAGCGCCTCCAGCGCCTCGTCGGGTCCGGCGAACGGCCGTGGCGGGTCGATCGACATCGACACCTGCTCCGCGGCGCGCCACAGCACGTTCTCGGCGATCCATCGCACGGCGCGGGCATGCTCGAACACCGTCCGCATCAGGCCGTCCTCGGCGATCGAGCGGGGTTCGTCGTCGAACCCCATCATCCGGGCGATGGGTGGCTGGAGCTCCAGGGGCAGCCGGTCGCCATGGGTCTCCGTCTCCAGCTGCAGGGCGCTGCGCACCCTGGTCAGGAACTCCTCGGCGGCCTCGATCGCGTCGCGCTCCCCCGTGCGAAGGAACGCCTCGCCGGCGATCGCCGTGGCCCAGCGGACCGCTTGCACATCGCGGAGCGCACCGGCTCCGTTCTTCAGGTCGGGCTCGAGCAGGTGCGTCGTCGCGCCGAAACGCTCGGCTCGGAGGGCAGCGTCCTCGCGCAGGGCACGGACGAAGGCCGGGACGTCATCCGACGCCACGGCGTGCACGCGCTCGGCCACCTCGCGCACGATCGCGCCGTCGCCGGCGATCGGCCGCAGGTCGAGCATCGACGTCAGGGCGTCGAGGCGCTCACGTGCCACCTGCTCGCACTCCAGCGGCGTCCGGACCGCGTGTCCCACCTCGAACCCGCCGTCCCACAAGGGATACAGGAGCCGTTCGGCGAGCGCGGCCACCTCGTCGGCCCGGTTCCCATCGTGCAGGACCACGAGGTCGACGTCGGACCGCGGCAGCTGCTGACGGCGCCCGTACCCACCGCTCGCTGCGAGCGCGACGCCCGGAGGGGGCTCCGCCGCGCGGAACAGCTCGCCCAGGGCCTCGTCGAACAGCTCCGATCGGCGTCTCGCCGACCACAATCCGTGGTGGCCCGCCGAGTAGGCTCGATCGAGCGCCTCCAGCCGGGCTCGCAGGCCTTCGATGGTGCCGGCGACGGGGACCGCTTCCATCTCGGTGACGCCGTCGTCAGACCGCGTCGGGACCCATCTCGCCCGTGCGGATGCGGATCACCTGTTCGGCCTCGGTGACCCAGAGCTTGCCGTCGCCGATCTTGCCCGTGCGGGCGGCCTTCACGATCGCGTCGACCACGCCCTGGGCCTCGCCGTCGGGCACGAGCACCTCGAGCTTGACCTTGGGCACGAAGTCGACCTGGTACTCGGCGCCTCGATACACCTCGGTGTGCCCCCGTTGGCGGCCGAACCCCTCGACGTCGGTCGTGGTCAGACCGTTCACGCCGAGGTCACGCAGGGCTTCCTTCACCTCGTCGACGCGGTGCGGTTTCACGATGGCGGTCACGAGCTTCACGGCACGGTCCCTCCCGACGGGAGCACCAGCTTACGCGCCCGTCAGCGGCTTCTCGTACAGGTCGAACCGGCGCCGCACCGTCATGCCGGCCGCCTCGTACAGCCGCGTGGCGCCGGTCGCGTTCTGGGCATCGACGCCGAGCCGCGCCTCGTGGTGCCCGGTCGCCGCCAGGGCGGCGAAGGACCGCACGAGCAGCGCCGACGCGATGCCACGCCGGCGATACCTGGGCGCGACCCCGAGGTCGCCGATCCACCCGATGCCGTCGTCGGCGGCGAAGTTCACGGAAACCCCGGCGGGCCGGTCGCCGGCGAGCGCCAGCACGGCGAGGGCGGGGTCGTATCCGGGCGAGTCCCGGATCCATCGTCGCCAGTCCTCGAACGACGTCGTCTCGTACCCGAAATGCTCTTGGAAGGACTCCTCGAGCAGGGCGTGAACCGCGGGCTCGTCATCGAGCGTGGCGGTTCGGAAGGAGATGCCGCCCGGCTCGGGCCGCTCCAGGTCGTCGGCGGGCAGGGTTCGCTGCATCAGCCACGAGGATCGGGCCTGCCGGTAGCCACGCCGTCGCAACAGCCCGCTCGCCGCCTCGTCGCTCTCGGGAACGTCGATGCGAAGCGGCGAGCTGCCGCCGGGCGCGACCCGCCGGGTCGCGCGCCGTTCCAGCTCGGCGAGCAACGCGGTGCCGAGACCTCGCCCGGCGTGGGCCGGGTGCACGCGGCCGACCGCCCTCACCTGGGTGGCCGCGTCCTGCACGAGCACGAACCCGTACGCCGCGAGCGCCCCGCCGGAGGTCTCCGCGACGATCGTGTCGCGCTCGAGATCGAGGAACGGGCTCGCCCAGTCCTCCAGGATCTCCTCGCGAGACGGATCGACGAAGCCCACGTCGGCGAGATCGCGCGCCCCACACAGATCGACCAACGCGTCGAGGTCGCCGCGCCGCGCCGGGCGAGCCCGGTACGGCTCGGGGAAGGTCACTCGCCGACGGCCTTCTTCCGCGCCGGCGCCTTCTTGGCGGTGGCCTTCTTCGCGGTCGACTTCTTGGCCGTGGACTTCTTGGCCGAGGAGGCCTTCGTGGCCGGCGCCTTCTTCTTGGCCGGCTCCTCCGCGGGCCCCTCGTCGGTCTGCTTCTTCGCGGCCGCCACGCTGGCCTTCAGCGCCTCCATGAGGTCGACGACCTTCGCGGTCGGCTCGGCCTCGACGACCTCGATCTCCTCGCCGTTGATCTTCGCCTCGACGATCTTCACGAGCGCCTCGCGATACTCGTCGGTGAACTCCTCGGGGTTCCAGTCGGCGGTGAGGTTCTCGATGAGCTGGCGCGCCATCTCGACCTCCTGTCCGCGGACCTTCGTGCTGAGGTCGACGTCGCCGAGATCGGCCTCGCGGATCTCGTCGGGCCAGTACATCGTCTCGAGCACGAACGCATCGCCGGAGAAGCGCAGCGCGGCCAGGTGCTCCTTGTCGCGGAAGCTCACCTTGGCGATGCCGACCTTGTTGTCCTGGCTCATGGCCTCACGCAGCAGCGAGTAGGCCTTGGCTCCCGTCTCGTCGGGAGCGAGGTAGTAGGACTTCTTGAACATCATCGGGTCGATCTCGTCGAGGTCGACGAACTGCTGGATGTCGATCGCCCGGCTCGATTCGACCGGCACGGCGTCGAAGTCGTCGTCGGTGAGGACGACGTAGCGGTCCTTCTCGTACTCGTAGCCCTTGACGATGTGTTCGTAGTCGACGACCTCGCCGTCCTTCTCGCACACGCGCTTGTACCGGATGCGCCCCATGTCCTCGTCGTGGAGCTGGTTGAAGCGCAGGGTCTTCTCCTCGGTCGCCGGGTAGACGGCCACCGGGATCGTCACGAGGCCGAACGAGATGGCCCCTTTCCACATGGCTCTCGGCATGGGAGTCCCCTTCCAGGGTCGATGTTCCCGCCGCGCGGCAGGCGGAAACGTCCAGTTTATCCGCTCGGACCGACGCGCCGGGTCGACGCGAGAGGCTACGCGTCGTGGTCGGCGTCGATCGCCCGCTCGAGATCGGCCACGGCCGCCTCGAACGCGCCCGCACGGTCCTCCCCCGCACCCACCCGCCGTTCGACCGCCGTTCCGAGCAGGAACGTCGCGAGCGGCGTGAGCTTGCGTTCCACACCGTGCGCCACGTCGCGGGCGGCGCCGAGCAGGCGTTCCTGCGTGGCGTCGTCGATCGGGTCGACGCCGAGCGCCGTTGCGGCCTGCGTGAGCCAGTCGGCCATCTCCATACCCTCCTTCGCGTCGTCCGCCCCGTCAGTCCGCGACCGGCGGCGTGAACCGGTACGAGAAGAGGGCGCCGAGCAGCGCCAGCACGCCGCCGGCGAGCCCGATGAACAGCCCGATCGCCGCCCGTGCCGACAGCGTGCCCTGCTCGAACGCCTCGCTCACGACGTCGCCTCTCGACGAGTCGGGCGTGAACGTGACCATCGTCGAGAACGCCTCGGCGTCGGCGAACCGGGCGGCCAGACCGTCGGCGTCGACGATGCCCCAGATCGCCGCGGCGACCACGACCGCCGAGACGAGCACGCCCAGCGTCGCCCAGACGTACTTCCCCCTGCCGAGCGAGAGCATGACGAGCACGCCGAGCAACAGGGCCAGCACGCCCAGGAACAGGATCGTCTGCCCGGTGACGGACTCGATCGCACGCACGCGCGAGTCCGCACCGCCTCCTTCGACGACGAGCCACGTGAACAACGTCGAGACCACGACGATCGCGCCGCCGAGGATCAGCCCCCAGCCCGCGGGGTTCCGCTTCAGCCGTTCCATCGTCCCCCCATCCCACTCGGCCTCCGCGATCCGGAGGGAGGTTCGTACCACGTCGTGAGGTGCCTGCGTCAACCTCGCCGTAGCATCGCTGCACGATGGCGAAGAGGAAGCGCACCCGCACCGGGAAGGACGCCTTCACGGTCGAGATGCCTGCCGCGCTCGAGGCGACCCGCGACGGCGACGCCTGGTGGGCCGAGATCGACGGCCGGGAGCTCCGCCTGTCGAACCTCACGAAGATCTTCTGGCCCGACGAGGGCTACACGAAGGGCGATCTCGTCGCGTACTACCGCAACGTCGCGTCGTTGATCGTGCCGCACCTCGCCGAGCGGCCGCTCACGATGAAGCGCATGCCCGACGGCATCGACGGACCGTTCTTCTACGAGAAGTCCGCGCCCTCGCACACCCCGGACTGGCTCGGGCGATGCGTCGTGCCGAGCGAGGACGCCAAGGCCGGTGAGATCGACTACCTGACGATCGAGGACGCCGCCGGGCTGCTGTACATCGCGAACCTCGGGTGCATCGAGTTCCATCCGCTGCACTCGCGGTGCGCCGACGTCGTGCATCCCGACTACCTGTTCTTCGATCTCGACCCGTTCGAGCCGTACACCTACGAGGATGTGCTGGTCGTGGCTCGCCACATCAAGGTGCTGCTCGACCAGCTCGGACTCACCGCCTACCCGAAGACGAGCGGGGCCACCGGCCTGCAGATCTACGTGCCCGTGCTGCGCGGCACGTACTCCTACGACCTCGTGCGGGCGTTCGTCGGCACCGCGGGCCGGCTGATCAAGGGCGCGGACCCGGACCGGGTCACGATGGCGTGGAAGATCGCCGACCGCACCGGAAAGATCTTCATCGACCACAACATGAACCGGTCGGGAGCGAACATCTCGGCCGCGTACTCGCTGCGGCCCGAGCCGCGCGCCCCGGTCTCGACGCCCCTCACCTGGGACGAGGTGTTCGAGGGGGGGTTCGAGCCCACCGACTTCCGCATCGACAACGTCTGGGAACGGTTCGAGCGCGTCGGCGACCTCTTCGAGGGCGTTCGGACCGAGGCCGCCGACCTCTCCACCGCGCTCGAGGCGCTCGGCGTCGACGCCGCCGCGATCGAGGAAGCGGGGGCGACCCCCGACGTCGACGCGCCGCTCCCACGCACGTCTGCCAGGAGCGTGGCCGCGCGCACCGCGGAGGAGATCGCCGCGGCCTCGAAGGACCCCGCCTTGTTCGAGTACGTGCGCCGGCGCGACTTCGGCCCCGCGGGCACGACAGAGCCCGCCCCCGGCGAGGTCACGCCGACCGGCAACTCGTTCGTGATCCACAAGCACCGCGCGACCCGCCTGCACTACGACGTGCGGCTGGAGCGCGACGGCGGCCTGCCGTCGTGGGCCGTGCCGAAGGGCCTCCCGACCGTGAAGGGCGACAAGCGCCTCGCGGTGCAGACCGAGGTGCACCCGTTGGAGTACGGGAAGTTCGAGGGCACGATCCCCGAGGGGCACTACGGCGCCGGGGAGGTGCGCATCTTCGACGACGGCTGGTTCGAGCCGGTCGAGTGGACCGACACGAAGGTCTCGTTCGTGCTGCACGGCCGCCGGTACCCGGGTCTCGAGTTCCACTTCGTGAAGACGAAGACCGACTGGCTGGCGTTCCTCGCGAGCGCCCAGACCGCGCCGCTGATCGGCCAGCCGCCGCGCTTCGAGCCGATGCTCGCCGAGGGCGGATGGGACCCCTTCGACGACGAGGGTTGGTGGTTCGAACCGAAGCTCGACGGCATCAGATGCCAGGCCGAGCTCTCGACCGGCGAGACCGTGCTGCGCACCCGTACGGGCCGCGACGCGACCGAGCAGTACCCCGAGATCCATATGGTGCACGAGCTGATCGACCAGGTGAACGCGGTGATCGACGGCGAGATCGTGGCCTTCGACGAGTCGGGTCGGCCGTCCTTCGAGGTGCTGCAGCAGCGCATGAACCTCTCGGGCCAGCGGGCGATCGCCCGCGCATCGAAGACGACCCCGGTCTCCCTGGTCGTCTTCGACCTGCTCTGGCTCGACGGGCGCGACACGACCGGACTGCCGCTGGAACAGCGCCGCGAGCTGCTCGAGCTGATCACGGAGCAGGACCATCGGCTGCAGGTCACGGCGCACGTCGCCGGCGAGGGGAAGGCGCTCGCCGAGCAGGCACGCACGCTCGGTCTCGAGGGGGTGATGGCGAAGCGGCTCGGCTCCCCCTACGTGCCGGGCCGGCGCAGCCCCGACTGGCGGAAGATCAAGCTGATGAATACCCAGGCGTGCGTGATCCTGGGCTGGACGGCGGGCAAGGGTGGGCGCGCGGGGTCGTTCGGCGCCCTGCTCGTGGGGGCGATCGTCGACGGCGAGCTGCGGTGGGTGGGCCAGGTCGGCTCGGGGTTCACCGACCGCATGCTCGCCGATCTCATGGCCAAGCTCGAGCCGCTCGTGCGGTCGGATCCGCCGATCGCGGACCCCAAGCTCGCGGCCGTCAAGGACGCGACGTTCGTGGAGCCCGAGCTCGTCTGCGAGGTGCGGTTCCTCGAGATGACGAAGAGCACGAAGAAGATGCGCGCGCCGTCGTTCCGCGGCATGCGCCCCGACGTGCCGCCCGAGGACTGCGTCCTGGAGCCGGTCGCCGGCTCGAAGCAGACGACCGGCCCCGCACGACGTCGCTGAGGTGACCCTGGATCAGCCGCCCGGTGGGCGGTAGGGCGCGTGCTTGCCGATCGCCGCGTCGATCTCGTCGGCGGAGAGCAACACGACGGTCTCGATGCTGGAGACCGCTCCGGACGCGGCAACGGCGGTCGCGACCGCCGCCGCCGTGACCTCGTCGGGCATCTCCGAGATCACGTACACGTCGGTGTCGCCGAACGCGAAGTCGAACGAGGAGATCGACCCGCCCATGTCGGCGGCCATCTTCTCGATCGCCGATACCCTGCTCGCCGCGCCTTCCTTGATGACCCCCGCCATCCCCTCGGTCGAGTACGACACCTTGAACATGAATCGACGCATGGACCTCTCCTTCCCGCGGGCCTGCGATCGGGCAGGCGCCATCGTGCGCTACTCCGCGTCGGGCGGCAACCGGACGTTCAGAAGGGCTCGTACCCGGCGCGGACCAGCAGCGCGCGCACGTCGCGCTCCTCGAAGCCACGGTCGAGCAGCTCACGGTACAGGCGGATCGTCGCCAGCGTGCGCCCACACGACGGGCAGAACGCGAACCCGTCGTCGAAGGGCGTGCGACACCAGGGGCAACTGGTCACCTCGATGCGCCGGTCGGGCTCGAGCCCGGTGTCGGCGAGGGCGTCGATGTACCCCTTGCCGTAGTCCCACTGGATGTACTCGTCCTCGGCGAGGTCGAACGCGGGCTCGTGCGGTCGCGGCTCGCCGCTCGTGAGCATCTGCTCGAGGTTGTCGCGCAGCAGCTCCCACTCGAAGAAGTGATTGGCCCCGCAGTCCTGACAGGCGATCACGACACCCTTGACCCCCTGCGGCGAGAAGACGGTGCGCATCGCGGCGAGATCGTCGAGGTCGGCCTCGATGTCGCGACGCTCCTGGGCGGAGATCTCGAAGGGCTCGTCCTGCTCGTGATCCATCTCGAAGTCCATATTCACCTACTCGTCGTCGTCCGTGAACCGGAACGCCTTGAAGGCCTCGGCGTACTCGACGCCCGCCTCCTCGCCGACCTCCCGGGCGCGCTCGCGCACCCATGGCGCCGCGGCCTCGCCCTCCTCGGAGACGTGCTGGGCGAGCGCCGCGACCTTCGTGTCGATCGTCTCGGTGATGTCGACGTAGGTGTCGGGCTCGGCGCTCGCGAGCCACAGGTTCGGGATCTCGTACGGCTCGATGCCCTCGCGCTCGAGCTCCTGGAACATCACGCGGGTCGGCGCGTCGGGCATCACCGCGGCCAGGGCGAGCAGGCCGGCCTGCTTGTGATCCCAGTGGTTGACGTATCCGTTGCCGGACCAGAGGCGGGACGGGTCGGGGGCCATCAGCACCTCGGGCCGCAACCGTCGGACCTCGCGCGTCACCTTCTTCCGCGTGGCGGGCGTGACCTCGAGCAGCCCGTCGGTCTCCCCGAGGAACGTCACGCTCGCGACGCCGAGCACCTCGGCCGCGGCGAGCTGCTCCTTCTCGCGGATCGGGGCGACCTCCCGGCGATCGGCGCCCGGCTCGTTCGACCCCGCCGAGCCGTCGGTGCAGACCACGTAGTGCACCTCGCAGCCGTCGCGGGCCCACTTCGCGATCGTGCCGCCGCACATGAACTCGGCGTCGTCGGGGTGGGCGAAGAGCACGAGCGCGCTCGAGAAGGTCGGTTCCTGCACGCTCCCAAGCCTATCGGCGGCTCGCGGTTGCGGGCGTCGCTTCCGGGAAGCCTCGAGCTCGCCGTGGTTCGATGCACGCGTGAGCGACGACGCCAGGCGCATCGCCGAACTCGAGCGCGGCTTCCGCCGGGAGGGCCTGCCCAACCTGATCCTGGACTTCTCCGTGGCCGAGGACGTGTTCACGCGCGCGATCCCGTTCCTGACGCTGGTGTTCGTGCTCGAGGTCGTGAACGCGATGGACGTCGAGGCGGGGTGGGCCAACCTGCTGCTCGTGCTCGGCGGCGCCGCGATCCTGTTCGGCACGTTCGGCCTGCTGAACGTGGTGCGCGGCCGGCGATTCCTCTCGGTGCCCTCGCGCGTGGGCGTGCCGGAGCTCGTCGCGTTCGTCGTGCTGCCCGGGCTGCTTCCGATCGTGTTCAGCCGCCAATACCTGTTCGGGTTCAACACGATGGTCGTGAACGCGGTGCTGCTGATCCTCGTGTACCTCGTGATCGGGTTCGGGGTCGTCTCGCTCGTGCGGTGGACGGGTCGACGGTTCTTCACCCAGCTCGGCGCCTCGCTCTCGGTGCTCGTGCGGGCCGTGCCGCTGCTGCTGTTCTTCTCGTTGGTGATGTTCTTCACGACCGAGATCTGGCAGGTGTTCACGACGCCGGGCCCCGGAGCCTTCTGGACGGCGATGGCGCTCTTCGTGCTGCTCGCGATGGTGTTCCTCGCGGTGCGGCTTCCGGGGGTGGTCCGCGAGGTGCAGGTCGAGTCCGCGGTCGGCGACGTGCCGCTGCGCCGGAAGGAGCGGCTGAACCTGGCCGCCGTGGCGCTGATCAGCGAGATGCTTCAGGTGCTGTTCGTGAGCGCCGCGATCTGGCTCTTCTACGTCGTACTCGGCGCGCTGCTCGTGAACGCCGAGGTGCGCGAGGCGTGGCTGCTGATCCCCGACGACGTGAACGTCGCGGTCTCCTGGTTCGGCGATCGCCTGCAGGTCAACGAGGCGCTGCTGCGGGTGGCGACCGGCGTCGCGGCCTTCGCCGGGCTCTACTACGCGGTCACGATCCTCGTCGACGCCGCCTACCGCGACCAGTTCGTCGACGCGCTCACCGCGGAGCTCCGCGACACGTTCGCCAGGCGCAGCGAGTACCTCGAGCTGCAGCGGAAGCGGGGCGTGCCGGTCGTGCCCGCGGCCGGAGAGATCACGCCGGGCGGGTCATCCGAAGGAACGTGACCTCGTTCCCGTCGGGGAACGTGCGCAGGTACACCTCGCCGCGCGCGAAGCCCGCCCGCTCGTAGGCACGGATCGCACGTTCGTTCCACGGGAGGACGTCGAGGGCGAACGTGCGCGGATGCCAGCGTTCCCGGGCGAAGGCCATCGCCGCGTCGACGAACGACGCTCCGACGCCATGACCGGTGAGATCGGGACGCAGGCCCAGCCCGATCTCGACCTCCACGTCGCCATCGGAGTCGGATCCCGTCGCGACCAGCTCGAGGAAGCCCGCGAGCTCGCCCGACCCGGAGTCGTCGACCGCGAAATAAGAAGTGCCCCATCGACCCTCGTCGAAGACCTCCACCTCCCACGACTGATCTTCGGGAACGTCGTAGACGTCGTACGGAGGCGGGTATCGCCAGCTCGCGACGGCGTCGGCGTCGGCACGGGTGAATGGTCTGACCGAGAACGACATCGTGCGTCCTGAGAAGAGATCGTCCGCACCGCGAGCTCCTCACCCTTGCGGACCCCGCGATGGTAGTCGGAGCGGCTGCACGCGGGCGACATGGAAGCTAAAGAGCCCCGCCACGGATCAATCGATACACCAGGTCGAGCCGAGCACGCCGAAGCTGTGCTCCCCGAACCGTCCGACGGTCACGGTGCCACGGGCCACACCATCGATGACCAACGCGAACGTCGCTGACTCGGGTTCGCGGTCGATGGCGAGAAAGCCATCGTCCTCCGGTGTGGTCACGATGCGTCGGGCATCATGGGCATGGTCAGGAGCGACTGACGTCGAGTTCAGCTCTACGAGGATCGCCTCGAGTTCCGTGGTGGCCGCCCCCGCTCCCCCCTGCACCTCGTTGACGGACTCCTGCCACCCTGTCGGACACATGGATGAGTCGAACTCGATCACAGCATCGTCGCGTGAGCGCTCCCGGGAGTAGAGGATCGAGGCGGCCGCGATCGTGGCGAGGATCAGAGCTGCTCCTGCGGACGCCACGACCCCTCGGGTCACCCAGTGCCTCTCCATCCCACATCCATCGGCCCCCGCAGCCCCGAGCTGAGGAAGCCGTCGGGTGACATAGGGTTGCAGGCTGCGACCACGTGGCCTTGAGGTCAGTCGCTGAGGAGCCACCGGCGTGAGGCCTCGGCCAGGATTCGGCGGTGGCCGGGCTCGGACGAGGACAGGACGAGGAGGCATCGTGAAGCAGCTGCTCACGTCCGCAGGCATAACGAACACGAGGATCCACGACGCACTGGTCGACCTCCTGGGCAAGCCGGTCGCCGAGTCGAGCGCGCTATGCATCC
>DASZOO010000012.1:0-2819 GCA_035550775.1 Actinomycetota bacterium | reverse complement strand
CTGAGCCTGTTCTGGAAGTCGGTGCGCATGTCGCTCGGGGTCTCGGTCACCTCGGTGCTGCTCGCGTACCCGGTCGCGTACCTGCTGGCGCTGATCGCGGGCACGCGCAAGTACACGCTGCTGCTCGTCATCATCGTGCCGTTCCTCACCAGCTACCTCCTGCGGGTGCTCGCCTGGCGCGTGATCCTCGGAGAGGCGGGCGTGGCGAACTCGTTCCTCGAGACCATCGGACTCGTCGACGAGCCCGTGCGATGGCTGTTCAACAGCCAGTTCGCGATCTACCTGGTGCTGAGCTACGTCTGGGTGCCGTTCGTGGCCCTGCCGATCTTCGTCTCGCTCGAGAACCTCGACCACCACCTGCTCGAAGCATCGAGCGACCTCGGCGCGAGCCGGTTGCGCACGTTCTGGACGGTCACCCTGCCGCTGTCGCTGCCCGGCGTGGTCGCCGGGTTCATCTTCGTGTTCATCCCGACGATCGGCGAGTACGTCACCCCCCAGCTCGTGGGCGGCCCCGGGGGGTTCATGTTCGGCAGCGCGATCCAGTCCGCGTTCACCGCAGGCCTCGATTGGCAGTTCGGCTCGGCGATGGCGATGTTCCTGATCTTCGCGGTCGCCCTGCTGCTGATCGTCTTCGGCCGCTTCCTCGACGTGCGGAGCGTGGCGGAGTGAACGTCGCCGTCTCGAACGCGGGTCGTCGCGGGCTGTGGGTGACGTTCTGGGTCCTGGTGGTGTTCCTGTATGCCCCGCTCGTGATCCTCGTGATCTTCTCGTTCAACGACCGGGAGCTCGTGTCGTTCCCATGGGAAGGATTCACGCTGCGCTGGTACCGGACCTTCGTCGACAACACCGAGATCACCGACGCCTTGCGCATGAGCCTGTGGGTCGCCGCACTGACCGCGGTCGTCACCACGGTCCTCGCGATCCCCGCCTCGATCGCTCTCGTCCGACGGCGCTTCTTCGCCAAGGGGCTCGTGTCCGGGGTCATGCTCGCGCCGCTCGTGATCCCGCTGGTGGTGCTCGGCACGGCCCTGCTGATCCTGTTCAACACGATCGGCATGCCGTTCTCCGGGCTCACGATCGCGATCGGTCACATCGTGATCGCGCTGCCGTTCGCGATCCTCACGCTGGTTCCGAGGCTGGAGCGCATCCCGGCCTCGCTCGAGGAGGCCTCTCGGGACCTCGGGGCGGGCTGGTTCACCACCTTCCTCCAGATCACATGGCCGCTGATGCTGCCGGCGATCTTCTCGGCGTTCCTCTTGAGCTTCGTGATCTCCTTCGACGAGGTGGTGGTCGCATCGTTCGTGTCGGGTGACCAGGTGACCTTCCCCGTGTACCTGTACTCCCAGCTGCGGCTGCCTCGGCGGCTGCCGTCGGTCATCGCGGTCGCGGTCGTGATCCTCGTGCTCTCAGCGATCGTCGTGATCGCGTCGGAGGTGCTGCGCACGGTGACCGACCGCCGGCTCGAGGCCGACACGACCGTCCACGACGAGGAGGAGGTGTCGGCGGTATGAGCGAGCCCGGCGTCGCGATCAGCATCCAGGGCATCCACAAGTCGTTCGGCGACGTGCACGCCGTCGACGGCATCTCGCTCGACGTCGCCGAGGGCGAGTTCATCACGCTGCTCGGCCCGTCCGGCTGCGGCAAGACGACCACGATGCGGATGATCGCCGGCTTCGAGGAGCCCGACGCGGGAACGATCCTCCTACGTGGGGCCGATGTCGTCGGCGTGCCCCCGAACAAGCGCGAGGTGAACATGTGCTTCCAGCACTACGCGCTGTTCCCGCACATGAACGTCGAGCGCAACGTCGCGTACGGGCTGAAGCTGAAGAAGGTGCCCAAGAGCGACCGCGCCTCGATCGTCGCGGAGATGCTCGAGATCGTCGGACTGGGGGGACTGCAGCAGCGCAAGCCCGGGCAGCTCTCAGGTGGGCAGCAGCAACGCGTCGCGCTCGCCCGAGCGCTCGTGAACCAGCCGGCGGCGCTCCTGCTCGACGAGCCGCTCGGAGCCCTCGACGTGAAGCTACGCAAGCAGATGCAGCTCGAGCTCAAGCGCATCCAGCACGAATTGAAGACCACGTTCGTCTACGTCACGCACGACCAGGACGAGGCGTTGTCGATGAGCGATCGCATCGCCGTGATGAACGAGGGAGTGATCGAGCAGCTCGGTGCCCCCCGCGAGGTCTACGAGCAGCCGGCGACGCCGTTCGTCGCCGATTTCGTCGGCGTGCTGAACGCGATGGACGTGCGAGTCGACCAGGTGGCGGGCGAGGACCTCGTGATGCGTGTGAGCGAACGGGATCGCGTCGTCGTTCCGGTCGGCCCCACCGGGACGGACGCGGGGGTCGGATCGTCGCTGCTCGTGGCCGTCCGCCCCGAGCGCGTCGTGCTCACGACCGGTGACGTGTCGGCGAACGACGGCTCTCGATTGTCGGGAACGGTCGCTCAGGTCGTCTACCTGGGCACCCTCACCCAGTTCCACGTCGATACGGCGATCGGCAAGCGGCTGATCGTGCACCGTCTGAGCGACGATCGTTCCTCGAGCGTGCAGCCGGGGGATCAGGTCGTGCTGACGTGGGACCGCGACGACGCGGCCGTACTCGGCGGGTGATGACGGTCACCCCACCAGCGCCTGGGTGCCTCGCTTCTGCAGCTGGTCTGCGATGATGTTGCGCTGCACCTCGCTCGTGCCTTCCCAGATGCGATCGACGCGCAGCTCTCGCCAGAAGCGCTCGGCCACGTTCTCGCGCATGTACCCCCGGCCCCCGAAGATCTGCACCGCGCGATCGGCGACCCGGCCCGCCATCTCGCTCGCGTAGAGC
>DASZOO010000011.1:0-4116 GCA_035550775.1 Actinomycetota bacterium | reverse complement strand
CGACGTCGACGACGTGCGTGAGTACCTCGGTCGACAGAAGTTCTTCTTCGAGGCGGCCGAGCGCACCGCCGTGCCGGGCGTGGCCACGGGTCTCGCGGTGACCGGCGTCGGCGGCGACGTGCTGTTCATCGAGGCGAGCCGCGAGGAGGCCGGCGAAGGCGGCGGCGGAGACGGGCTCACCCTCACCGGCCAGCTCGGCGACGTGATGAAGGAGTCAGCCCAGATCGCGCTGAGCTACGTGCGGTCGCACGCCGACGAGCTCGGCATCGCGCCCGAGCGCCTGCGGGGTCGCTTCCACGTGCACGTGCCCGCGGGCGCGGTGCCCAAGGACGGCCCGAGCGCCGGCGTCACGATGACGACCGCGCTCGTCTCGCTGCTCACCGACACGCCGGTGAGGGCGGAGGTCGGCATGACGGGTGAGGTCACGCTCCAGGGGCGGGTCCTGCCGATCGGCGGGGTGAAGCAGAAGGTGCTGGCAGCGCACCGGTCCGGCCTGCAGGTCGTCGTGCTCCCGAAGCGGAACGAAGGCGATCTCGACGACGTGCCCGAGCAGGTGCGGGAGCAGATGACGTTCCACGTGGCGGAGAGCATCGACGAGGTGCTGGCCATTGCGCTCGGCGGCGTCGGCGCGCCGGTCGCTGCCTGAGCGCCGTAGCGGGTCGGCGTCGGGGCTCCGGGTCGTCAGCTCCGCCGGATCGAGAACGTGGCCAGCGGCGAGTCCCCGAACCGCGCGGTTGGCCCGGGATCGAACGACCACGAGGACCATCGGTCCGGAGGGAACCCGCGAAGCAGGTCACCGGTCACGAGCAAGCGGTTGGCGTCGGCGAGCTGAGCCAGCGCCGCGGCGATCCGGGCGGGGACCGAATCGGGAACGATGTCGTCGTGCGTGAGCTCCGTCGCGTGGGCGCCCGCGGTCACGCTGCCGCTCGTGCCCTGCGCCTCCGAGAGCAGCGCCGTGGCGGCGCGCAACGAGGCGGTGACGCCCGGGAAGACGGCCAGGGCGGTGCATCCGCGCACGAGTCGCACCTCGCCCCCGGGGCTCACGTGCCGCTCGAGGATCGTGCTCGTGTCGGGGTCGGTCACGTCGGGCTCGGAGCCCCAGCCCGGGAGCCCGCTGAGATCGAAGAAGACCGCGACCGACGTCGAAGGGCGCGATGGCTGTTCATGCATCGCCTCCGCCGCCGTGGTCGCCATGTTCCGAGGCATCGGCACCGCCGCGGACTCGCCTGAGGTCGGACGCGTGCCGGGGCGAGTCGAACCGAACGGCCGGGCACCGGGGGGGTAGGGTCCTCCGCGTGGAACTCACGGTGTTCGGGGCGGCCGGTGGCACCGGCCGCCTGCTCGTGGCCCGGGCCCTCGAACGCGGTCACTCCGTGACCGCGTTCGTCCGTTCCGTCCCCGCCGACGACCCGCTCCCCGAGGTCGTCCGGGTGGTCACGGGCGATGCGCGTGACGCCGACGCGGTGCGCTCCGCGCTGCGCGTCGCCGAAGCGGTCGTCTCGGCGATGGGTCCCCAGGGGCCCGACCCGGGCACCGTCTATTCCGATGCGATCGGCACGCTCGCCCGAACGATGGCGGAGGGCCCTCGCCGGCGCCTCGTGATCTCCGCGAACTCGCGCGTGCTCGACGATCGACCGGTGGAGGGCCCGTACGCGGGCGTGTCGCAGGAGCATCGCGTCGCGCTCGCCGCCCTGCGGGGGGGTGACCTCGACTGGACCGTGGTGGCGACTCCGCTGCTGTCCGACGACGGGTCGCGGCGCGGGTACTCGTTCGCCGTCGACGAACGGAGCGCGGGCTCCTCGGTCACCCGGGCCGCGTTCGCGACGGCCCTGCTCGACGCCCTCGATCACCCGGAGTGGATCGCGCACATCGTCGACGTCTCGAGCCTCGGCTGAGCACCGCGTCGACCGCGAACCGTCTCTAAGCTGGACCCATGCCCCCTCCCGCGTCGCCCGCATGCTCGAGCTGACCGGCCTGCGCCGCACGTTCGGCGACATCGTCGCGCTCGACGACGTGTCGTTCACCGTGCCCGAGGGGCGGATCGTGGGCTTCGTCGGTCCGAACGGGGCAGGCAAGACCACGGCGATGCGGATCGCGCTCGGCGTGCTGACCCCCGACGCGGGTCACGTGCGGTGGCGTGGCCAACCGGTCGACGCGCGCGTGCGGCGCCGCTTCGGCTACATGCCCGAGGAACGCGGCCTCTATCCGAAGATGCGGGTGCTCGACCAGCTCGTGCACCTAGCGAGGCTGCACGGCGTCTCCCGTGCCGACGCCCACCTCCGGGCGGGGGAGACCCTCGAGGGGCTGGGCGTCGGGGGCCGTGAACGGGACCGCGTCGAGGCGCTCTCGCTCGGCAACCAACAACGGGTGCAGCTCGCCGCCGCGCTCGTGCACGAACCGGATCTGCTGGTGCTCGACGAGCCGTTCTCCGGACTGGACCCGGTCGGCGTCGACGTGCTCTCCGGCATGCTCCGCCGTCAGGCCTCGAACCACGGCGTGCCCGTCGTGTTCTCCAGCCACCAGCTCGATCTCGTGGAGCGCCTCTGTGACGAGGTCGTGCTGATCGACGACGGTCGCATCGTCGCTCAGGGCACGATCCACGAGCTTCGAGCCAAGCGTGAACGGCGGCTGTTCCTCGTGAAGGTCCGTGGTTCCGAGGACGGCTGGCACTCGACGATCCCGGGCGTGGTGCTCGTCGACACGACGCCCGACGGCGACGTGTTCGAGCTCGCCGGCGGCGTCGACGAGCAGCGCGTGCTCGACCTCGCACGGGCATCGGGCGACGTCGTTCGGTTCGGGCCGATGCATCCGAGCCTGGCGGAGCTGTTCCGAGAGGTGGTGGGCGTGTGAGGGCCGGCCTCGAAACGACGCCGACCGACCGCGGCGCGTGGCGGCTGGTGGCCGCCAGGGACTTCTCGGTCCGTCTGCGTGACAAGGGATTCGTGATCTCCACGGCGATCACGCTGACGGTGCTGTCGGTGTTCGTGCTGCTGCGTGCGTTCTCCGGCGACGACGCGCCGGTGCACCGGTTGGGACTCCTCGGGCCGGCCACATCGGCGCTGCGAGCGCCCCTGGAGCAGGCCACGGCGAACCGGGGAGCCGAGCTCCGCGTGACGATGTTCGACGACGAGGCCGAGGCGGAAGCGGCGCTCTCGCGCGGCGACGTCGAGGCGTTCCTCGAGAGCGACCGCACGATCGTGGGTCAGACGGGTGTGTCGGCGCCTCTGCAGCAGATCGTGCAGGAGGCGGTGGTGCGCGAGCGCATCCGGACCGGGCTGGAGCACGCGGGCGCGTCGGCCGGCGAGGCCGAGGCGCTGCTGAACCAGCCCTCGATCGAGGTGCGAACGATCGAGCCGCAGGATCCGAACCGTGACGAGAACGCCGGGATCGCGTTCATCGCCGTGCTGCTCGCCTACGGTCAGCTCTTCGGCTACGGCGTGTGGGTCGCAACCGGCGTGATCGAGGAGAAGGCCTCGCGGGTGGTCGAGATCCTGCTGTCGGCGATCAGGCCCCGGCAGCTGCTCGCCGGGAAGATCGTCGGCATCGGGCTGCTCGGCATCGTGCAGCTCGCGTTCATCGCGACGTTCGCGATCGTGCTCTCGGTCGTGACGGGGGCGTTGGAGCTGCCCGGCACCGCGATCGGGATCGCGCTGGTCGTGCTGGCCTGGTTCGTGCTGGGGTTCGCGTTCTACGCCGGGCTGTTCGCCGTCTCGGGGTCGCTCGTCTCCCGCATGGAGGAGCTGCAGAACGCCATGGTGCCGATCAACCTGATCATCTTCGTCTCGTTCTTCATCTCGATCGGGGCGCTGGAGAACCCCGACTCGCCCCTGTCGGTCGCCGCGTCGATCCTGCCGTTCTCGTCGGCGCTGGCGATGCCGGTGCGCATCGCGCTGGGGTCGGCCACCGCGCCGCAGATCGCTCTCTCGGTCGCCCTGCTCGTCGCCGGCACGGCGGCCCTCGTGCCGCTGTCGGCGCGTCTGTACTCCGGCGCGGTCCTGAAGACCGGCACCCGCGTGAAGCTCCGCGACGCCTGGCGCGCCGCCGCCTCGAACGGCGGCCTCGGTTCGGAGGCGTCACCGTGACCTCGGTCACCTGGACGCGCGAACACCTCCGTCA
>DASZOO010000010.1:0-4235 GCA_035550775.1 Actinomycetota bacterium | reverse complement strand
CTGGTCAGCTCCCTGGCCGTCGAGCCGCTCGACGGCGACGGCTCGTCCGAGTACGTGGCCTCGGTGTGGTCACGCCTGCGGGAGTTCGTGTTGAAGCAGCAGAGCGACACCCTGCGGATGCAGCTGCAGAAGCTGAACCCCACGACCGACCCGGACTACGACGAGATGTTCGCCCGGCTCGTGGCGATCGACGGCGAGCTGCGACGCCTGCGTCAGGGCATCCGAAGCGCCGTCTGAGCGCCCCGGCAGGTCGTTCGGGGCGGAAGGGTCGCCGCCCTCCCCGTTCCGTACACTGGGGCGTCGTGCCGATGCTCGTGGCGAACCCCCACCCGATCACCACAGAGGAGCTGCCTTGGCTGTACCGGCCCGCGACGAATCCCCGCTGAGCCTCGACGAGGTCAAGGAAACCATCACCGCCAAGGGGCGGGAGCGTGGCTTCGTGACCTCGGAGGACCTCCTCGAGGCCGTTCCGGTCGACGACTTCACCCCGGAGCAGGTCGAGGAGTTCCTGACCCAGGTCGGCGACCATCTCACCGCCGAGGGCATCGAGGTGATCGAGGTCCCCGGCGAGGAGACCGATGCGGCCACGCAGGTCCGCATCGAGGTCGACCTGCTCAAGGCGCCCACGAACGATCCGGTGCGCATGTATCTCAAGGAGATCGGCAAGGTCCCCCTGCTGAACGCGCCGCAGGAGATCGACCTCGCCCGTCGTATCGAGGCCGGCGAGATGTCCACGGGGCTGCAGACGCAGCTGCGCGACGAGGAGGAGCCCAAGGCCGATCAGCATGCGCTCAAGGCGTGCGTGATGAGGGTCTGGGAGATCCGTGACCATCAGCTCACCGCGTTCGGGAAGGTCGAGGGCATCGGCCGCGAGCGCATCGCGAAGAGCTACCGCCCGAAGTCCGACGAGGAGCTCCAGGCCTGGCTGCACCGCGTCGAGCGCGACGGCCAGCTCGCCAAGCGCAAGCTGATCGAGGCGAACCTGCGCCTGGTGGTGTCGATCGCGAAGCGCTACGTGGGGCGCGGCATGCTCTTCCTCGATCTGATCCAGGAAGGCAACCTCGGCCTGATCCGCGCGGTCGAGAAGTTCGACTACGCGAAGGGCTTCAAGTTCTCGACGTACGCGACGTGGTGGATCCGCCAGGCGATCACGCGCGCGATCGCCGACCAGGCGCGCACGATCCGCATCCCCGTGCACATGGTCGAGACGATCAACAAGCTCGTGCGGGTGCAGCGCCAGCTGCTGCAGGACCTCGGACGCGAGCCGACCCCCGACGAGATCGGCAACGTCATGGGCATCAGCGCCGAGAAGGTGCGCGAGATCCAGAAGGTCTCACAGGAGCCGGTCTCGCTCGAGACGCCGATCGGCGAAGAAGAGGACTCCCACCTCGGCGACTTCATCGAGGACGCCGACGCCGTCGTGCCGGTCGACGCCGCGAGCTTCATCCTGCTGCAGGAACAGCTCGAGTCGGTGCTCCACACCCTCAGCGAACGCGAGAAGAAGGTGATCCAGCTCCGGTTCGGGCTCGTCGACGGCCATCCCCGCACCCTGGAGGAGGTCGGTCGCGAGTTCGGCGTCACCCGTGAACGCATCCGGCAGATCGAGTCCAAGACGCTCTCGAAGCTGCGTCACCCGAGTCGCTCGCAGAAGCTCCGCGATTACCTCGAATAGGGTAGGGCCGTCAGCTCGCGGCGCTCAAGTCGACCCGTCGCCCGCTCCGATGTTCATGACAGGGCGTCGGATGGTCCGTGCCCCGAGGACGGGTGGAGCGCATGGTCCGCTTGCCGGATCTCCGTGAGGAAGACGGGTTCACGCTGATCGAGCTGATGGTCGTCGTGGTGATCCTCGCCGTCCTCCTCCTCATGGCCACCAGCACCTTCGCAGGCGTCAAGGCGCGCGCGCAGGACTCCGCGGCCAAGCAGACCGCCGCCAAGACGCTCGAGACGGGCAGGATCATCTTCACCGACCGTGCCACCTACGCCACCGCCACCCCGGTCGAGCTCATGGCCGCGGAACCGTCGCTGGACGCGGTCGACGAGACGACCAACAGCGACGGTCCGGACCGAGCGAGCACCTGGGTCCCCGACGCCGCCACGACGGGCTATCAGTTCGTCGCCGCCGTCTACAGCGATGCCGGCAACTGCTTCTACATCCGCGACTGGGTCACCCTGGGCATCGGCTTCGCCGTGGAACGGGGCGTCGCGCCGGCGCAGTGCACCGCCGACCAAGCCACGACGGTCACGTTCGGCACGCGCTGGCCGTCGTCGTAGGTGCCGCGTCCGCCTCGGTCAGTTCCAGGCGGCCTCGTCGTAGGTCGACGGCTCTCCGAGCCGGGTCCTGATCGCACCCCGGGCCCGGCGGATCACCTCGACGCTGCGCACGCTCGCCTGATCGGCGATGCGTTGGGCCTGGTCGCTCACGATCCGGAGGCCGGACGGCGACGTCGAGCGTTGGGGACCGCGGACCACGGCGGGATCGTCCTCGTGCATCTTCCGGGAGATCGCGTACCCGGCGCCGACGCCGAGGGCCACGAGCACGACCGATCGGAGCTTCATGCGAGATCCCTTCTTGGAGGATGGACGCTCGGAGTGGAACCGAGTGGAACCGACACAGCCTACCCTCGCTCACCGAGGCTCGCCGCTGGGCGAGAAGGGGCCACTGGTAGACTCCCGGCGCTCCACCTTCCGGGGTAGCTCAACCGGCAGAGCGGCGGACTGTTAATCCGTAGGTTGTGGGTTCGAGTCCCACCCCCGGAGCAAGGGCCACACTGCCCTTTGGCCCTCTCTGGTTCCCTCTGTCGCTACCGATTAGGACTCCCTGCGCCGATCTGCACCTCGGCCGCGCAGGGCGTCTCCCATGGTTCAAGAAGTGGTGGCCGAACTGCAGCGGCCGCAGGACGGGTTCTGCTCCTATCGCGAGAGCGGAGTCACGAACGGGGCCAGCGAACCTCGGCCGGATAGACGCTCGCGTCCAGGATCTCCCTGTCGCCGATCGGGCTGTCGAGCGCGATCTCGAACTGGAATCGAGGGTTCCCCGGGCATGAGGTGTCTCCTTGCGTGGGTTCCACCAGGAGGACCACCGAGACCGACTCGGCGGTCTCCTCGACGACCACCGACCGTACCCGGCGATCCCCGGGCGGTTTCCCTCCCGCACACGCCATCTCGGTGGCGAACACCGTGACGCGATCCGAGCCTGGATCGGGCGGAACCGTGGGGTCGACCATGAAGCGAGCGTTGCCCCATCCGGGTGCCGAGAGCTCGATGCTGCACTGCCCCCAACCGAGGAGGAACCACGCACCGTCACGCATCTCCAGGGCGGCGGACGCATATGGATTGGAGCCACGAGGTCCGTGCCTCGGCTCGCCGAACAACGTCAGCGAGTCTGCCGTCTCTTCGGCAGTGAACCACGCGTACTGATCGATGAACTCTCTGAAGAACGGTGCCTCGCCACCGAGGGGAGCCAGGTCGATCTCGCCCCATGCCGAGTAGGGAGCGAACGCCGACGTATCGGGATGGAGGTCCGCGAACTCGACACCCCCGCAAGCGGCGACGAGTCCGTGGTCATCGGCCGTCGCGTTGCGTGAGGCGCCGCCGTGCGGATCGACAGCGTCCGCGCACGATGCGGTCAGCAACGCCATGACGAGCAACGTCGCCGCCGGTGCTCCGAGGATCGCTCTCCTAGACACGGAGCCCGCTCTCGCCGCACATACGCGATCCCGCATGCACCCAATCGCTTCCCCACAGCCCGAAACTGATGTGCGCGATGACCGCGTCGTCCCGCACGACGAGCACCGGGGGCGTCGGCTGTTCCGGATAGCCGCCGTGGATCAGGTCGTCGTCCGGGGCGAGACCATTGATCTGGCGACGCGCCTCCTCGAGCGGGATGAGACCGCCCTTCGGTCCCGGCGAGGCGAAGTCCACGGCGGTCGCCTCGAACCCGTCTCCGTCGCACTCGGGGTCTGGATCGACGTAGAGGCCCCGCGGGTCCACGACCTCGAGCGCCGACGTCGTCGGCTCCCCCCAGCGATGCTGGGAGTACGGCCAGCACGCCACGCCGACGATGCCCGGCCCGATGCTCAAGACGGCGGATCGCCTCCCAGGGCTGACGTCGATCCCGAAGCCGTTCACGGTCGCGGGCTCATCGAGCCGGCTCCGTACGAGCACGTGCACCCCGTCGGGCCGCGCGCGCACCGAAGGCGTCAGCAGGTCCGTCGAACCGTCCGCCCGACACACGA
>DASZOO010000009.1:0-2764 GCA_035550775.1 Actinomycetota bacterium | reverse complement strand
CTGACGCCACAGCGGGCCCTTCGCGCCGCCGCCCACGATCGTCAGGCGCCGCACGTCGAGGCCGGCATCATGCATCGCGTCGAGGATGTCGCGCAGGGCGAAGGCGCTTCCCTCCAGGATCGCGCGCGTCATGTGATCGCGCGTGTGCGCGAGCGACAGGCCGTAGAAGACGCCGCGAGCGGCGCCGTTCCACTCGGGCGCCATCGCCCCCTGCATGCATGGCAAGAACACGAGCCCCTGCGCGCCGGGGGCGACGTGGCCGGCTTCCGTCGACAGGAAGTCGTAGGCGTCGCCCAGGCCGACCGCCTCGGCGTCGCGTTCGATCGGCGCGAACTGGTCCCGCCACCAGCGCAGGTTCCCCCCGGACACGAACCCCGGGTTCTCGAGCAACCATGCGTCGGGGTCGGCGTGCGGGTGGCATTCGACGAGCATCGTCGGATCCTCGCGGGGCTCGGCGCTGGCGGCGCACACCGGCTCGGCGGTGCCGACGACGTCGCAGACCTCGCCCGGCTCGAACACGCCGGCGCCGAGCGTCGCCGCCATCTCGTCACCGCACCCGATCGCGACCACGGTCGAGGGATCGAGCCCGCTGGCCTCGGCGAACGCGTCGGTGATCGGGCCCATCGGCTCGGTGCCCGCACCCAGCCTCGGCAACATCGCCTCGTCGACCCCGGTCGCCTCGAGGACCTCGGAGGACCACGCCCGCGTACGGGGGTCGAGCAGGGCGAGCGAGCTGGCGTTCGAGTAGTCGACCGCGAGCTCGCCGCACACGTGCCGCAGCACGTACGAACCGGGCGGCATGATGGTGGCGGCCTCCTTCCACGCGCCCGGCTCCTCGTCGCGCACCCAGAGCGCCTTGAAGACCGCGTGCGACGAGTCGAGGTTGGCCCCGACAGCACGGTAGAACTCGCGGGGCGAGAGCCGTTCGGCCACCGCGGCCGCCTGCGCCTCGGCCCGACGGTCCATCCAGATCATCGATGGACGCACCGGCCGCCCGCGCGCGTCACAGACCACCATGCCGTCGAGCTGGGACCCGAACGAGAGACCACGGATCGCGCCCGGGCCGTCGGGACAGGAGGCGACCAGCCGCGCGCAGGCCCGCTCGACCGCCGCCGTCCACAGGTCCGGGTCTTGTTCGGCCCAGGCCGGGTGCGGGAACTCCACGTCGTACGCCTCGTACGCGGAGTCGATCAGCTCCCCGTCTCCGCGGTACAGCGCTCCGTTCGTGCCCTGGCTGCCGACGTCGCACCCGATCACGTACGCCGCGGTCACGGCACGATCACCATCTTCAGCCCGGTGCCCGCCCGGATCGTCTCGAACGCCTCCGAGATCTGCTCGAGCGGCCATCGATGGGTCACCACGGCGGCCAACACGTCCTGCTTCCGATCGAGGTAGTCCATCGTGATGCGGTACTGGCGGTGCGTCGCCCCGTAGGCGCCGAGGATCTCCAGCTCCTTGTAGTGCAGCTGGTTCATGTCGAGGGGGCTGACCGGGTCGTGCTTGGGCAGGCCGGCGAAGTACACGACCTTGGCTCGCTTGGCCGCCATCTCGAGCGCCGCCTGCTGGGCCGGCTTGGCGGGAGCCGCCACGCTGACCCGCTCGGCTCCGTGGCCGCCGGTGCGCGACATGACCTCCTCCACCCCGTTGTCGTCCCCGGCCACCCACGCCTCGTCGACCACGTCGCCGATCGCGTCGAGCGCCACCTTCAGCCGATCCCCCGACACGTCGGTCAGGTAGACCCTCGAGGCGCCGCGGTCGCGGGCCATCACCGCCTGCCAGCAACCGATCGGACCGGTGCCGAGGATCACGACCGTGTCGCCCAGCCGAACATCGAGCTGCTCGATGCCGTTCATCGCGCACGCGAACGGATCGGCCACGGTCGCGAGGTCCGAGGGCAGGTCGGGAGGCAAGGCGATCAAGTTCTTCGTCGCGATCGGCGGCACGGCGGCGAGCTCCGCGTAGGCGCCCGGATAGGGCTCGTAGCCATAGAGCAGGTGGTGCTCACACAGGTTCTGGAACCCCTCCGTGCACCAACGGCACTCGCCGCACGTCAAGATCGAGCCGAGGAAGACGCGATCGCCCTCGGCGACGTCGGGCGGCAGATCGGCCTGCGGGCCGACGTGCTCGAGCACACCCACGGGCTCGTGTCCGAGCTGCCACGGGGGCGGGGCCTTCGGGTCTCCGTTGAAGAACGTGCGCGCGTCGGTGCCGCAGATGCCGCACGCCTCGACCCGCAGCAGGGCGCCGGCGGGGTCGAGCTCGGGCTCGTGCGCGTCGTCGCGAACGACGACCGCGTTGACGTCGGTCATGAACGCCGCGCGCATCTCAGTCCGTCTCCTGTCGAAGGGCCTCGAGCGCCTTCTCGGCGGTCCATCGCTCGCGGATCACGCGCGACAAAGCCCGCGTGATCGCTTCGGGATGCCCATGCATGAAGATGTTGCGTCCCACCGAGCAGCCGATCGCCCCAGCAGCCATCGCCTGCTCCATCCGACTGAGCAGCTCCGCGTCCTCGAGGCGCGACCCCCCCGCCAGCACGACCGGCACGCCGTTGGCGGCCTCGACGCACTTCTCGAAGGATCTCTGATCCCCCGGCCAGTTCGTCTTCACGATGTCGGCCCCCAGTTCCGCGCACAGGCGCACGTTCCGCCTGAGGTACTCGAAGCCGTACTGGTCCTGCAGCTCCTCGACGGTGGCGTAGGTGGTCGGGAACTCGGCCTCCGCGATGAAGGGCATGCCGAGCACGGCGCACTCCCGGCCGACGGCG
>DASZOO010000008.1:0-33170 GCA_035550775.1 Actinomycetota bacterium | reverse complement strand
GCCGTGCAGCCGGGTGGTTGCTCGGGCCTGCGCTACGCGATGTACCTCGACGACCAGGTCGGCGAGAAGGACCAGGCCGAGGAGCAGTTCGGCGTGCGGCTCGTGATCGACAAGATGAGCGTGCCCTACCTCTCACAGGCGACGATCGACTTCATCGACACCCTCGAGCAAACGGGGTTCACGATCGACAACCCGGCCGCCCAGGGCGGCTGCGCGTGCGGCAACTCGTTCCACTGACGTCCCGCTGAGGCTCGAAGCCGACCCTGCTGAAACCCCGGGACGACCGCGCACCGGAGGCGGGGAGTCCAACCGCGGATCAGGCGGCCGAGACCGCGTCGAGCCCGGCCCGGAACGCACGGCCGATCTCGGCGATCTCGTCCTCGCCGATCACCAGCGGCGGCGACACCGCGATCGCTCCGGCGACGAGAGGACGCACCAACATGCCCGCGTCGCGGCAGGCCGTGCCCACCTTCGCCGGCAGCCCCGGATCGTCGGCGACCAGCGCCTGACGGAGGTTCACGGCCGCCAACAGCCCGACGCCCCCTCGCACCTGCTCCACCAGCTCGTGGTCGGCGAGCGGCTGGAGCGCCTCCAGCAATGGACCCTCCAGCTTCAGGGCTCGTTCGCAAAGGCCCTCTCGTTCCATGATGTCGAGGTTCGCCATCGCGGCCGCGGCCACGGTGGCGTGGCCACTGTAGGTGTAGCCGTGGCGCCACACGCCCGCTCCCTCGGCCCAGAACGGCTCGGCGACCCACGGGGCGGCGATCACCGCCCCCATCGGCAGGTAGCCGCTCGTGATGCCCTTGGCGCACGTCACGATGTCGGGCTCGAGGCCGAATCGGTTCGACGCGAACCAGTCACCGGTGCGCCCGAACCCGGTGATGACCTCGTCGGCCACGAACAGCACACCCGTCTCGCGGCAGACCTCACGGGCGGCCTCGAGGTAGCCCGGTGGGGGCGGGAACACGCCGCCGGCACCGATCACCGGCTCGCAGAAGAAGGCGGCGGTCCGCCCGGGGCCGTGTGACTCGATCGCGGCCCGCAGGGCGCCGGCGTCGTCCCAGGGCACCTCGGCGACGTCCTCGATCAACTCGCCGTGGCCGGCCGCGTTGGCGGGGATGCCCGCGAGGGACGTGCCCGCCGTGTGCATGCCGTGATAGGCCTTCTCCCGCCGGATCAGCACGGTGCGCTCGGGCTCTCCTCGAAGCTGCCAGTGGCGGCGGGCCATCTTCGTGGCGGTGTCGATGGAATCCGATCCGCCGCTGGTGAGGAACACCTTCGACCCCGCCACCGGGGCGAGCGAGGCCACGCGGTCGGCGAGGGCCTCGGCCGCGCGATTCGTGAGGTCGCCGAACGTCGAGTACGCGGGCAGCTCCCGCATCTGGGCGGCCACGGCGTCGGCGATCTCGGTGCGGCCCCACCCGACGTTGCAGTACCACAGCGACGCCGTCGCATCGAGGTAGCGTCGGCCCGCGTCGTCCAGCACGTACGCGCCCTCGCCACGCACCAACGTGGTCGCGCCGTTCGCTTCGACCGCGTGCATGTCGGCGAAGGGATGCCAGTAGCTCGACATGGTTCGACGCTACCAGCCGCCCAGCCGGCTCGATCAGCCGGGCCGCAGGCTCTTGAGGCGGAACCGCGGAGGGGTCGACAGCAAGGGCTCGATCGTGTCGGCCACCTGGGCGGGGGAGGGGCGCTCGGACTGCTCGGCCGCCAGTGAGCCCTCGATCGCCTCGGCGAGCGGGGGCGCGACGGTGTTGGGCAGGGGGTCGGGGAGCAGCTCGAGCTGGGGGTACCGCTCGATGAGGGGCGTGTCGTCGTCGTCCGCCCCTCGGGGGAAGGGCAACCGGCCCGTGACCGCCTCGTACAGCGTGACGCCGATACCCCACACGTCGGCCGCCGGCCCCACCACACCGACCTCTCCCGGGGCACACTGCTCCGGTGCCATGTAGGCATCGGTGCCGATCGGACGATCGAGCTTCGCCGCGTCCTCCGCCGAGCGGGCGATGCTGAGGTCGATCAGTCGCGGCGGCGCGCCGAGGATCACGTTCTTCGGCTTGACGTCGAGGTGCACGAGACCGATCCGGTGCATCGAATGGACGGCCGAGGAGATCTCCACCCCCAGGGGCGCCGCCTGTTCCACATCGAGCGGCCCGAACCGCCGAAGGTCGGTGGACAGGCGCGGGCCCTCGGCGAGCTCGAGGATCAGGAGCGGGCGGTCCCCGTCGAGATGTGCGCCGAACGAGCGGATCAAGACCGGGTGATGCACCCGCTCGAGCACGTCGGCTTCGCGACGCAGCCCTCGCAGGGCGGACGGGTCGCCCACCTGGTCGGGGCGGAGGATCTTGACGACCACCCGGTAGTGCAGGCGATCGTCGAACGCGAGGTAGGCCTCGTAGCGCTCGCCCCCCCCGAGCAGGTTCAGCGCGTGGAGGCCGGGAGCGATCTCATCGCCCGGCTCGAAGCCCCATCGCTCGTCGCTCATCGTTCCCATCCTCACACACGAGGAGCCGGGCGCCGAAGCGCGCCCGGCTCCTCGTGAGGGTCGATCCGTCAGCGTGTGTCGTGCTTGGACCGGTCGTTCGTGTGATGCCGCGAGCGGTCGCGGGTGCTCTTGCCCGGACCGTCCTTCGTGCGGTCCTTCGTCAGGTCGCCGCGGCTGCGGTCGCGGTCCCTCGAGACCTTCGTGTGGCGGCTGTTCGTGCCGTCGCGGCTCTTCACGCCGCTCGTGAACGAGTGGTTCGAGTTGTTCGAGTCGTCGTCATCGTCGTCACGCGCGACCGGCGTGACCACGTCGTCGTCGTCGTCGTCTCGCTTGTAGACGAGCATCTCGCGCTCCGACTCGTCGCGTGCGTCCTCGACGGCGACCTCGTCGGGCCCGTCGTCGACCGCGATCGCGGCCCCCACGGGTCCCAAGAGCGTTACGGCCCCGGCGAGGGCGATCGTTGCGATGCGTCCGATCATGATGCGCCTCCTCGTTCCGTCGTGTGGGACCTGTCCGGCCCCTGTGTGGGACCTGTCCGGCCCCTCACACTCACCGTAAGCAGGCACCATGAGGGCAAGGTGAATCGCGCATGAAAGGCGTCTCATGTGGCCGGGCGGCCGCTGCTGGGGTCAGGCAGGGTCGTAAGCGAGGTTCTCGCGCAACCAGCGCTCGGTCTCGGTGAGGCTCTGTCCCTTCCGCCTCGCGTAGTCCTCGACCTGGTCCTTGCCGAGCCGGCCGACGTTGAAGTACCGGGCTCGAGGGTGGCCGAAGTACAGCCCGGCGACCGTTGCGCCGGGCGTCATCGCACACGACGACGTGAGGTCCATGCCGAGCTCACGGGCCCCCAGCAGGTCGAACAGGGTGCGCTTCTCCGTGTGGTCGGGGCAGGCCGGATAGCCGAAGGCCGGTCGGATGCCCCGGTACGGCTCGTCGACGAGCTCGGCGGGGGCGAACGCTTCGTCGGGCGAGTACCAGGCACGGCGCACCTCACGGTGTAGCCACTCCGCGAACGCCTCCGCGAGGCGGTCCGCGAGCGCCTTGACCATGATGGCGCGATAGTCGTCGAGGTCGGCCTCGAACCGTTTCGCGAGCTCGTCCGCCCCGATGCCGGCCGTCACCGCGAAGCCACCGAGATGGTCCGCGATGCCGCTGTCGTGCGGGGCGATGAAGTCGGCCAGCGAACGGTTCGGACGATCGTCGTCCTCGCCGTGGTCGACCTGCTGGCGGAGCATCGGGAAGACGGTGCCGTCGGCGAGCACGATGTCGTCGGCCTCGGCCTGCGCCGGCCAGAACCCGTAGACCCCACGCGCCTGCATCGACCGTTCGGCGACGATCTCGTCGAGCAGCTCGTTCCCGTGGTCGAGCAGCTCCCGGGCGGCTTCCCCCTGCTGCGGATGGTCGAGGATCTGAGGGTAGCGGCCCTTGAGCTCCCACGCGGTGAAGAAGAACGTCCAGTCGATCAGCTCACGCAGCTCTGCGAGCGTGGGCTCCACGACCCGGGGCCCGATGAACGGGGGCGGCGGTACGTCGTCGGCGCGCCAGTCGATCGGGGTGCGGTTGGCGAGTGCCTTGCGGTAGGGGAGCAGCGGCGTGCGTTCGCGCTCGGCGTGCAGCTCGCGCAGCCGCTGCTGGTCGACGCGGTTCCGGGAGTCGAGCCCGTCCTTGCGTTCGTCGTCGAGCAGGTCCGAGACGACACCGACCACCCGCGAGGCGTCGACGACGTGCACGACCGGTTGCTCGTAGGCGGGCGCGATCTTCACGGCGGTGTGCTGGCGCGACGTGGTGGCGCCGCCGATCAGCAACGGCAGGCTCATGCCGCGGCGCTGCATCTCGGTCGCCACGTTGACCATCTCGGTGAGCGAGGGCGTGATCAGGCCCGAGAGGCCCACGATGTCGGCACCCTCGTCGACGGCGGTGTCGAGGATCAGCTCGGCCGGGGCCATCACGCCGAGGTCGATCACCCGGTAGTTGTTGCAGCCGAGCACGACGCCGACGATGTTCTTGCCGATGTCGTGCACGTCGCCCTTGACCGTGGCCGTGACCAGGGTGCCCCGGGCGCGGTCGGCCGACGGTCCGAGCGAGAGCTTCTCCTGTTCCATGAAGGGCTCGAGGTAGGCGACGGCCTTCTTCATCGCACGAGCCGACTTCACGACCTGTGGCAGGAACATCTTCCCGGCGCCGAACAGGTCGCCGACGATCGACATGCCTGCCATCAGAGGACCCTCGATCACCTCGAGCGGGCGGTCGTAGGCCTGGCGAGCCTCCTCGGTGTCCTCCACGATGTGGTCGACGATCCCGTGCACGAGCGCGTGGGCGAGCCGGTCCTCGACCGAGCCCTCTCGCCAGGTGAGATCGTCCTCGCGCTCGAGACCGCCGCCCTTGACGTTCTCGGCGAACGCGACCATGCGCTCGGTCGCGTCGCCGCGCCGGTTGAACACGATGTCCTCAACGTGCTCCAGCAGGTCCTTCGGGATGTCCTCGTACACCTCGAGTTGGCCGGCGTTCACGATCGCCATGTCGAGCCCGGCGGCGATCGCGTGGTAGAGGAACACGGAGTGGATCGCCCGGCGCACCGGCTCGTTCCCGCGGAAGGAGAAGCTCAGGTTCGAGACGCCTCCGGAGACCCGCACGTCGGGATGGGCACGCTTGATCTCACGGGTCGCCTCGATGAAGGCCTTCGCGTACTCGTCGTGCTCCTCGAGACCGGTGGCGATCGCGAGGATGTTGGGATCGATGATGATCTCGGTCGGATGGTAGCCGGCTTCCTCGACGAGGAGCCGGATGGAACGGTCGGCGATCTCGACCTTGCGCTCGACGGTGCCTGCCTGCCCCTGCTCGTCGAAACACATCACGACGACCGATGCACCGTAGTTCCTGACCGTGCGCGCCTTCTCGAGGAAGTCGGCCTCGCCTTCCTTCAGGCTGATCGAGTTCACGACGCCCTTGCCCTGCACGCACTTCAGGCCCGCCAGGATCGTCTCCCACCGGCTCGAGTCGACCATGACGGGCACGCGCGCGATCTCGGGCTCGACCGCGATCATGTTCAGGAACCGGGTCATCGCCGCCTCGCCGTCGAGCAGGTCGGCGTCCATGTTCACGTCGAGCATGTTCGCGCCCGACCGCACCTGGTCGAGCGCGACGTCGACCGCCGCCTCGAAGTCGCCGGACTCGATCAGGCGCCGGAACGTCGCCGAACCGGTCACGTTCTGGCGCTCGCCGATCGTGACGAAGCCCGTGTCGGGGCGGATCGCGAACCGCTCGAGGCCGCTGTACGTGGGGACGCGATCGTCGAACGAGGGCACCGGGCGCGGGGCGAGATCGCGGACCGCCCCGGAGATCGCGACGGTGTGCTCCGGTGTCGTGCCACAGCATCCACCGACGATGTTCACGAGACCCGCCTCGGCGAACTCACGGAGCAGCCCGCTCGTGACGTCGGGCGTTTCGTCGTAGCCACCGAACGCGTTGGGCAGGCCGGCGTTCGGGTAGCAGGCCACCGGCCGGTCGGCGATCCGCGAGAACGCCTCGACGTACGGCCGCATCTCGGCCGCTCCCAGCGAGCAGTTGATGCCGACGACCACCGGGTCGGCGTGCTCGATCGACGTCCAGAACGCCTCGACGGTCTGCCCGCTCAGCGTGCGACCGCTCCGGTCGACGATCGTCACGCTGATCCACAACGGGAGCTCGGGAGCGGCTTCCTTCGCGGCGGCGACCGCCGCCTTGGCGTTGAGGGTGTCGAAGATCGTCTCGATGAGCAGCAGGTCGACACCGCCATCACGCAGCGCCCGCATCTGCTGGGCGTATGCCTCGACCACCTCGTCGAAGGTCACCGCCCGGAACCCTGGATCGTCGACCTTGGGCGAGAGCGACAGCGTGACGTTGAGCGGGCCGACCGATCCGGCCACGAACCGGTCGCCGCCTGCGCGGTCGGCCGCCTGCCTCGCGAGACGGGCTCCCTCTCGGTTCATGTCCATGACCGCGTCCTCGAGGCCGTAGTCACGCTGACCGAACGACGTCGCCGTGAACGTGTTCGTCGTGGCGATGTCGGCGCCCGCCGCGAAGTACGCGTCGTGCACCTCGGCCACGACGTCGGGCCGCGTGATGTTCAGCAGATCGGGGTCGCCTCTGACGTCGTGGTCGTGGTCGGCGAACCGTTCGCCGCGGAACTCCTGTTCGCTCAGCCCTCGCCCCTGCAACAGCACGCCCCAGGCACCGTCGAGCACCGCGATCCGGCTGCCGAGCAGGCCCTCCAGGCGGGTGCGAGCGTCCATGCGTTCCACCCTAGCGGCGCCTCCATCCCTCGCCCACAACGCTCCCGTCTCGTCGCCGCCCAGCGCTCGCGTGGCTCGGTCGGCGCCGGCGCCGCCGCTGGCCGGCTCGCTCGCGAATCGGGGTAGGCTCACAATCCATGAGTCAGAGCTTTCCCGACCTGTGGCGGCGGGAGTCCGAGCCGCGGCCGCCTGCCAGGCGCCCGGAGCAGCCGCCGAAGCGCACGAAGCGGCAGACGGCGACCGCGCTCGCCGGCGTGCCGCTCTTCTCGGACTTCTCCAAGCGAGAGCTCCGACGCCTGGCCTCCGACACCGACGAGCTGACGTTCGGGCCCGGGGAATCGGTCGTGCGGGAGGGGGACCTCGGCGAGACGATGTTCGTCGTGCTCGAGGGCGAGGGCAAGGTCGTTCGGAGAGGGAAGAAGGTCGGGACCGTGCTGCCGGGGGACTTCTTCGGCGAGCTCGCCGCGATCGATGCCGGGCCGAGGAGCGCGTCGGTGGTGGCGGTGACGAGGCTCCGGGTCCTGCGGTTGTTCCGGCGTCATCTGATGGCGATGCTGAAGGACGAGCCGCAGGTCACGCTGAAGCTCCTCGACGGCATCGTGCGCCGGGTTCGCCAGATCGACCGTTCGCTCTGAGCCGCCCCCTTCGTCAGGAACCGGATGATCCCGCCTCATCGAGCACCGCGTTCACCTCGGCGATCGTCGCGTCGTCGAGCTCCACGTCACCGGCGAGCGCGTTGGACCGCACGTGATCGCGATCGCGGCTCCCTGCGATCGCGCTCGTGACGCCCGGCTGACGGACGTTCCAGGCGAGGGCGAGCTGCGACAGCGTGACGCCGAGTCGCTCCGCGATCGGCCGGAGCCGGTCGACGAGCCCGAGCACGCCGGGAAGCACGTCGGGGGCGAAGAGGTCGACCTCGTCGGAGTCCCCGGCAGCGTCGTCTGACCGGCGCCAGTCGCCGTCGGCGAAGGTCGTCTCGGTCGTGATCGCCCCGGTCAGCAGGCCGAACGCGAGGGGGCCGTAGCTGACCACCCCCGTTCCGTTCGATGCGCACCACGCGATCAGACCGGCGTGTTCGCGTCGGAGCATCGAGAACTCCGGCTGGAGGGAATCCACGTGGCGGATCGACTCGCACCGTTCGATCGCCGCCCGGTCGAAGTTCGAGACCCCGATCCAACGGACCTTCCCGGCGTCCTGGAGGTCGGCCATCGCGCCCCACGTCTCCTCGACGGGCACGCCCGACTCGTCGGGCCAGTGCAGCTGGTAGAGGTCGATGCGGTCGGTGGCGAGCCGGTCGAGCGAGGCGACACACGCTTCGCGGACCTCGTCTGGCCGATGCCCGGAGCCTTCGGGCTTCGGGGCCACCTTCGACGCCACGACGACCTGGTCACGCCGCCCTGCGATCGCACGGCCGACCAGGGACTCGGAGACGCCGTCACCGTAGACCTCTGCGGTATCGATCCACGTGATGCCGGCGTCGACCGCGGCCCGCATCGCGGCGATCACCGCCTCGTCCGACTCGTTCGGCCCCCAGGCCGTGCCCCCCGCCTCCCATGCGCCGTAGCCGATGACCGACAGCTCCGGGCCGCTGGATCCAAGTCGCTGTGTCCTCATGGGTATGAATCTACCGGGGAGACAGCCATCGGAGGCCTCTCGTCGCAGTACGCTAGGAGTGATCGTTCACACATCCCCTGCCCGCAACGGAAGGAGCATCGGTCGGCACGGCCGGACCACGATGACCAAGTCCGTCGAAGAGAAACAACGCCTCGTCGTTCGGTTCGCGGGGGACTCCGGCGACGGGATGCAGCTCACGGGGGACCGATTCACCTCCGCGACCGCCGTGCTCGGCAACGATCTCGCCACCCTCCCCGATTTCCCGGCTGAGATCCGTGCCCCCGCCGGCACCGTCCACGGGGTCTCCGCGTTCCAGATCCAATTCGCCTCGACCGACATCACGACGCCTGGCGACCACGCCGACGTGCTGATCGCGATGAACCCGGCCGCCCTGAAGGCCGATCTGTCGAAGGTCGAGCGGGGCGGGATCCTGATCGTGAACGAGGACGCGTTCACGCAACGCAACGTCGAGAAGGCGGGGTTCGCGACCGACCCCACCAGCGACGGCTCGCTCGACGGCTACCAGGTCTACCGGGTGCCCATGACCTCGATGACCGTGCGAGCCACCGAGGACGTCGGGATCGGGAAGAAGGAGGCCGAACGAGCGAAGAACATGTTCGCGCTGGGCCTCGTCTCCTGGATGTTCGGCCGGCCGACCGGTACGACGCTCGACTGGCTCGAGCGTAAGTTCGGCGGCAAGCAGGAGATCTACGACGCCAACGTCGCCGCGTTCAAGGCCGGTTACAACTTCGGCGAGACCACGGAGCTGTTCGCGCACTCCTACCGCATCGAAGCGGCGCCGGCGGAGCCCGGCACCTACCGCAACATCGCCGGGGCGACCGCCCTGTCGTGGGGTCTGATCGCGGCGTCGCAGCGAAGCGGACTCCCGCTGTTCTACGCGAGCTACCCGATCACGCCCGCGTCGGAGCTGCTGCACGAGCTCTCGCGGCACAAGAACTTCGGGGTCACCACGCTCCAGGCCGAGGACGAGATCGCCGCGGCCAACGTCGCGCTCGGCGCCGCGTTCGCCGGGCAGCTCGCGGTGACGGGCACGAGCGGGCCGGGCATGGACCTGAAGGCCGAGACGCTGGGGCTGGCCGTGATCATGGAGCTCCCGATGGTGGTGGTCGACGTGCAGCGCGGCGGCCCTTCGACCGGCCTGCCGACGAAGACCGAGCAAGGCGACCTGCTGCTCGCGATGTTCGGCCGCCACGGCGAGAGCCCGCTGCCGATCGTGGCGGCTGCCACACCCTCCGAGTGCTTCTCGATGGCGATCGAGGCCGCGCGCATCGCCGTGCGCTACCGCACCCCGGTCATCCTGCTGTCCGACACGTTCCTCTCGAACTCGTCGGAACCGTGGCGCGTGCCCGACGTCGACGACCTGCCGACGATCGACCCGGACTTCGCGGCGCCCAACGGCGACGGGTTCCTGCCGTACGCTCGCGACGAGCGGCTGGCACGGCCGTGGGCGGTGCCCGGCACGCCCGGGCTCGTCCATCGCGTCGGCGGGCTCGAGCGGGAGGATCGCACGGGCAACATCAGCTACGACCCCGAGAACCACGAACACATGACGCACCTGCGCCAGGCGAAGGTCCAGGGCATCGCCGCGGAGATCCCGCCGCTCGAGGTCGACGATCCCTCGGGTCGGGCCGAGCTGTTGGTGCTCGGATGGGGGTCGTCGCTCGGAACGATCCGCGCGGCCGCGAACCGTGTCCGCGATGCGGGAGGGAACGTGGCGACGGCGCATCTGCGTCATCTGAACCCGTTCCCTGCGAACACCGGCGACGTGGTCGGGGCCTATCCGAAGGTGCTGATCCCGGAGATGAACCTGGGGCAGCTCGCGATGCTGATCAGGGCGAAGTTCCTCGTCGACGCGAAGAGCTTCACCAAGGTGCAGGGCCTCCCGATCTTCGCGGAGGACCTCGACGAGGAGATCAAGCGGGTGCTCGATGAGTGACGTGCTCGAGAACGGCGGCGGCGCCGAGACCGGCGGCGTCGCGACGCTGACGAAGAAGGACTTCACTTCCGACCAAGAGGTGCGCTGGTGTCCCGGATGCGGCGATTACGCGATCCTCTCGGCCGTGCAGGGCTTCATGCCCGAGCTCGGCATCGAGCCGCACAAGACCGTGTTCGTGAGCGGCATCGGGTGCAGCGGGCGGTTCACGTACTACATGGACACCTACGGTGTGCACGGCATCCACGGACGAGCGCCCGCGATCGCGACGGGCATCGCGACGTCGAACCCCGATCTCAGCGTCTGGGTCGTCACGGGCGACGGCGACGGCCTGTCGATCGGCGGCAACCACCTGATCCACGCCTTGAGGCGGAACGTGAACATCAAGATCCTGCTCTTCAACAACCAGATCTACGGGTTGACCAAGGGCCAGTACTCCCCGACGAGCGAGGAAGGGAAGGTCACGAAGTCCACCCCGTTCGGCTCGGTCGACCATCCGTTCAATCCGATCGCCGTGGCGCTGGGCGCCGAGGGCACCTTCGTCGCTCGCACGATCGACAACGACCGCCAGCACCTCACCGACGTGCTGCGCAAGGCGGCGGCTCACCGGGGCACCGCCTTCGTCGAGATCTACCAGAACTGCAACGTGTTCAACGACGGGGCGTTCGATCTGCTCCGTGAGAAGTCCGAGGGCGTGCACCACCAGATCCGGCTGATCGACGGCGAGCCGATCATCTTCGACGAGGGCCGCAAGTGCGTGATCGTGGGCGACAACGGGCGGCTGCAGGTCCGCCCGACAGCCGAGATCGACCCCGATCGGATCGTCGTGCATCAGGCCGGCGGGCGCCCCTCGCTTCCGTTCGGTCTCGCGCACCTGTCGCTCGGGCCGCACGAGGCGACGTGCCTGGGCGTGTTCCGCGACTTCGACCGGCCGGTCTACGGAGAGGCGATGCACGCGCAGCTGCAGAGCGCCGAGGAACGGCTCGGCAAGGGCGACCTCGCGAAGCTGTTGCACGGCGGCGACACCTGGACGGTCGGGTAGCCGCGGTCGGGTCGGGTTCCACACTCAGGTCGACGGCCGGGCGCGGAACCGCGCGAGCGCATCCTCGGACCTCCTCGAGATCTCGCGAAGCTCCGCGACCGCTGCCGGGAGCACGGCGAGCAGGTCGTCGACGTCCGCGTCTGTGCTCGACGGGCCGAGCCCGATGCGGAAGCTGCTCACGCCGGGATGCCCGATGTGCTCCAGGACCGGCGAGGCGTCGCCGGGCTGACCGGAACAGAGCGAACCGACCGCGAGGGAGAACCCCCGGTCGTCGAGCGCCATCATCAGCGTCGCCGCATCGAGTCCCTCCACGCTGAAACAGACGAGGTGGGGCGTTCGGTGGGTGGGATGGCCGTGCACGGTGGCGCCGGGCACCGTCTCGGCGATCCGCTCGCGGAGCCTGGCCGTGAGTCCCCACTGCGTCGCGGCGATGTCGCCCATCGTCGCGAGCGAGGATCGCATCGCAGCCGCCATGGCCGCGATGCCGGGCGTGTTCTCCATGCCCGACCGGCGCTTGCGTTCCCGGTCGTCGCCGCACGGATAGGCGGTCACACCCACGCCTCGGCGGATGTAGAGGGCCCCCACCCCGGGCGGTCCACCGAACTTGTGTCCCGAGCAGGAGAGCAGGTCGACCCCGAGGGCCTCGACGTCGACCGGCAACCGCCCGACCGTCTGGCACGCATCGGTGTGGAAGCGCACCTGCGCCTCGTGGGCGAGCCTGGCTGCTTCGGCGATCGGCTGCATCGTGCCGAGCTCGTGGTTGGCGTGCTGCACGCTCGCGAGCAGGGTGCCGGGGGTCCGAACCTCGGCCGCGAACCGGTCGAGGTCGATGCGTCCGTCCGGGTCGACCGGGACCTCGATCATCTCGAACCCGTCGCTCTGGAGCGCGTGACCGACCCCGCCGACGGACGGATGCTCGACCGCGCTCACGACGATGCGGGTGCCGAGCTCGCGCATCGCCCGCACGGCGCCCCAGACGGCGAGCGCCACCGACTCCGTGCCACCGGAGGTGAACACGATCTCGTCGGGCTGAGCGCCCAGCGACGTCGCGATGGTCTCGCGCGAGTCGTCGAGCACCGAGCGGGCCGCTCGCCCCGGGGAGTGGATCAACAACGGGTCGCCGAACGCGTCGAGCGCGTCGATGAACGCCGCACGCGCTTCGGGCAGCAGGGGGGTGGCCGACGCGCCGTCCAGGTAGATGTCCCTCGTCATCCCGTCCCTCCCTGAACGCGACGGCCGCCGGGTTCCTTCCCCGTCGACGCCGGATCGCATCCTTCGGCGGACCCGAGGCAGGCGGTCACGGGGTCGTCGTCACGGGGTGGCCGGCTCCCTGTCCTTGAGGAACACGCCCCAGTACAGGACACCCGCGATGATGCCCCCCGCGACCGGACCGACGATCCAGACGTACCAGTCGGCCCAGTGAGCCGTCGTCAGGGCCGGACCGAGCCATCGGGCGGGGTTCGCCGCCGCACCCGTGTAGGCGCCGAACGCCATGACGCCGAACGCGGCCGCCAGGCCGATCGTGATCCCGGCCGTCTTCGAGAACGGCCCGCGATCGTCGACGATCGTGCCGAAGTACGCGAAGACCAACAAGAACGTGACCACGGCCTCGATCAGGATGCCCTTGCCGATCGTGATGCCGTCGCCCAGCGCCGGGATGCCACCGTTCCCCGAGTCGAACAGCTCGCTCGGCACGAGCGATCGAAGCAGGTACGACCCGACGATCGCGCCTGCCAGTTCGGCCGCCACCAGCACGCCGGCCCGGGAGGTCGAGACCTTTCCCGTCACCCACATCGAGATCGCCACCGCGGGGCTCGCGAACCCTCCCGAGAGGTGCGCCGTGATCGAAACCATGACCGCGATCGCGGATCCGTACGCCAACGCTGCCCCCGTGAGGTCGAGCTGCCCGTTGGCGTGCATGAGCATCGCCCCGGCGCCGACGAGGACGACGGCGAAGGTGGCGACGAACTCGGCCACCATCGCCCTGCCGATGTGCTCCACCGGTTCCCCTCCCGCGCTCGAGGCCTCACGAGGCCGGATCGGCCGGATCCGCAGCGTGAGCCGCCGCGGGCGAGCCTAGCGGTTGGCTCTGGGAGCGGCCAAACCTGCCCCGGGGGCAGGCCGCAACCGGGTAGCATCCTGACCGTGGACGTGCTGCTCGTGTCGCCCGATCGCGCTTCGCGTGAGCTCATGGCGCTCACCGTCCGGAGCGTGGAGCGCGCGCTCGGCACGGAACTGCGGTTCCGGGCCGCCGCGAACGGCGAGCTCGGCATCAGGGCGGCGCTGCGTGATCGTCCCGACGTGATCGTCGCCGACGAGATCGCCTCGCGAGCGGGCGCGTTCGCACTCTCCAAGGCGCTGCGCGACGACAACGACCCGTACAGGGGCGTGATCGTGATCCTGCTCGAGCGCAAGCACGACGCATGGCTCGCCAGGTGGTCGGGTGCCGATGCCTGGTTCGTGAAGCCGGCCGACCCGTTCGAACTGGCCGATCGCCTGCTGGAACTCGTCAGCGAGAAGGAGAGCGCGTGAAGATCAAGGGCATCGATCGACGGAACGGCCGCGAGTTCCTCGCGGAGCAGGTGATCGCGAGCGGAGGGGCATCCCCGTGGGACGGACAGCCGTTCAGTCCGGACTATGCGGTCACGTTGGTGAACGCGCTGCGCGACGCCGAGGAGGCGGGCACGAAGCTCGAAGAGGCCCTCGAGCAGATCGCGGACCTGGGTCCGGATCTCAGCCTCGACCACGAGTCGGTGCTGGGTCCGCTGCGGGCCCATCTCGACCGGCTCGGGAAGAACGTCGTTCGACAGGGCTGAGGGGTTCGATGGGAACGGGTGAGAACGGCTTCGCCGTCGAGCTCCGTGACGACGGTCCCGGGTGGCGCGTCGCCATCGTCGACCCCACGGGGACCGTGGTCGCCGAGCGAGCCTGCCGCGACCACTCCGAGGCGCGCACATACGCCTCGACCGTGCGCCAGCACATCTACTGGCTCTCGCCCGAACGCTTCCGCGAGTACTACCGTCTGTAGCGACATGGGCTTCAACTACCAACAGCCGGGCAAGGTGAAGAAGGCCGATCTGGCGATCTTCGTCGGTGCCCTCGTGGTGATCGCGGTCCTCGTCATCTGGGCGATCTGGTAGCCGGTGATGCCCGAGGACCCCGCGGCGCTCGACTACTGCTACCTCACGACGACCGGCCGCGTGACCGGCACACCGCATCGGATCGAGATCTGGTACGTGCTGGCGGACGACACCGTGTACCTGATGGCCGGCGACCGCGACCGCAGCGACTGGGTCCGCAACGTGATGGCTTCGGCGGAGGTCGGGCTGGAGCTCGCCGGGCGTAAGCGAGCGACGCGAGCCCGGGTGGTCGACGACGCCACCGAAGAAGATGCGCTCGCGCGGCGGCTGATGCTCGAGAAGTACATCCCTCGTGACGGGGACCTCAGCACCTGGGGACGTACGGCGCTCGTGGTCGCGGTCGACTGGCCGGGCGGCATCAGCTACACGTCGCTGATCTGAGCGACGGGCTGGGACGGATCAACCCTCGTCGAATCCCAGCGAGAACAGCCGCTCGAGGTCGTGCTTGGAGTAGACCTGGAAGCTGATCAGGGTCTCGGTGCGCTCGACGCCTTCGACCTTGGCGATGCCACCGGGGATCACCGTCGCGAGCTGATCGTGCGCGGCGACCCGCACGATCGCGATCAGGTCGAACTCACCTGCGACCGAGTAGACCTCGCTGACCCCGTCGATCTCGGCGATCGCTTGAGCGGCCTCGGGGATCTCATCGACCTCGCACTGGATCAGAACCACCGCATGCACGGCGCTCATCCGCTCCGCTCCTCTCACGCGCGCTCCAATACGACCGACAGGCCCTGCCCGCCGGAGATGCACAGGGTGGCCAGGCCCAGGGAGAGGTCGCGGGCCCGCAGCTCGTAGGCCAGCGCCAGGATGATCCGCGCGCCACTCATGCCGATCGGATGGCCGATCGAGATGCCGCCGCCCTTGACGTTGAGCCGGTCGCGGTCGAACTTCAGCTCGCGCTCGCATGCGATCACCTGGGCGGCGAACGCTTCGTTGATCTCGATCAGATCGAAGTCGTCGATCGTGCATCCGAGCCGATCCATGACCTTCTGGGTCGCGGGGACCGGCCCGATGCCCATGATCTCGGGCGGCACCCCAGCCCACGACATCGCGGCGATCGCGGCGAGCGGCTCGCGTCCCTCGGCCTTCGCGCGGGACCCGCTCATGAGGACCAGCGCCGCCGCCCCGTCGGTCAGCCCGCTCGAGTTGCCGGCGGTCACGCTGCCGCCTTCCCGGAACACGGGGCGCAACGAGGAGAGGCTCTCCATCGTGGTCTCGGGCCGAGGGTGCTCGTCGTCGCCGACGGTCACGGTCGAGCGGCCCCGGGTCACCTCGACCGGGAACATCTCCGCGGCCCGGCCGTCGGCGCCGTCGCGCGCCTGCCCCTGGGACCGCAGCGCGAACTCGTCCTGCTCCTGCCGGGAGATGCCGTACAGGTCGACGAGGTTCTCGGCGGTCTCGCCCATGATCAGATCGCACAGCGGATCGAGCAGCCCGTCGCGGTACATCGCGTCGACGACGGTCGTGTTGCCGAGCCGATGGCCCATGCGCATGTCGGGCAGCAGGTACGGCACCCGCGTCATGTTCTCGATGCCGCCGACGAGCACGGTCTCGCTCTCGCCCAGCATGATCTGCTGGGCGCCGAGCTGGGTGGCCTTCATGCCCGAGCCGCACGCGATGTTCACGTTGTAGGCGCTGACCTCCCTGGGCACGCCCGCGCGCATGCTCACCTGGCGCCCCGTGTTGGGGCCGTTCCCCGCCTGGCGAGCATGGCCGATGATCGTCTGGTCGACCTGCTCGGCCTCGACGTCCGCACGCCGCATGGCCTCCTTGGCTGCGAGCTCACCGAGCCGGACGGCGGGGGTGTCGGCGAACGAGCCGAGGAACCTGCCGACGGGTGTGCGCGCCCCTTCGACGATGACGGCCCGTTCCATGGCCCCAGTCTACCGGCGGTGTCCTCGCGGCCGGTCGTGCGGCACCGAACGGACGCGCGCGAGCACCCGTGCCAGCACCGCGCCGCCGTCGACCGGCTCCGCGGGCGCGAGGTCGCAGCGTTGAACCCGGGGGCGATGCTTCGCGACCCACGAACGCACCGCGGAGAGCTCGTCGGCCCGTTCCCGCGAGCAGGGCACCCTCACCGCGCCGTCGCCCGAGCCGACCGGGCATCCGACGAGCGAGCCGTGCTCGAGCTGGAGCACGCGGTTCGCGCCGACCCGAAGCTCGAGCCGGGCGGCTCCAACGAGCCAGGCGTCGACCCGGGACCGCCACAACGCCTCGGCGAGCGCTCGGAGGCGATCGCGGACCGAGGCGGCCTCCTCGTAGCGCTCCGCGTCGGCCAGCGAGGACATGCGGCGTTCGAGCGCTTCGAGGAGCTCGCCCGGGCCGGTGCTCAGGGAGGAGACGAGCCATCGGACGAGCTCTCCGTAGCGCTCGGGATCGGTGCGGCCGTCGCACGGAGCCACGCACCGGCCCATGTCGGCGAGGGCGCACGGCGCGAATCGCGTGCCGACCCCCATCGATGTGGTGCATCGGCGGATCGGCACGGTCTCCTCGAGAGCCTCCTTCGCCAGACGCGCCGTCGCCGAGCTCCCGAACGGACCGAGGTAGATGCGGCCGTCATCCCGCTTGGCCTCGCGGACCACCTTGAGGCGCGGCCACGCCTCGCGTGGGTCGAGGGCGAGGTAGGCGCGACGGCGCCAGGTCTTCCCCTGGCGGTTGTACGTGGGCTCGTGCCGGCGGATCAGCCGTGCCTCGGTGACGAGGGCCTCGAGCTCCCCGGCGCAGCGGAGGCCCTCGACCGAGCTGACCTCGTCGAGCAGGTTCACGACCTTCTTTCGCTCGTCGCCGTAGAAGTACGACTTCACGCGGGAACGCAGGTCGTTGGCCTTGCCCACGTAGAGCACCCGGCCGTCGCGGTTGCGGAACAGGTACACCCCGGGGGCGTGCGGGAGACCGTCGGCGAGCCGGATCTTGCCGAAGTTCGGCCGGCCTCGCGCCCGCACGGCGCCCTCGAGGTCGCCCATCGTGAGGATGCCGAGGCGCTCCCCGAGGTCGAGCAGGCCGTGCAGCACCTCGGCACAGGTCTCGGCGTCGTCGAGCGCTCGATGGGTCGGCTTCGACCGGGTGCGGAAGTAGTTCGAGAGCGTGGCGAGCCTCACGTTCGGCACGTCGGGCCAGACCACGCGACGGGCGAGCCGCGCGGTGCACAGCGGCGGTCCCGGCAGCGGCGGGTAGTCGAGCGCATCGCAGCTCGCGTTGAGGAACCCGAAGTCGAACGCGGCGTTGTGCGCCACGAAGACCGATCCTCGGAAGAACTCCAGGAACGATGGCAGGACCTGCTCGATCGGCGGCTCGCCCGAGACGAGCCGGTCGTCGATGCCCGTGAGATGCACGATGGAGGGGGGGATCGGCCGGCGGGGGTTCACGAGTGCCCGGAAGGACCCGATCCGCTCGCCGCCCCGGAACTTCACGGCTCCGATCTCGGTGATCGCATCGTCGGCGGGAGAACCGCCCGTGGTCTCCAGGTCCACCACGCAGAACGTGACCTCGGCGATCGGCACCCCCAGCTCGAGGGTCGTCTGGATCGGTTCGGCCAACACGGGCGTCGCCTCCGTCGGAAGGGGCCGAACGGGAGCAGGAGGGTATCGAACAGGTGTTCGATGGTCAAGCAGCGTCCTCGGGGAAGCCGACACGGGAAGATGCCCCGTCGCCGGCGGCGCGGCGCCGGGGGAGTTCCTAGGATGGAGTCGTGCGTTACGGGGTCACCGTGCCGAACATCGGTGAGCTGGACCTCCTGCTGGCGATGGGCCGCGAGGCGGAGGCGGCCGGATGGGACGGGTTCTTCCTGTGGGATCACATCCGGTTCTCCGATGCGTTCGACGTGGCGGTGCACGATCCGTGGGTCGCTCTGTCGGGGCTCGCCGCGACGACCGAGACGATCCGGCTGGGTCCGCTGGTCACGCCGCTCGCGCGGCGACGGCCGTGGAAGCTGGCACGGGAGACCGTGACGCTCGACCACCTGAGCCACGGCCGCGTGGTGCTCGGCGCCGGGTTGGGGTTCCCGCCCGACGTCGAGTTCGGCTCCTTCGGTGAGCCGACCGGCGATCGCGAACGAGCCGAGCTCCTCGACGAGGGCCTCGCGGTCCTCGACGGGCTCTGGTCGGGCGATCCGGTCTCGATCGACGGGCGGCACCACCGCATCGACGGGGTGCGGTTCCTCCCACGGCCGGTGCAGCGCCCGCGCATCCCGGTGTGGATCGCGGGCATGTGGCCCAACCGCGCTCCCTTCCGTCGCGCCGCCCGGTGGGACGGCGTGTTCCCGATCGCGGTGGTCGACGGTGAGCCGTGCCCGATCGCACCAGACGGGTTCGCCGAGGCGCTCGCGTACACGCGGTCGTTCCGCACCGCCGCCGGGCCGTTCGACGCCGTCGTCCAGGGGGCGCCCGACACCGATCCCGACGACTACGCGGCCGCGGGCGCCACGTGGTGGCTGCTCACCGACGACGGCGGATCGGGGTGGGAGAGCCGGCTCATGGGTGAGATCCACGGCGGGCCGCCGCGCTGATCCGAGAGCCCTCCTCCAAGGTCAACCGGTCGGGAACAGCGCTCGCTCGGCGAGCAGGGCCAAGAGCTGTTCCACGGCGATGTGGCACTCCTGGATGTGGGCGGTCACCGTCGACGGCACGCGGATCGCGACGTCGGCCAACGGGGCGACGGCGCCTCCCGATGCCCCGGTGAGCGCGATCACCCGGACGTCCTGCGATCTGGCCTGCTCGGCGGCCCGAACCACGTTCCGCGAGTTCCCGCTCGTGGAGATCGCCATGAGCACGTCGCCGGTGCGCCCGAGCGACTCGACCTGCCGTGCGAAGACGCCCTCGATGCCGAAATCGTTCGCGATCGCCGTCAGGAGCGACGAATCGGTCGTGAGCGCGACCGCCGGGATCGAGGGGCGCGGGTTGTCGACCGTCAAGGTGCTGACGAGTTCGGTGGCCAGGTGCTGGGCGTCGGCGGCGCTGCCTCCGTTGCCGCAGATCAGCAGCTTCCCGCCGGCGCGCAGCGACGCGATCAGGATCGCGGCCGCGGCTGCGATGTCGTCGAGGCACTCGGCCTCGACCCGTCGGACGGTCTCGGCGGTCTCGCGCAGGTAGGCCTGCGCGACCGCACGGTCGTCGTTCGTCACCCGGTCTCCTGTTCGACGAGCGCCGTGATGATATCCGCGGCCGCGGCGAGATCGAGCACGGCCTGGTCGGGCCGCACGAGCCTCCGCGACGTCATGTCGGTGTGGCCGTCATGGACGGGTGGGCGACCAACGACGTTCGCCCCGCCGGGCGCGAACGCCCTGTGGATCGACCTCGAACGGCGCGAACTGACCGCCCATCGACTCGAGCGCGGCCCGTACGGCCGCGCGAGCCTCCGGAGGGGCCGCGATCAGCAGGTATCCGCCGCCGCCGGCGCCGCAGATCTTCCCGCCGGTGGAGCCCGCGGCGGAGGCGGCGGCGAGCATGGCCTCGATCGGGGTTCCTTCGGCGATGTGTGGGTTCATGCGTCGCTTGGCCCCGAACGCTTCCCCTAGCAGCGCCCCGAGCCGCGTCATGTCACCGGACTCGACCGCATCGCGCATCACGTAGGCCATCTCTTGGAGCTGCTTCATGCCCAGCAGGGTCTCCTCGCGCCCGGCCTCGAACATCGCGATCTGCCGGTCGATCAAGCCCACGTCGCGACGGACCCTTCCCGTGTAGCAGAGGAGCAGGTGCTTGCGGAGCTCCTCGAGTGCGTCGGGGCCGACGTCGACCGGGGTCACCCGCGCGCCCTCGCGATCGAACTCGATCAGGTTGAATCCGCCGAAGGCGGCCGCGTACTGATCCTGCCACCCGCCCGAGATCCCGAGGTCGTCGCGCTCGATCGCGTACGAGAGCCTGGCCACGTCCTCGCACGACAGCGAGATCTCGGCCAGGCATGCGAGCGCGGCCACGACCGCCGTGACGAGGGCGGACGACCCCCCGAGCCCGCTCCCTGGGGGCGCCTCGGACTCGATGTCGACGTCGAGCCCCGTATCGAGGCCCATGCGATCGATCGCCGCCTTCGCGAGATCCATCACGCCGTCGTACTCGGGACCCTCGTCGAGCTGATACTGCACGAGCTGACCCAGGTCGAGGGATCGCACGCGCACGGCCCGGTCGTTCCTCGGCGTCGCGGTGACGCGGACGACATGGTCGATCGTCGTCGAGAGCACCGCCCCACCGTGATCGCGGTACCAGTGGGGGAAGTCCGTTCCGCCGCCGACGAAGCTGATGCGGAGGGGGGCGACGGCGTGGACGGGCGCGAGGTCGGACGGCATGGGAACGCCGTCAGTGTAGGTGTCGGCTCCCCCGGCGCGGCGGCTCAGGCGACGCGTCGCTGCAGGCGTCGGCGCTGCTGCTCGGTCAGGCCGCCCCAGACGCCGTAGCGCTCGCCGTTCTTCAACGCCCATGCCAGGCATTCCTCACGGATGCGGCACGCGTTGCAGAACGTGAGGGCGGGGCCGGCCTCCTCCTCGGAGATGGGGAAGAAGATGTCGGGATCGACGCCGAAGCAGGCGGCCCGTTCCTGCCAGAAGTCGGGGGGCGCGGGGTTCGTCGGAAGGATGCTGACGTCGACGTTCGGGAACCGCTCGATCCTCACAGAGTCCTCCCCCTCGGAGCGTCCCCGCAGACGGACTTCGGGCCGCGGGACTCGATTCATATCAGAGCCGCAGCCATCAGCGGAAGGGGTCGGACGAACGCATCCCGGGATAGGACGGCAGAGGGACGTGAAACCACCCGAACGGGCTAGTCCGATGACCCGACAGGAACCAGCGCGGACCCGTCCTCGGACCGGAGCGACGCGATCCGCGCGTCCCATCGGATCGATGCCAGGATCACCGTGCCCCCCGTGGGATGCGTTGCGGCGCTGGTCACCACGCCGACGACCCGACCCTCGTCCAAGCACACGCTCGAGCCCGGATCCACCACGCCGGCGGCCCTCAGGTGCCGCAGCACCCGCGGTGGATGCCCGAGCATGCGGACGCGGGCGACGGACTCCTGACCCAGGAAGCACCCCTTGGTCGTGTCGATCGTCGCCTCGAGGCCCGCCTCGGCGGGGATCGACGTGCGGTCGAACTCGGCACCCATCCGAGCCCGTCCCTGCCGGATGCGCAGGACCTCCACAGCGGCGGCGCCGACGAGGGTCCGGCCACCGGGTGGATCGAGGCTTCCGCTCGCCGTGAACAGCACGTCGCGGCCCGGACCGAGCCACGAGGGCCGGAAGCCGTCCGTCCCGTCGGAGGACCCGGGCAGGGCCATCAAGCCCATCTCGGAGCTCATGTCGTCGAGCCGAACATCGGACGAGAGCACGTAGGGGGCGAGCGCCGCCCCGACGTGGTCGGGCTGATCCGGATCCTGGAACAGCCAGAAGCCGTCTCGATCGCAGGCCACCTGCAGGTCGGCGCGGATATGACCGGTGGCATCGAGGAGCAGCGACCGTCGAGCCGAGCCGGGTTCGAGCGAGGCGACGTCGGTCGTGACGAGGTCGTGAAGCCACCGGCGGGAATCCTCGCCCCGAACGCGAACCTTCCGGAACGCGGACAGGTCGACGACGGCGCTCCCGTCGGCCAGGGCCCGGAGCTCGTCGGCCGGAGCGGTGGTCGGTTGCATCGCTCTGGCAGGATATCGGCGCTGTGGACGTGCCTCGTACCCTGCTCGTGACGAACGACTATCCGCCCCGCGTCGGGGGCATCCAGCGGACCCTCGAGGCGCTCGTGGGCCAGCTGCCGGCCGACCGCGTGGCGGTGTTCTGCCCGGGCCAGGAGGAGGCGGCCGGCTTCGACGCCGAGGCCCGTTACCGCGTGCTCCGGCAACGCGAGGCGTTCCTGTGGCCCACGCCCGACGTCGGCCGGCGGCTCGAGGCCGCGGTGCGCGAGACCGGTGCCGAGGTCGTGCTCTTCGGCGCCACCTACCCGCTGGCGCTGTTGGGGCCGAGGCTCGCCCGGGCCGGGATCCCGTACCTCGCGGCCGCCCACGGCTTCGAGTACTGGCTCTCGATCGCGCCCGGCTCACATGCGGCGATGCGGTACGCGACATCGAGAGCCACGCGCGTGCCGGTCATGTGTAGCGCCTTCATCGCCCGGACGGTCCGCACCGCGGTGCCTCGACACGTGCCGGTCTCGGTGCTCTACCCGGGGGCCGACGTCGAGGTGTTCCGTCCCGATCTGGCGACCGACGACCTGCGGGACCGACATGGTCTCGGCGCCCGCCCGCTCGTGGTCTGCGTCAGCCGGCTCGTCGCGCGCAAAGGGCAGGACGTGCTGATCGGAGGGATGGGACGCATCCGTCGCACGGTGCCCGACGCGACGCTGGTGATCGTCGGGGGCGGCCCGGACGAGCAGCGGCTCCGGGGGCTCGCCGCCGACGCTCCCGACGGCTCGGTGGTGTTCACGGGCCAGGTCTCCGAGGCCGATCTGCCCCGTTACTACGCGCTCGGGGACGTGTTCGCGATGCCGTGCCGGACGCGACTGGCCGGCATGGAGGTGGAGGGATGGGGGAACGTGTTCATCGAGGCGGCGGCGTGCGCGAAGCCCGTGGTCGTCGGGGACTCCGGCGGAGCGCGCGAGGCGCTCGTCGACGGTGAGACCGGCATCGTCGTCGACGGCCGCGACGCCGAGCAGGTGGCCGACGCGGTCTCCGGACTGCTCGCGGACCCCGGTCGGGCTCGGGCGATGGGCGAGGCGGGCCGCGCGCGGGTGCTGCGCGCCCACACGTGGCCGTCGATCGCTCGCACGCTCGAGCTGTGGCTGCAGGAAGCAGCGGGCTAGGGTCGTTCGTCCCTGCACGCACCGAGGGTACGCTGGGCCCATGCGGAGCGGACCCACCGGCGCCGAGCGGCGCTGCCCGGACTGCGGCGCGCTCGCGAGCCCCGATGCGGAGTGGTGCGGGCAGTGCTTCCGTTCGCTCGCCGAGTCCGCACCCGACCAGGATCCCGGTGCCGTCTCGGGGGCCGAGCCCGAGCGTCAAGCGATGGCGGTGCGAGCCGGGCCTGCCTCCGCCGGATCGGTCGAAGCCACGGGGGCGGTCCCCCGAGCGCCGTCATGGCCCTGTCCCACCTGCGGGAACGACAACGATCTCGAGCTCGATGCGTGTGCCGTCTGCGGAACCACGTTCGCCTCGTTGATGCGGCAAGACGAAACCCCGGATCGCGTGGATCCCAAAGAGGCTCTCTCCGCATCCCTGCTGTTCCCGGGACTGGGGCACCGCAAGGTCGGCCGTGGACTCGACGGCCTGGCTCGGGGGGTGCTGTTCGCCGTGCTCGCGGTCATGGCGGCCACCGTGCTCGTCTCGGGGGTCAGCTCTGCCGGCACGTTCGGCGTGTTCGCGCTCTTCCTGGCGGCGGCCCTGCTCGTGTACCTGGGCACCGCGTACGAGGCGCATCACCTCGCGTCGGGGGGCTCGCCGATCGTCTCGTCGAGGACGCTGCTGTGGGCGACGGTCGTCGTGATCATCGGCTCTGTGATGCTGCTGGCGGTGAGCCTGGTGACGACGGCCAGACGCTAGGATTCCCGGCGCGATGGAACACGCCGAAGGATCGATCGTGGTCGAGGCCCCGCTCGAGGACGTGATGGAGGTCATCGAGGACTACGAGGCGTACCCGGAGTGGGCCGACGTGCGGACGGTCGACGTCAGGGAACGCGGCGAGGGCGGCCGCGCGACCGAGGTCGCCTTCGTGGTCGACGTTCCGGTCCTGGGGAGGGCTTCCTACACCCTGACCTACCGGTACGCCCCGGGGGACACCGGGCTGTCGTGGACGACCTCGGAGGCCCGGGGTGCGATCCGCGACATCCGGGGCGAGTACCTGCTCAACGAGCTCACCGATTCCGAGACCGAGGTCACCTACCGGTTGGGGGTCGAGCTGGGGGTGCTCGTGCCCGGGTTCCTGCGGAGCGAGGGGGCCAAGCGCGTGATCGAGAACGCGCTCGAGAAGCTCAAGCGTCGCGTCGAGATGGGCTGAGGGAGCCCGCGCCGGCCGCTGCACCCCACCGGCTAAGCTGAGCCCCATGCGCGTCGTGCTGTTCACGGGCAAGGGCGGGGTCGGCAAGACGACCGTAGCCGCGGCGACGGCGGTCCGCGCCGCACAGAGCGGATACCGCACGCTCGTGATGTCGACCGACCCCGCGCATTCACTGGCCGATTCGTTCGAGGTCGAGATCGGGTCGACGCCTGCCCAGATCGTCGACCGCCTCTGGGCCGTGCAGATCGATGCGCAGGAGCGCCTCGAGGACAACTGGCGAGAGATCCAGGACTACTTCATCCAGCTCATGAACTGGGCCGGCACCGAGACGATCCAGGCGGAGGAGCTCACCGTGATCCCCGGGCTCGACGAGATCTTCGCGCTGATCGACGTGAAGACCCACGTCGAGAGCGGGAACTACGACATGCTCGTGGTCGACTGCGCCCCGACGGCCGAGACGCTGCGGCTGCTCTCGCTCCCGGAGATCATGAACTGGTACATCGAACGGATCTTCCCGGTGGAACGGCGCATCGTGAAGACCGTGCGTCCGATGCTGTCGAAGATGACCTCCCTGCCCATCGCGGGCGATCAGGTGTTCGCCGCGGTGGAGCGGCTGCATCGCAACCTCGACGCCGTGAAGCAGATCCTGACCGACGAGCAGACGTCGTCGGTGCGGCTCGTGGTGAACCCAGAGAAGATGGTGATCTCCGAGGCTCGCCGCACCTACACGTACCTCGGCCTGTTCGGATACCGGGTCGACTCGGTGGTGGTGAACCGGATCATCCCCGACGAGGTGAACGATCCCTACTTCGGCAAGTGGAAGGACATCCAGGCCGAGCACCTCGCGACCGTGCACGAGTCGTTCGAGCCGGTGCCGATCCTGCAGGCGCGGCTGTTCGACCGCGAGATGGTCGGCGTGCCGTTGCTCACCGAGATGGGCACCGAGGTGTACGGCAAGCGCGACGTCACGGCCGTGCTCTACCACGACGATCCGATCCGCGTTCGCAAGCGGGGACAGGGATACATCCTGTCCATGCGGCTCCCATTCGTCTCCCGAGACGACATGGACATCCATCGCCGTGGTGAGGAGCTGTACGTGCGCGTCGGTTCGTACAAGCGGAACCTGATCCTGCCCCAGATGTTGAAGCGGCTCGTCGTCCGCGAGGCGAACTTCGCCGGCGATCACCTGGAGATCCTGTTCGGGCGGCCACCCTCGGCCGAGGACGAGCAGCCGCAGACCCCGTGAGCACGACCGGGCCGGCGATCGGCATCGATGCCGGAGGCACGAAGATCGCCGCCATGCTCGTCGGGCGCGACGGCACCGTGCTGGCCGGGGACGTGCGGCGCACGCCCGCCGACGATCAGCAGGCGACCCTCGAGTCGATGGTCGGCGCCGCCCGAGCCGTCGCGACCCCTGACGTCGTCGGCGTCGGCGTCGCCGCGGCGGGCATGGTCGACCTCGGTGGCGTCGTGCGATACGCCCCCAACCTGGCTTGGCGCGAGGCCCCGGTCGCTGCGTCGGTCGGGGCCGCGCTGGCGCTGCCCTGTGTGGCTGAGAACGACGCGAACGCGGCCGCCTGGGGCGAGTACCGGTTCGGTGCCGGGCGAGGGTGGCGCCACATGCTGATGGTCAGCGTCGGCACCGGCATCGGCGGAGGGCTGGTCGTCGACGGGCGGCTGTATCGCGGTGCGCACGGGTTCGCGGCCGAGATCGGTCACGTGGTCGTCGAGCCCGGCGGCCCGCGGTGCGGCTGCGGGAACCTGGGGTGCTGGGAACAGGTCGCCAGCGGCACGGCGCTCACGCGGGAAGCCAGGCGGGCCGCGGCCCGGCACGCGCACTCCGAGCTCGCGAGGCTGTCGTCGGGCGATGCCGAAAGGGTGACCGGCGACATGGTCATGCAGGCCGCCCGAGACGGCGACCCGGTGAGCACGGGCATCTTCGTCGAGGTGGGGCACCGGCTCGGGGTCGGCATCGCCGGACTCGTGAACGTGCTCGATCCCGAGGTCGTCGTCGTCGGCGGCGGTGTCTCCGAGGCCGGTGACCTTCTGCTCGAGCCCGCTCGGGACGCGTTCCTGCGCTCGGTCGAAGCGCCCGGTCATCGTCCCGAGGTCCCCATCGTGCAGGCCGCCCTCGGGGCCGACTCCGCGGCGATCGGGGCAGCCGCGCTCGTGTTCGACCGGGCCGGACGGACCGTCGGGTGAAGCTGGGCATCTCGCTTCCCGTGTTCACGGACGATCCGGCGAAGCCGCTCGAGATGGCCTCCCGGGCCCGAGCGCTCGGGATCGACGGGGTGTTCGCTCCCGATCACCTGTTCCCGCCCGTGTTCTACCCGCCGTCGGGCCCGGACCGGCCGGCCCTCGAGGTCTTCTCGCTGTTGTCCGCGGTGGCGGCGCGCGAGCCGGCCCTGCATGTCGGCACGCTCGTCACCCGCGTGACGCTACGGGCTCCAGGCATCCTGGCGAGGCAGGCGGCCGCCCTCGACGCGATGTCGGGCGCACGGGCGATCCTGGGCGTCGGCACGGGGGATCGCGCCTCCGCCGAGGAGCACGCTCGGTTCGGGTTCCCGTTCCCCCCCGCGGCCGACCGGCTGGCCACCCTGGAACAGACGGTCGCGGCGTTGCGAGCGCTCTTCGACGGCCGTGCGTGGCCCGGAGGCTCGCACGTGCCCGCGATGGACGGCCCGCTGCTCCCGCCGGGTCGGCCCGCCGTCTGGGTCGGCGGCCTCTCCGACGCGGTGCTGGGCGTGGCGGCGCGGGTCGCGGACGCGTGGAACGGCTGGGGCCTCGGTGCCGCGGCGTTCGCCGAGCGGGCCGCGACCGTGCGAGCGCTCGCCGGCGACCGGCCGGTCGAGTCGACCTGGGCCGGCATCGCGTTGGTGGGGGAGGACCGCGCCGACCTCGAGCGGCTGGTCTCGGAACGAGCCGACCGAGGGCTCTCGCTCGACGGGGTCTGGAGCGGCACCGCCGAGGCATGGGCACGGTTCGTCGGGGAGCTCCGCGACGGCGGGGCGAGCTGGTGCATCGTGCTGCCGGCCGGCCCCCCGGACCGGCTCGACGTCATCGCGGGGGCAACGGGTCGATGAGCAGCGGCGCGCTGAAGCGCGACAAGCGCGAGGTGCGGCGGCGCGTGCTGGCCCTGCGGGACGCCCTGCCGGCCGAGGAGCGGGAGCGCATGGGCATCGAGATCGTCCGGCGCTTCCTCGGACTGCCGGAGGTGGCCTCCGCCGGCGCGGCGCTCGCGTTCTGGTCGTTCGGATCGGAGGTGCCGACCGAGCCGTTGATCGAGGCGCTGCACGGACGGGGGACCCTGGTCGCGTTGCCTCGGATCGTCGCTGGCGAGCTCGATTGCCGCTCGTACCGGCCGGGCGACGAGATGACCGAGACGACCTTCGGGGCCCTGGAACCCGCCGACGGCCGGCCGGTGGATGCGGCCGAGATCGACGTGATCGCGGTTCCCGGGGTCGCGTTCGACCGCGACGGGCGGCGAGTGGGCTACGGCGGCGGCTTCTACGACCGCTTCCTGCCGAGAACGCATCCCGAGACCTGCCGGATCGGCATCGGGTTCGGCGTTCAGCTGCTGCCCGCGGGCGAGCCGCTGCCAGCAGGGCACTTCGACCAGCGGATCGACGTCGTGGTCACCGAGGCGGAGACGGTTCGTTGCCGGCGGTCGGCATGATCCCCGATCCTCCGCCGCGCCGAGCGCGATCCGCGCGGTGGACGAGCGCGTCCTTCGCGGCGCTGGACTTCGAGACCACGGGCCTCGATCTCGGCAACGACGTCGTGGTGTCGTTCGGGGTCGTGCCCGTCGACGCGGGGCGGGTGAAGGTGCGCGACTCGATCCACCAGCTCGTCGCCCCGGCCGTGCCACCCACGCCCCGCTCCCAGACGATCCACGAGCTCCGTCCGCAGGACCTCCAGCACGCCCCCGGTATCGAGGAAGCCCGTGACCTGCTGGCCGCGGCGCTGGCGGCCCGGTTCCTGCTCGCATGGTTCGCGGACATCGAGGTGCATTTCCTCGCCGCGATCTTCGGTGGCTCGCTCCGCCGGTGGCGCCGGCGCACGATCGACGTCCGCAACCTCGCCATCGCGTGCGACGGACGTCCCAGCTCCGAGCGCCGCGTTCCCGGGTATCGACTGTCGGCGACCGCGGCGAGCTACGGCGTGCCGGTCGCAAACCCCCACGACGCGCTCGACGACGCCCTGGTCACGGCTCAGCTCTTCCTCGTGCTCGCCTCGAAGGCACCGGGTGGCCCCGACCTCTCGGTCCGACGGCTGCTGCGGACGGCGGGCGCGTGAGCGTGCGACTTGAACACCCGTTCAATCCTCTGGTAGAACCCGGTCCAGGTCGCGATGCTCGCCCGTCCCCGGTTTCGGACGAGCGTCGCACGAGGAGGCACGGGTGAGTCAGAGCAGGGAAACCGCGTTCCACGCGATCACGTCCACCAAGGCGGCAGGCTTCATGGAGGAAGCCGGCTGGCTCTGGGTCACGAACTACGGCGACGTCGACGCCGAATACCGAGCCGTGCGTGAGGGCGTCGGCATGTGGGATCTCTCGCCCTTGAACAAGTGGGAGTTCCGCGGCGCCGAGGCGGTCGAGGCCGCCCAGCGTGTGCACACGAACGACATCGTGGGCATGCGCGACGGCCAGGTCCGCTACGGGGCGTTCGTCGACGAGGACGGCATGGTGGTCGACGACGGCACCGTGTTCCGGCACTCGGGCGACCGGCTGTGGGTGTGCACCAACGGCAACGAGCGCGCGGACTACTTCGCCGAGGCCACGAAGGGGCTCGAGGTCGAGATCGCCTACATCGCTCCGGAGCTGCCCAGCATGCAGATCCAAGGACCGAAGAGCCGCGATCTGGTCCGTTCGATCGTGACCGGCGGCGATGTCGACGAGCTGCGGTACTTCACGTTCTTCCCCGACCCGGTGACGGTCGGCGGCGCTCCCGTCTGGCTCTCGCGCACCGGGTTCTCGGGCGAGCTCGGCTACGAGCTGTTCCTGCGGCCCGAACACGCGACGGCGGTGTGGGAGGCGGTCGAGGGAGCCGGCGCCAGCCCGTACGGGGTCGACATCATCGAACCCGTACGCGTCGAGACCGGCATGATCGTCACGGACTACGACTACGAGCCCCACACGCGCACCCCGTACGACCTCGGGCTCGACCGGCTGGTCGCGCTCGGAGGCGACGGGGAGTTCATGGGCAAGGAGCACCTGAGAGCGATCGCGCCCGATCCGCCGAACCGCTTCGTGACGATCCGGCTCGAGGGCGAGACCCTTCCCGAGTACGGGGCGACGGTGACCGCCGCCGACGAGGAGGCCGGCGTGTTGACGAGCCCGGCGACGAGCCCGTTGCTCGGTCCGCTGGGGCTCGCGATCCTGCGCACCGACGTGGCCTCACCCGGCACATCGGTCGAGGTCGCCATGCCCGACGGCACCACGGTCGGCGGCACGGTCGACGTGCTCGCCGTGTACGACCCCGCGAAACGACGCCCGCGAGCCTGACGCGAGCGGTCCACACGAGACAACTCGAACGATGAGAGGAGCAGTCGCATGACCGAGGACAAGCGCTCGCCGCTGCACGACTGGCACATGTCGCAGAACGCCGAGGTGATCTGGGAGGACGGCTACCCCTGGGCCATGCACGAGGGCGGCGATCCGATGGCCGAGTACGAGGCCGTGCGGACGGGCACCGGCATCTGGGACCTCTACTCGACGTGCAAGTACGAGGTGACGGGTCCCGATGCCGGCCGGCTGATCCAGCGTCGGTTCACGAACTCGATCGAGGGCATGCGGGAGGGCTCGGTGCGCTACGGCGCGTTCGTCGACGCCGACGGACTGATGGTCGACGACGGGAACGTCTACAAGCTCGCCGACGATCACTTCCTGGTGATGATCAACACGGCCGGCATCGAGGACTGGTTCCGGGAGACGGCCGACGGGCTCGACGCGACCATCGAGCACCGGACCGACGACTACGCGATGATCGCCGTGCAGGGCCCGACCTCCCAGGCGACCCTGCAGCCCTTGACCGGCCGCGACCTGGGGGAGCTCGGGTACTTCCGGTTCTGGCCCGAGAAGACCACCGTGGCGGGAGCCGACGCGTGGGTGCTCCGCACCGGGTTCAGCGGCGAGAAGGGTTACGAGGTGGTCGTGGCGCCCGAGGACGCGCAAGGGGTATGGGACGCTTTGATCGCTGCCGGGGCCACCCCCTTCGGGCTGACGGCGATCGACCTCGCGCGCTCCGAGGTCGGTCTGATCATCATCGCGATCGACTACCAGCCGGGTGAGATCTCGCCCTGGGATCTGTCGATGGACCGGTTCATCAGGACCGACACGGAGGTCGTCGGCGCGGCGGCGCTCGCCGAGCGTGGGAAGAACCCGCCGAAACGCTTCAAGACCCTCAAGATCGAGGGCGACGCGGCCCCCGACTACGGAGCGGCGGTGACGAAGGACGGACGCGCGGTCGGCGTCGTGACCTCGCCGGCGGTCTCGCCGAGGCTCGGAACGATCGGGCTGGCCATCCTCGACGCCGACGTCGCGACCGACGGGGAGAAGGTCGAGGTCGCCGTGGAGTCGGGGACGGCTCCTGCCACGGTCGAGGTGTTGTCGCTCCTCGATCCGAAGAAGGAGCGTCCCCGCGCGTAGTCCGGCAGGGGCGCTGACCATCCGAGGGCGGAGGGAGACCTCCGCCCTTGCCTATGCTGACCCGATGGAGGATGAGCTGGTCGGCGCGATCCCGAACTTCAGCGAGGGACGGCGCGCCGACGTGATCGATGCGATCGTCGACGCGTTGCACGTGCCCGGCGCTCGGGTCGTCTTCGCGGAAGCGGACCCCGACCACAACCGTCTCGACACCACCGTGCTCGGCCACGCTCCGGCCGTCCGTGCGAGCGCCATGGCCGGCGCCGCCACCGCCGTGGACCTGATCGACATGCGGAAGCATCGTGGCGGCCATCCGCGCATGGGCGCGGCCGACGTGATCCCGTTCATGCCTGTGCGCGCGGTCTCGATGGACGCGTGCATCGAGCTCGCACGCGATTTCGGGCGCGAGCTCGCCGAGCGGCTGGAGCTGCCCGTGTACCTCTATGACCGCGCGGCGCTCGTCCCCGAGCGCGCCTCCCTCGCCGACGTGCGCCGCGGCGAGTACGAGGGGCTCCGCGACGCGGTCGCGCGGGGGGAGCGCCTTCCCGACTTCGGCCCGCATGCGATCGAACGAGCCGGGGCCACAGCGGTCGGGGCTCGCAAACCGCTCATCGCGTTCAACGTCTACCTCGACGGCACCGACGTCGAGACGGCCCGAGCGATCGCGAGGGCCGTGCGCGAATCGGGAGGGGGGCTCCCGGCGGTGCGAGCGATCGGTTTCGCGGTGCCCGATCGCGGCGGCGTCGTGACCGTGTCGATGAACCTCGTAGACCACGAGGTCACCGGCCTGCGGGCTGCGTACGACGAGGTGGCGGCGCTCGCGGGAGAGCACGGCATGGCCGTGACCGATTCGGAGATCGTCGGCCTCGTGCCCGAGTCGGCCCTCCAGGCCGACGATCCACCACACCTGCGGCTCGCCGGATTCGACCCGGATCGACAGGTGTTGGAACGTCTCGTGCACGTCGACGGCGACGAGGAGAGCGGACGATGAGCGACTCACGGTTCGACGAGATGAAGGTCGGCGCCTTCTTGGAGGCGATGGGCTCCAGGGAGCCGACCCCCGGCGGCGGGGCGGCGGCAGCCGTCGCGGGTGCCACCGGGGCCGCCCTGATCGCGATGGTCGGGCGGCTCACGCACGGCAAGCCGGGCTTCGAGGACCTCGAGGAACGCATGCGGGCGATGGTGGAGCGTGCCGACGAGGCTCGCATCGAGTTCATCTCGCTGGGCGACCGCGACGCGGAGGCGTTCGACGCGGTGATGGCGGCGCTCCGCCTGCCGAAGGAGACCGACGTCGAGAAGGCATCGCGCGCCGAGGCCATCCAGCGGGGGCTCGAGGGGGCGGCGGGGGTGCCGCTGGAGATCGCGCGGCGGGCCGTCGACCTGATGGAGCTGGCGGAGGATGCGACCGCCATGGGGAACCCGAACGCGGCGAGCGACGGGATGTCCGCCGCGGCGATGCTCTACGCCGCGGTGCTGGGAGCCAAGGCCAACGTGGAGATCAACGCGACATCGCTGAAGGACGAGGCTCGGCGCGACGCGCTCCTCGAAGAGGTCACGGGAACCAAGCAGCGCGCCGACCTGCTGCTCGAGCAGTGCCGTGAGGCGTTCGGGCTCCGGCTCCGGGGCTAACGCGTCGGAGGCCGCGCGGCGGGCCACCGGCTCCCGAGCGTCGTGGGAGCGGATGGTCTCGAGCCGCCGAGCCGCGTAGTCTCGCGTCGTGCGCATCGATGCGATCGTCTTCGATTGCGAGGACGCCGCACCGCTCGCGCGGTTCTGGGCGGCCGCGCTCGGTTGGCGGGTGGCTCCCTACGACACCGACGAGATCGAACGGCTCGCCGCCAAGGGCGTCGCCGACCCCGAGGACGACCCCAGCGTCATGGTGGAGCCGCCCGATGACGAGCCTCCGGGGCTGCCGGTGCTGTTCTTCACCGAGGTGCCCGAGCCCAAGGCGGGCAAGAACCGCGTGCACATCGACGTGGTCGCCGAGGAGACCGTCGACGACGAGGTGATCCGACTCGAGGGGTTGGGCGCCACGCTGCGGAACTGGGCCGAGGAAGAGGGCAA
>DASZOO010000007.1:0-1543 GCA_035550775.1 Actinomycetota bacterium | reverse complement strand
GCTGTTCGCGTGGACGTCGTTCCGCACCGGGGAGCGGACGACGCCGAGGCAGTGGCGAGCGGCGGGGATCGTCGGCATCTTCCTGCTGCTCGGCGGGAACGCGCTCGTGGCGGTCTCGGAGAACATGGGCACGCCGACCGGCATCGTCTCGCTGATCATCGCCCTGATCCCGCTGTGGCTCGCGTTCTTCGACCGGGTCGTGTTCCGAGCGGCCCCGCTCGGCTGGAAGGTCGTCGTGGGTCTGATCGGAGGGTTCGGCGGCGCCGCCCTGCTCGTGTCCGGGAGCGCGGGCGCCGGGGTACCGGTCGGCGGCATGCTCGTCGCCGTCGCCGCCACCCTGTGTTGGACGGTCGGCTCGCTGTACGCGCGCACGGCACCGCTGCCGAAGGCGCCGCTGCTCGGCAGTGGCATGCAGCAGGTCGTCGGCGGCGCCGTGATCCTCGCCGTCGCGCTGGCGATCGGGGAAGGATCCGACCTCGACGTGAGCTCGATCACGACGTCGTCATGGCTCGGTCTCGCGTGGTTGATCGTCGCGGGCTCCTTCGTCGGCTTCAGCGCCTACCTCTGGCTGCTGCGGAACGTGCGCACGACGCTGGTCTCGACCTACGCCTACGTGAACCCGATCGTCGCGGTCACGCTCGGCGTGATCGTGCTCGACGAGGCCCTGACCGGACGGATCTTCGTGAGCGGCGCGATCGTGCTCGCGTCGGTCGCGTTGATCGTCTCGTCGAGCAGCGGTGCTACGCGAGCACCCGGCGACGAAGTCGAGGGATCGGTCGAAGCGGGCATCGCCGAACCTGACGTTCGGGCCGGCTCAGGCGGCGCTGAGGAGCGGAGGTCGCAGCTCGAGCGCGAGGTCTGACTCCAAGGCGGCGGCGACGCGGAACAAGGTCGTCTCGTCGAGCGCCGTCGCGGTGAGCTGCAGGCCGATCGGCAGCCCGTTCGAGTCCAGCCCGCACGGCACATTGATCGCGGGAACCCCGCCGAGGTTCGCCGGGATCGTGAAGATGTCGTTCAGGTACATCGCCATCGGATCGTCGGCCTTCGCTCCGATCGGGAACGCGGTCGTCGGCGACGTCGGCGACACGAGCACGTCGAACCGCTCGAACGCGGCAGCGTAGTCACGAAGGATCAACGTGCGCACCTTCTGCGCCTGCCCGTAGTACGCCTCGTAGTAGCCCGCGGAGAGCGCGTACGTGCCGAGCATGATGCGCCGCTTCACCTCGGGCCCGAACCCCTCGCCGCGGGTGCGGGACATCATCTCGATCGAGTCGTCGCCGTCGACGCGCAGCCCGTAGCGCACCCCGTCGTAGCGGGCCAGGTTCGAGGAAGCCTCGCTCGGCGCGATCAGGTAGTACGCACTCAGCGCGTACTCGGCGTGCGGCAGGGTCGTCTCCCCGGTCTCGGCGCCGAGCGCCGCGAGGCGATCGACCCCGGCACGGACCGACGCCGCGACGTCGGGCTCCACGCCTTCGCCGAACGCCTCGGCGAGCACCCCGACCCGAAGGCCCTCGACCCCTCGGTCGATGCCCTCGACGTAGTC
>DASZOO010000006.1:0-7496 GCA_035550775.1 Actinomycetota bacterium | reverse complement strand
GGCAAGGAGCCGCTCGTCGACCTCGGGTTGCGACTCGGCGAGGCGAGCGGGGCCTTGGTCGCCGTGCCGATCCTGCGCCTGGCGGTCGCGGCCGTGAACGACGTGGCCACGTTCGAGGAATGGGGCCTCGGGTGACGACGCCCCGCGGGTCGGACGTCGGAGGGCGGGGCCCGCTCGAGTGGGTGCGGCTCGCCGGCGTCGCCGTGCAGTTCCTCACTCGGATCCCGGTGCGCGTGCGCTTCGAGCCCGGCGACCTGCGCCGGGCGGCGGGGGCGTTCCCGGCCGTCGGCGTGTTGCTGGCCGGCATCGGCGTCGGCATCCGGTGGTCGTTCGAGCCATGGGTCGGCGCGTCCCTCGCCACCGTCGCGGCGATCGGGGTCATGGTGTTCGCGACGGGCGCGTTCCACGAGGATGGATTCGCCGACTCGGCGGACGGGTTGTGGGGCGGCCCCACGGCCGAGGAGCGTCTGCGAATCATGCACGACGCTCGGCTGGGCACCTACGGCACGATGGCGCTGATCGCGCTGTTCGCCACGAAGTACCTGGCCCTCGAGCCGATGACCGTGCCGGCGTTCGCCGCCACGCTCGTTCCCGCCATGGTGCTCGCGCGCGCGTCGTCGCTCTGGCTCCTGCAGGCGTTGCCGCCGGCATCTCAGGGGCTGGTCACGCTCGCGGGACCGCCCCGCCCGGCCGGATGGGCCGTCGCGATCGTCACCTGCGGCGCATCATCGGTCGGATTCGGCCGGTGGGCCTGGCTCCCGCTCGTGGCCGCCGCCCTCACATGCCTGCTGGCCTGGGCGATCGCCCGACGGAAGATGGGTGGCATCAACGGCGATCTGCTCGGTGCCGCGAACCAACTCGTGGAGGTCTCGGTCCTGCTCGCGGGCGTCGTCGTGTTCACGACGCGCTGACGATCGTGGAAGCTCCCCCGGTCGCTCAGCCGAGCCGCGGGGGTTCCTCGCCCCCTGCTTCGCTCTGCAAGAAGCGCTCGATCTCCGAAGCGAGCTCGTCACCCGAGGGCACCTGCTCCTGGCCGGCGATCGCCTCCAACCGCTCCAGGTACTCGCGGGCGTCGTCGTCGTCTCCCACCGCGGCGTCGAGCCGCCGGCGTTGGTCGAGGGCGTCCTCGGGAAGGTCGCCGAGGTCGAGGTCGACGCCGACGTGCCGGCCCAGGTGCTCGAGCAGAGCGATCGCGCCCGAGGCGTAGGCCCCGCCGACGTAGTGCGGAACCTGCGCGTAGAACCCGACCGTCGGGACGCCGGCGCTCGCCACGGCGGACTCGATCACCGACAACGCTGCCGCCGGCACCCGCAGTAGCCCCTGTGGCCCCTGCTCGACGTCGTCGTGCAGCAGGCCCTCGGACGACGCCGTGCCGAACACGTGCACGGCACGCGTGTGCGGCACCGCCGCCGGCACCGCGCCGAGGCTCACCCACTCCACGACCCCGAGCCGCACCGCGGTCTCCACCACCTGCTCCCCGAGCTCTCGCCACCGGAAGTCGGGTTCGGGACCGTGCAGCACCAACAGGTCGCGGCCCTCGCCCGCCTTGTGTGAGATCGCGATGCGCGGCCAGTCGAGGTGAGCCAGCGTGCCGTCGACCACGTCGAGCACCGGCCGGCGCGACCGGTAGTCGAACAGCGCGTCGCCGTCGGCGGTCGCGACGACCTCGGCGCCGTCGGCCACCCGTTCCGCCGCGGCCGATGCCGCCCCGCCCGCGTCGATCCATCCGTCGAACGCGCCGATCAGCACGGGAGCCCTGAGCCCGGGCAGGTCGTCGCGGATGTGGAGGAGTGACACCGAGGTCAGGATAGACCGTGGTTCGCAGAGCGCGACCGGCGCCGACCGACCGGCTAACCGGTCTTGCGAAGACGGTCCATCTCGCGCTGGATCTGCTCCTCGGTCGGTTCGTTCTCCCGGTAGGCGTCCCAGGCATGGAAGGCGAGCCCGATGCCCCACCCGAGCAGCGAGAAGATGGGCCAGAAGAAGTTGTCGGTTCCCGAGACGGCCCAGATCACCACGAGGAACGCGTTCACCAGCACGTAGGCCAGCAGATGGACGTGGAACTCCTGCTTCTTCTTGATGCGTTCGAGCGCGCGATCGCGCAGCGATCGGTCGCTCGGGCCGGGCAATGGCTGGTCGGTCATCGCGAACACCTCCGGCCACCATCGTGACGTTCGGCGACGGACACTGTCCACCCGGCCCCGCCGACCGAGGCTCCGACGACCCCGGAGCCCGCCGGTCATCCCCAGTACATGCGGCCGGGATCGGCGCGTTCGAACCGAACGAAGACGTTGCCCTCTTCCAGCCCGAAGGCCCGGACGACCGCCCTGCCGACGACTTCCAACAGGCTCGCGACCTCGTCCGGTCCCCGAGCCGCGAGCACGCGCACGATCGCGGGATGCGTCGCGGCCGGCTGGGTCGTCGGCGCGTCCCGACCCTCCGCGTAGCTCCCCGGCGCGATCGGCTGGTGGATCGCCCAGGTGCCGCGCGGATCCTCGTCGAGGTAGCCGGCGACCTCGGTGGCCACGTCTCCGAGGGCGCTCGGCACGTCGATGCCGTTCGCCGGGGGCAGGGTGGCGATCTCGATCACCGGCATGTCAGGCCGTCCCTTGACCGACGACGGTTCTCAGGGTCGACATCGCGTTCATGGCGGGGGGGAATCCGGCGATCGTGGCCGTCTGCAGGATCACCTCGGCGAGCTCCTCGGCACTGAGGCCGGCCTTCAACGAGGCACGCAGGTGCTGGGGGATCTGCGACGAGCGTCCGAGCGCGACGAGCGCGGCCACCGCCGCGAGCTCCCGGTCGCGCGTGGACAGCCCGGGCCGCGTGTAGACGTCGCCGTAGACCGTCTCCACGATCAGGCGTCCGAGGTCACCGAGGCCCACGACCGCCGCGAGTGCCTTCTCGTCGTGCACCTCGAGGAACCGCTCCCGGCCTCGCTCGTAGCGTTCGTCGCTCATCGTTCCCCCCGGTCTCCGTCGGACGCCCAACCGTATCGCTCGAACGGTCGGGACCGGCTAGGGTTGCCACCCATGAGTCTGCGGGCCCCCGACTATCCGAGCAGCGGCGGATTCGACGACGCGTACATCGGCGTCCCACCGTGGGACATCGGGCGTGCGCAGCGTGAGGTCGTGGCGCTCGCCGAGGCGGGCGCCTTCCGCTCGCCGGTGGTCGACGTCGGCTGCGGCACGGGCGAGAACGCGCTCGAGCTCGCCGCGAGCGGCCTCGAGGTCCTCGGGATCGATGCCTCGCCGCGTGCGATCGGCAAGGCGATGGACAAGGCGCGTGAACGCGCCCTGTCGGGGATCGACTTCCTCGTCGCGGACGTGTTCGGCGTCGGGGGTCTGGGTCGCCGCTTCGGCTCGGCCCTCGACTGCGGCCTGTTCCACGTGCTCGACGACCACGAGCGCCCGGTGTATGCGGCCAGCCTGGGCGACGCGCTCGAGGCGGGGGGCGTGCTGCACCTGCTGTGCTTCAGCGACGAGGAGCCACCCGGATGGGGCCCGCGCCGGGTGAGCGAGGCCGAGGTCCGGGCCACGTTCGCACATGGTTGGCAGGTCCTGGAGGTCGTCCCGACGGTCTTCGAGACGAACCTCGGGGACGATGGCGTCCGAGCGTGGAGGGCGACGATCCTCCGCGGATGAGCGCGACCGCCGCACTGCAGCCCGCGATCGAGGTCGTCGGCCTCACGAAGCGGTTCGGGGAGCTCACCGCCGTGGACGACCTGTCGTTCACCGTGCCGCACGGTCGGGTCACCGGGTTCCTCGGTCCCAACGGGGCGGGCAAGACGACGACGCTGCGCGTGGTGCTCGGCCTGGCGGCGCCCTCCGAGGGCGAGGCGCGGGTGCTGGGCCGGCGATACGCCTCGCTCGACCGCCCGACCGCCCGGGTCGGCGCGTTGCTCGAGAGCACCGGCTTCCACCCCGGGCGCACGGGGCGCGCGCATCTGCGCATCGCGGCCAGATCGGGACGGTTGGATCCCGGGAGGATCGGCGCGGTGCTCGACCAGGTGGCGATGGGGGAGTACGCGGACCGGCGCGTGGGAGGCTACTCGAGCGGGATGCGCCAGCGGCTCGGTTTGGCCACGGCCCTGCTGGGCGACCCCGAGGTGCTCGTGCTCGACGAGCCGGGCAACGGGCTGGATCCGGCCGGCGTGGCCTGGCTCCGCGGCTTCCTGCGGGCCTACGCCGACGCCGGACGATCCGTGCTCGTCTCGAGCCACCTGCTCGCCGAGATGGCGCAGACCGTCGACCGCCTCGTCGTGATCGATCGTGGCCGTCTGGTGCGGGAGGGTCCGGTCGAGGCCATCACGTCCGCGGTGGCCCAGGACGTGGTCGTGCGCTCCCCCGACGCCCCAAGGCTGCGTCAGGCGCTTCGGGAAGCCGGTGGCACGATCGCCGACGGGGACGATCCATCATCGTTCTCGGTCGCCTCCCTCCCGATCGAGCGGGTGGGGGAGATCGCGTCGGCCGAAGGAGTCGTGCTGCACGAGCTCCGCGGGCGGGCGGCCTCGCTCGAGCAGGCGTTCCTGCAACTCACGGGCGGCGAGCCGCCACCCGACGAGGCCCCGGCGATCCCGCCACCCCCGGAGGAACGCTCGTGATCGGGCTGATCGCCATCGAGGTCGCGAAGGTTCGCACGACCCGCTTCTGGATCGGGCTCCTGCTCGGGGGGGTGGGACTCGTCATGCTCGGCGTGGTGGCGACGTTGGCGATCGCCGGTTCACCGGAGGGCCGTGAGGCAGGCATCACGCCGATCGAGACGGTCGAGGACCTGCGCGGGTTCATCGCCACCGGCTCGATCGTCGGCGTGTTCGCGCTGGTGCTCGGCGCGACCACGATGACGACCGAACACCGTCATCGCACGTTGTCCGGGACGTTCCTCGCGACCCCCACCCGGTGGCCCGTGGTGGTGGCGAAGACGATCGGAGCAGGGGTCGCGGGCTTCGTGTTCGGCCTGATCGGGGGGTCGATCCCGCTCCTGGCGGCGGCGGTCACGTTCGCCGCGAAGGGCGATGCCGTCCCCTTCGGCTCGTCGGTGATCGTGGCGATCGCGGCGGTGGGTGCCGGGTCGGCCTTCTCCGCGGCGATGGGCGCTGCCGTCGGCGCCGCGTTGCGCAGTCAGCTGGTCGCGATCCTGGGCGTGCTGGGGTGGGCGCTCGTCGTCGAGTCCGTCCTGGGCGCGCTCCTTCCCCGTGCGGTCAAGTGGCTCCCCTTCACCGGGCTCACGACCTCGCTCACGGAGACCGGCACGGTCGATCTCTTCTCACCGCTCGTGTCCGGCCTGCTGATGGCGCTCTACCTCGCGATCGCTCTCGCGGTGGGCATCGTCGTCACGATGGTCCGCGACGTCGAGTGACTCCGCGCTCGGCCGGGCGGCAGCGACCTCGCCTGGACTCCACGTACGACCTCCCGCGATGATGCGGCAATGGATGGCGGGCGACTGACGCTGGAGGAGGTCATCCGTCGCGCAGGCGCGGAACCCCGGTTCGTGCAACGTCTGCGAGACGAGGGTCTGATCGGCGCAACCGACGGCGAGCCCGGGGACGCCCCGGCACATTCCATCGGAGACGTCCGGCGCGTGCAGCTCATCGAGGCGTGCGTCGCCGCGGGCATCGAGCTCGACGACATCGCGCAGGCGCACCGCACCGGCTTCCTGACGCTCTCTCCCCTCGATCTGCCGTACTACTCGCGCTGGGGAGAGCGATCGAGCACCACGTTCGCCGACGAGGCGGAGCGATGGGGGATATCGATCGAGTTCCTCGAACGCGTGCGCGACGCGCTGGGGCTCGCTCCCGCGGCTCCGACCGACTCCCCGCGCACCGACGAGCTCGAGGTGCTGCCCGTGATGTCGGTCGCGTTGCAGGCCGGCTTCGACCCGGAGGCGTTGCTCGGCATGGTGCGCGTGTACGGGGACGCCCTGCGCCGGATCACCCGGACCGAGACCCAGCTGTGGCATGAGTACGTGGACGTGCCGACCCAGCGCGCCGGGGCGACCCAGCGCCAGGTCTTGGAAGGAGGCGAGGCGTTCGGCCAGGCCGTGCTGCCGCTGATGGATCGGCATCTGCTCTCCCTCTACCACCGCATGCAGGAGATCGCCTGGACGGGCGATCTCGTGGAGCACGTCGAGCTCTCGATCGAGGAAGCCGGGCTGACCCGCCGCTTGGAACGCCCGCCGGCGATCGGGTTCGTCGACCTCTCCGGCTACACGCGCCTCACCGAGGAGCACGGCGACGAGCACGCCGCGGAGCTCGCCACCACCCACGCCACGCTCATGCAGCGGATCGCGCGCGGCCACGGCGGCCAGGCGGTGAAGTTCCTCGGCGACGGCGTGATGTTCCTGTTCAACGGCGCTGCGGAGGGCGTCGCCGCGTCGCTCGAGGCCGTGGGTGCGGTCGAGCCGGCGGGCCTGCCGCCGGCCCACGTGGGGCTGCACGCGGGACCGGTCGTGATGCGCGACGGCGACGTGTTCGGCCGCACGGTGAACCTCGCGGCGCGGCTGTCCGGGGTGGCCGGACCGAGCGAGGTGATCGTGACGCGCGAGGTGGTGGAGGAGGCCGGCGACACGCCGGTCGCGTTCGACCCGTTGGGCGCGCTCGACCTCAATGGGGTCGCCGAGCCCGTCGAGGCCTTCCGGGCCGTTCCCGCCTGACGGGTCAGGGCCTCGGCACCGATGCGGCGCAGGCCGTGCCCACCCGCCGGAACCCGACCCGCGCGTAGACGCGTGCGACGTCGTCGTCATCGGCCGACAGGAACACCGTGCGAACCCCCCGATCGAGGGCGTCGGCGACCAGCGTGGCGGTCACGGCGCTCCCGAGACCCCGTCGCCGGTACGCGGGCAGCGTCGCCACGCCGACGATCTCGCTGGCGCCGTCGAGGGGCTGGTGCCAGCCCACGGCGGCGATCACGCCCGAGACGCGCGCCGCGGACGCGATCGTGAGCCCGGCCAGCATGCGGCCACGCTGGAACGCGATCGTCTCCGCCGGCTGCCTCGCCGCCGCCGAGGCCGCGTCGGCGGCGTTCGCCGTTCCCACGGCGGTGCCTGGCGAGGCGAACCCGACCTCCGCCACCGCGCTCAGCGCGGCGAGATCGTCGTCAGGGTCCACGATCTCCACCTCGACCCCCTCGACCGGCGGGCGATCCGCAAGGGCGTCGGTGGAGAGCACCATCAGCGGGTGGTCGACGACCAGCATGCCGTCGGCGGCAGTCGCGGCGCCGAGGCCGGGCGCGAGCTCTCCGATCCATTCGATGGCCTCGGGCTGGCCGAGGGCACGCTGGCGACCCCGGACCCGCTGGATCGCCTCGGCCGTCGTTCCGTCCGCGCCGGGCGTGGGGCGCGCGTAGTAGCGCCATCCGTGTCCCTCGTTGATGAACAGCGTGAACGGGCCGATCGTCTCCGCCCGTGCGCCGGTCCTGGGAGCGGCATCCAGGTAGGCGTCGATCCGTCGGAGCAGCGCGATGTCGGCGGACATGTCGGCGGGCAGGGTACTTCGCTCA
>DASZOO010000005.1:0-3788 GCA_035550775.1 Actinomycetota bacterium | reverse complement strand
CCGTCGTCGTCCTTCCTCACGAACGCCAGGTCGAGGATCCGTATCAGACCGCGATCCACGAGGTCGACGAGGAGCGGCATGCCCTCGCCGCTCGGCTGCGTGCCGGCCGGCCATTCCACGACGATGTAGTCGATCGGGCCGAGCTCGACGTCGGTATCGCTCACGGGGCCTCCTTTCGACCGCGCCGAGATCCGGCGCGCACGTTCCGAACCTGCAGGATGCCAGGTCGCGCCCGCGGCTGCATCCCCCCATCGGGGGGAAGCGCAGCCCTGCCCTGGCTCGACCGAAGGGATCAGTCGCGCATGATCCAGGCCATGACCTCTCGCTCGTGATCGAGGTAGGCCTCGCCGGAGACATCGACGACCACCCGGTCGATCGTGCCGCCCGTGAAGGCGAACGGCGATGCGTACTCGGGCGTCACCGGGGAGGCGCTGTCGCGCCCGACGCAGATGCCGTCACCGACGAGGCAGAACGCGCCCGGTTGCGTCACCACGGCGCCCTTGCCCACCGGTTCGTTGTCGACGTACAGGGTGAGCGTTCCCGGGAAGCCCGGCTTCCGTAGGTCCTCGCTCTTGCCCTCCATCTTGAACTCGGCCGTGAACACGTGCCTGCCCGACTCGATCTCGCTCTCGGAAGCGATCTTGTGGATCTCGGTGCCGATCCAATTGTAGTGGTAGTGGAGCCTCCGGTCCTTGATGAACAGCGCGTGTCCGCCGGCGACGCCTCCATGTGCGAACAGCACGCCCTGGGCGTCGTCCGCCTCGACGTCGACGCCCGCCGCGATCGTGTACGAGCGACCCGTGATCCTGACGCCCACGGACTCGGGGACGTCGGCGGTGTTCGGGTAGTAGACGTAGCGGTCGCGCGGCTTCGACGGCTGCGGACGCGGGGACATGACAATCTCGAGCGGCGAGCGGTCGTCGAGCGGCAGCCCGTTCGAGATGCCGGCGTGGTAGAACCACAGCCCCTTGAGCTCCTCGAGCTTGTCCGGGTGCTCGTCGGCGACGTTGCGCGACTGGGCGCGGTCGGAGCTCAGGTCGTAGAGCTCCCAGACGTCCTTCTCGAAGTTTCCCCAGCCCGAGATCGGCGGGTGCAACGTGCACGCGAGCCAACCCTGGTGGTAGATCGCTCGCTGGCCGAGCATCGCGTAGAACTGCGTCTCTCGGCCCGGCGCGCCGGCATCGCCGAACGAGCCCGCGAAACTCTCGCCCTCGATGGGGCTCTGCGTGTAGCCCTTCAGCACCTCGGGCGGCTCGATGCCGAGGAGGTCGTAGATCGTCGGGACGACGTCGACGGCGTGCACGTACTGGTCGCGCACCTCGCCGCGTGCGGCGATGCCCTTCGGCCACGAGACGACGCACATGTCCGCGATGCCGCCCTCGTAGCCCGCCCAACGCTTCCAGTACGGGAACGGCGTGTCGAACGCCCACGCCCACCCGGTGTTGTAGTGGTTGTAGCTCTGCGGCGTGCCGAGCTCGTCGATGTGCGGCAGGTTCTCCTCGGTCGTGTCCGGCAGTCCGTTGAAGAACCGCCACTCGTTGAAGGAGCCGTTCGGACCGCCCTCGGCGCTCGAACCGTTGTCCGAGACCACGACCACGATCGTGTTCTCGAGCTCGCCCGACTCCTCGAGGAAGTCGATCAGGCGTCCGATCTGGTCGTCGGTGTAGGAGACGAACCCCGCGAAGACCTCGGCCATCCGTGCGAACAGCCGCTGCTCGTCCGGAGTGAGCGAATCCCACGGGCGGACCGTGTCGAGCACCGGCCATGGCTGCCCGTCCGGCCCGGTCACCGCCGGCTCGCCGTGTGGGTTGATCGGGCTCAGCTCGACGTCGACCGGGAGCAGGCCCAGCTCCTGCTGCTTCGCGAGGATCTGCTCGCGGATCGCCTCGTAGCCCTGGTCGAACCGTCCCTCGTACCTGTCCGACCATTCCTTGAAGACATGGTGCGGCGCGTGGCCACACCCGGGAGCGAAGTACATGAGGAACGGTTTGTCGGGCGCCACGACCTTGGAGTCTCGGATGAACTCGATCGCCTTGTCGGTCAGGTCTTTCGAGAGGTGGTAGCCGTCTTCCGGCTGGGCGGGCTGGTCGACCGGGTGGTTGTCGTAGATGAGGTCCGGATACCACTGGTTCGACTCGCCCCCAAGGAACCCGTAGAAGCGCTCGAACCCTCGTCCGAGCGGCCAGCGTCCCTTGAACGACGACAGGTCGGTCTCTTCACCCGGCGTCAGGTGCCACTTCCCAACGGCGTACGTGTTGTATCCGTGCTCGGCGAGCACTTCCGGCAGGAAGCCGTTCTCGAACGGGATCCGGCAGGAGATCCCCGGGAACCCGGCCGAGAACTCGGCGATGGTCGCCATGCCGTTCGTGGTGGCGTTGCGCCCTGTGAGCAGCGACGCTCGGGTCGGCGAGCACAGAGCAGTCGTATGGAAGTTCGAGTACCTGAGCCCCGCATCGGCGATCCGGCGCATCGTCGGGGTCTCGATCGGGCCGCCGAACACGTCCATCGCCCCGTAACCCACGTCGTCCCACACGATCATCAGGACGTTCGGCGCGCCCTCGGGAGCGCGAGGCGCGAGGAACGGTTCCCAGTCCGGCGTCGACCGCCGGATGTCGACATCGACCTTGCCCTCGTACGGCTTCGTCATCGGCCTGCTCCTCCGCTCGGACAGTTTCCCCGCGTTCCCTCTCCGTCGGTCACCTAACGGTACTTTGCCAACACGTACGTCCGCGCCCATCAGCCGATGAGGATGAACCCGATCCGCGAGGTCCGGTTCACGCTCATGCGCGACCGCCGCACGGGTCGAAGGCTAGGCTGCGTCGCCGTGGCATTGCTTCCACTTGCGGCCGGAGCCGCACGTGCAGGGCTCGTTGCGGCCGCGGCGCGCGTCCTCGGCCCGGGTGATCGCGACGATCTCGGCCGGCGCGCGGTCGGCGCGCAGCAGCTCACACATCGCCTCCATCGTGGGGCGGATGTGCCGGAAGAACGACTGGTAGCTCGGGCACAGGAAGTGGAGTCCAGGCTCCCCGTCGGGCGTGGCCGCGAACCGGTCCTTCGGACAGCCGCCGTGGCAGGCGAATCGGACGTCGCACTCCCGGCAGTACCGGGGCAGCGACTCCCGTTTCGCCTGCCCGAAGGCCCGCTGCTGCGGGAGCACGATCAGGTCGATCATCCGGTCCTCCCGGATGTTCCCGAGCTTGTGCTCGGGCTCGACGAAATGGTCGCACGAGTAAAGGTCGCCGGTGTGCTCGAGCGCGAGGGCAAGCCCGCAGGTCTCCGAGTGCACACACAAACCCGGCGGTTCCCCGAACCAGTTCGCGAGCGCCACGTCGAACATCTGCACGAACACATCCCCGACGTCGTGACGCTTCCACTCCTCGAAGACATCGATCAGGTACCGCCCGTAGCCCCCGGGCGGCACCGACCGCTCCGTCACGAGGTTCCCCTCCTGGCGGTAGAGGGGGCGGCTCCGTGTGCGCGCCCCCCACCCCTCGTTCGCGATCGGCAGCTGTTCGGCGGTCGTGCGCTCCACGATCGGGATGAACTGCATGAACCGAGCCCCGCACTCGTCACGAAGGAAGCGGTACACCTCGAGCCCGCGATCGTGGTTCTCGGCGTGGACCGTCGTCAGCGCGTTCCACGCGACGTCGTGCCGGCGGAGAACGTCGAGGCCGGCCATCACGCGGTCGAACGACCCCTTGCCCCCTCGGTCGACGCGGTAGGTGTCGTGCACGTCACGTGGCCCGTCGATCGAGAGGCCGACGAGGAACCCCTGCTCCTCGAAGAAC
>DASZOO010000004.1:0-2299 GCA_035550775.1 Actinomycetota bacterium | reverse complement strand
TACGTCTTGCGAACGTCCTGCAGCGTCAACGCGGGCATCAGCTTCCTCCGACTGCGGTGGCGGGGTCGATGCGCACGACCCGGCGGAACGAGATCGCGCTGCCGATCAGCGCGGTGACGATGAGTCCGACGATCGTGATCGCCGTCCGGCGGACCTCCAGGTCGAGCGGGATCGTGCCGGGGATCACGCCGGCCAAGCCGAGCGTGATCGCGCCCCCCACGACGAATGCGCCGAGCGCGATCAGCACGGCCTGCAGGCTGAGTCCGGCCGCGATCGACGTCGAGGACGTGCCGACGGCCTTCAACATGCCGAACAGACCGACCCGTTCCAACGTGAGCAACGCGAAGAACAAGGCGACCACCAGGCCCGCCACCACGAACGTGACGGTGATGATGGCGGCGAAGATGTTCTGTTGGTCCCGCACACCGGGCAATCCGAGGATCGCCTCCTGCTTCGTGAGGGCCGATACCCCCGGCACCTGCTCCCCGATGTCCGCGGCGAGCGACTCGGCATCGACGCCCGGGCGCTCGGTGACGAGCAACACCTGCGAGGCCCCACCGCCCAGGGTGGCGGCGGGCAGGTTCTCCCGGACGACCGTGCTCCAGGTCTCTGGGTCCATCCAGACCGCGCCCTGCAGCTGGAACGTGGTGCCGTCGACGAATCCCGCGACCGTCACCTCGGTGCGGCTCGAGCCGACGCCGACCGTGTCACCGGCCCGGATGCCCTCGTCGGCGAACGTCCGATCGAACCATGCCTCCCCCGTCGCCGGCGGGGCGGGCACTCGCTCGTTCGGTGTCTCGTAGGCGAAGATCGCGGCGTCGAGCACCTCGTCGGCCGCCGGAGCTCGGAGAGGCTGTTGGACGACGCTGAGACCGGACACGGTGTCGACGCCGGGCACCGCACGGACCTGCTCGCGCACCGATCGGTCGATCCTCGAACGGAAGAAGGAGTCGTTGGCCTCGCGGCTGAACGCGAACACCCCCGCCGACTGCGCGTCGAGCGCCCGGGTGGCGCCGAGGTAGAGCCCGTCGAGCAGTCCACCCAACAGCAGGATCAGGACCACGATCAGGGTCAAGGCACCGGCAGCCGTGAGGAACCGCGAGGGCCTGCGGATGAGCTCCTTCCACGCGGTCTTCACGCGAGACCGCCTCCGGCTTGGGGCAGGGTCGCGGCGGCGGGGTCGAGCCGGGCGACGCGGCGCATCGACGCGACCGACGAGAGCAGGGCGAGCACTAGGATCACTGCGCCCGTGCGCAGGATCAGGTTCGGGTCGGCCGTGACGTCGAGGCCCCCGCTTCCCTCGCGCGTCGCGATCCACAGGAGCCCTGCGGCGACCGCGCTGCCCGCGAGCGCCACGATCGAGACCTGCACGGCGATGTTCGCCAGCAGGAACCAGGTGCTCGCCCCGACCGCGCGCAGCAGGGTGAGCGACGATGTCTTCTGCACCGTGAGGATCAGGAAGAAGACCCACGTGACGAGCACGACCACGATGAACGCGAGCAGCAGGATCACCACGAACGACTGCGTGATCGACCCGACGCCCGGGAGGTTCGCGACAGCAGTCGCCACGTCACGCGCGTCGACGCCGTCGACCGCGTCGTCGATCGACGTCGCGAGTGCCTCGGGATCGACGCCGGGTTCGGGCTGCACGGCGACGAGCGTCGGCAGCACCGACGGCGCCTGGGGATTGGCCGCCATGACGAGCTGCTCATAGGTCCCGTAGGACGTGTACACGGTGGGCTGCACGCTGAACTGCGCGTCGCTTGCGAGCCCGACGATCTCGATCGGTACGTCGCCGGGCACGATCCTGACCTTCTCGCCGATGCCGAACCCAGCATCGGCGTCGACGTCGCTCGCGACGGCCTCGCCGTCGCGCTCGGGCAGCCGACCCTCGACCAGGGTCGTGGGCTCCCCCGGGCCGCCGAGCACGTACCCGAAGACCGTCGTGTCGACGAGATCGCCGACGTCGGCGGTGAGCGTCGCTTCTCCGAACGGCTCCGCCCGGGCCACGCCTTCGACCGCGGCGACGGCACGCACGTGATCAGGCGTCACGACGCTTCCCTCGACGGCACCTCGGGCGTCGGCGTTGAACACGAGCACCTCGGCCGATTGGTTCTCGAGGCCGCCGGTGAACGACCCCAGCAGTCCCGCCGCGAGGGTCTGCTGGAACAGGATCAGGAAGACGAGCAGGGCGACGGCGCCGATCAACATGCCGAACCGGAGCTTCGCGCGCCGGATCTCCGCGAGAGCCAGCCTCAACAACGCGACCTTCGCTCCACGGTCGGTTCCCTGCTCACGT
>DASZOO010000003.1:0-23655 GCA_035550775.1 Actinomycetota bacterium | reverse complement strand
CCCCCACGCGGCGTCGCTGCATCAGGCTTGCGCCCATTGTGCAAGATTCCCCACTGCTGCCTCCCGTAGGAGTCTGGACCGTATCTCAGTTCCAGTGTGGCTGGTCGTCCTCTCAGACCAGCTACCCGTCGTCGCCTTGGTGGGCCGTTACCCCACCAACGAGCTGATAGGCCGCGGGCCCATCCCAGACCGTCGGAGCTTTCCCGATCGGATCATGCGGTCCGACCGGAGTATCCGGTATTAGCCCCGGTTTCCCGGGGTTATCCCAGTGTCTGGGGCAGGTTGCCCACGTGTTACGCACCCGTTCGCCACTGATCCCCGGGCCGAAGCCCGGTTCACCGTTCGACTTGCATGTGTTAAGCACGCCGCCAGCGTTCGTCCTGAGCCAGGATCAAACTCTCCGTAGAGATAGAGACGTCCCGAGCCCGAGGGCCCGAGGGTTGCTATCTGTGTTGGAGTCGGCCGACCGGGGCAGGCACTGCCCATGGCCGGCCTTCGATCTGGCTCCGCCCGGTCGAGACCGGACGGATCCAGTACAGCCGTCAGGATGTCGGATGGGCACGGCGAACCGCGCCATCCCCTGACGGGATAAAGCACTGGCTGTTGACACACTGTTCAGTTCTCAAGGTGCGAGAGGCGACGCTTCGCCCAACCCGAGCGTAACAGAACACGCAGAGAGGGCCCGACGCCGACCGCCCATGCTAGCAGCCGTGCCGCGAGCGTCAACCTCGACCTCAGACGAGGCGCACGAACCGACGCTTGCCAACGGCGAGCACCTTGCCGCGCAAGGCATCGACGTCGATCTCCGCCTCCGGATCCCGCAGCACGACCCCGTCCAGACGGACCCCACCACCCCGGACGGCCCGACGGGCCTCTCCGTTCGAGCCGGCCAGGCCGATGGACACCAGCAGCCTGGGCAGCCACACGGCGGAGCCCCGCATCGTCTCCGTCGGGATCGGCAGCTCGGGCACATCGTCGGGCAGACCGTGCTGCTTGTGCACCAGGTCGAACCTGGACTCGGCGCGGCGGCCGGCTCCCTCGCCGTGGTACAGGTCGACGATCGAGCGGGCCATGCGCCGCTTCTCGTCGTTCGGGCGCAGCGAGCCGTCTGCGAGCCCACGCTCGATCTCCTCGGCGACCTCGGAGGTGACCGCCGTGCACAGTCGCAGGTACTTCACGATCAGATGGTCCGGGATCGACATGAGCTTGCCGAACTGCTCGTCGGCCGGTTCGTCGATGCCGACGTAGTTGCCGAGGGACTGGCTCATCTTCTGTACGCCGTCGAGCCCCTCGAGCAACGGCATGGTCAAGGCGACCTGCGGCTCCTGGCCGTGGTCACGCTGGAGCCCCCGACCCACCAGCAGGTTGAAGAGCTGGTCGGTGCCCCCGAGCTCCACGTCGGCACTCACCGCCACGGAGTCGTACCCCTGCAGCAGGGGGTACATGAACTCCATCAGCGAGATCGGGTCGCCGGCCGCATGCCGCGTGGCGAAGTCCTCGCGCTGCAGCATCTGGGCGACCGTCATGGACGCCGTCAGCGCCAGCACGTCGTCCATGCGCATCGCCTCGAGCCACTCCGAGTTCCGACGGATCTCGAGGGCATCCTCGGACAGCACCTTCAGGAACTGGGCGAGGAGGTGGTCGGCATAGCCGTCGACCTCTTCCTTCGAGAGCTGCCGACGCTTCTCGGACCTGCCGGAGGGGTCGCCGACCCTCGCCGTGTAGTCCCCCACGATGAGCACGGCCGTGTGACCGAGGTCTTGGAAGGCGCGGAGCTTGCGAAGCACCACAGCCCATCCGAGCGTCACCGCGGGGGCCGTCGGATCGAGGCCCAGCTTCACGCGCAACGGCCGCCCCAGGGCGAGCTTCTCGCGCAGTGCGTGCTCGGGCACGATGTCGGCAGCGTCGGCGGCGAGCACACCCAGCTGCTCCGAGCCGGGGGGAACGGGGCGGGTGGGTGCACCCATCGCGCCGGATGCTACCAGCGACGATGCCGCGAACCTCCATCGCTGCAGGGCTTCCCCGGTTTACACTCGCCCGGCGATGCGCCACCGCCGCCGCTTCCCCGAGATCGGCTCGGTCGTGCTGCTCGTCGCGATCGCGGCGGGCTGCTCGTTCCCGAGCATCGACGAGTTCGAGCCGCTGCCGCTCGCCCAGACGTCGTTCCTCTACGCAGCCGACGGCACGCTGATCACGGAGCTGCACGCCACCGAGGACCGCGTCGTGTTGCGGGCGGGCGAGATGACGAGCTTCCTGCGGGATGCGACCGTCGCGATCGAGGATCGGCGGTTCTACGCCCATCACGGCGTCGACGTGCGGGCGATCGCGCGGGCGGCGATGGTCAACGCCAACCAGGGCATGGTCGTGGAGGGCGGCTCGACGATCACCCAGCAGCTGGTGAAGAACCTCTACGTGGGAACCGCCGAGACCTTCCGTCGCAAGCTCGACGAGGCCGCGCTCGCCTGGCAGCTCGAGGACCGGCTGACCAAGGACCAGATCCTCACCAGGTACCTGAACACCGTGTACCTGGGCGAGGGAGCCTACGGCGTGCAATCGGCTGCCCAGACGTACTTCTCCGTGGACGCGGACGAGCTGACCCTCGCGCAGTCCGCCCTGCTGGCCGGGCTGATCGCGGCCCCGAACCACTTCGATCCGTTCGTGCATCCCGAGAGCGCCTACGGCCGGCGCAACGTCGTGCTCCGGCTGATGCGCGAACAGCGGATGATCGGCCCCGCCGAGCACCGGGCGGCCGTGCACGAGCCGATCGTGGTGCGCCGTGGCGAGCCCACGCAGCGCTACCGGTACCCCTACTTCGTCGACTACTTCAAGGAGTGGTTCCTCGGGAACAAGGCGTTCGGGCCGACGCGGCAGGATCGGTACAAGCTGCTGTTCACCGGGGGCCTGCGCATCACGACCACGCTGGACCCACGCCTGCAAGGGCTCGCCGAGTCGGCCGTTCGTTCCGTGCTTGCCTATCCGGGCGATCCCGACGGCGCGGTGACGGTGATCGACCCACGCACCGGATTCGTCCGGGCGATGGTCGGCGGCAAGGACGCCGACTACTGGAAGGACTCCGACGCCGGACGCGTGAACCTCGCGACCGGCGCGGGCGGGCTCGGTCGACAGACCGGGTCGGCCTTCAAGCCGTACGCGCTCGTGACGGCCCTGGAGAACGGCATCAGCCCATCCACGGTGTTCTCGGCTCCGTCCTCCATCGACATCCCGCTGGAGGGCGGCACGGTCTGGCACGTCACCAACGCCGAGGGAAGCGGGTACGGCACGATGTCGCTGCAGAGCGCGACGGTCAACTCCGTCAACACCGTCTACGCGCAGCTGATCGACCAGCTCGGGCCGCAACGCGTCGTCGAGACCGCCGAGCGCATGGGCATGCGGTGCTGCGTCCGGGTGACCGAGCCACGCGCCCCGCTGTCGCCCTACCTCTCGGCCGTGCTCGGCACGAACGAGTCGAACACGCTCGAGATGGCCAGCGCGTACGGCACCCTCGCCACCGGCGGCGCGCACGTCGATCCCGTCCCCGTGATCACCGTCACCGACGCCCAGGGGGCGGCGCTCTGGCAGGCGCATCCCGACCCGAAGCAGGTCCTGGAACCGGAGGTGGCGTCGGTGGCGGCCGACATCCTGCAGGACGCCGTGAGCTACGGAACGGGTCGGTCGGCCATCATCGGACGGCCCCAGTTCGGCAAGACCGGCACGGCCGAGACCCACACGAACGCCTGGTTCGTGGGTGCGATCCCGCAGCTCACGGCCGCGGTCTGGGTCGGCTTCCACGAGGGTCTGATCCCCATGGAGCCGCCACGCACGCGCATCACCGTCTTCGGGGGAACCTGGCCGGCACAGATCTGGCGCCTCTTCATGGAGAACGCGACGGCCACCCTCCCCCCACGCGCCTTCCCCACGCCCGACGTGGGGTACGTGTCGATCGCCGTGGACGTGACGCAGACGCCCTACTGCCTGCCGAACGCCTACACCCTGCCGCAGGACATCGGCACGCTGCAGTTCATCGAGGGAACGGAGCCGACCCGTGTCTGCACGAGCCCCACGAGGGTGCAGTCCGTGCCCGTGCCATCGGTGATCGGGCTCGACCAGGGGTCCGCCGAGGTCGCCCTGGAGGAGGCGGGCTTCTACGTCGATGTGCGGGTGGAACCGTCGACCCAACCCCCCGGCGCCGTGATCTCACAGTCTCCATCGGCGGGCACCGACGCGACGCAGACGAGCACCGTCACGATCACCGTCGCGGGATCCGCGGAGGACCCGTCGGAGGACTCGGTCGACCGGGGCTGACGAAGGGGTCCCCGGCGACGTAGAAGCGCCATCGTCGCTCGACGCCCACCCGGATCCCGATCCGCCGGGACGTGGCGATCCTGGAGCGCGGCGGCGGGGCACCCCACTCGAGCCACACGTCGTTGCCGCGGACCAGGTCCGCGCCGTCGAGGGAGCGATCCACCCGCAGGGCCTGTGCCAGCTTCCCGGGACCCGAGCAGAGCTCCGTCACCCCGTCGCGACCCCGTGCCCGTGCCATGAGCTCGTGTCCCTCCATCGGCTCCGCGGCCCGCAGGAGCACCGCGCTCCCCTCCCCCGCCCGGCGTGTGACGACGTTCATCATCCAGTGGTTGCCGTAGGTGAAGTACACGTAGAGATGCCCCGCCTTCCCGAACATGACCTCGTTGCGCGGCGTCGGTCCTCGGAAGCCGTGGCTGGCCGGGTCGCGCGGTTCGTAGGCCTCGGTCTCGACGATCCTGCCCGAGATCCGGGACCCGTCGGGCAAGCGTCGCACCAAGGTGCGCCCGAGCAGGGCGGGAGCCACCTGCACGGCGGTCCGCTCGTAGAACGAACGGGGAAGCCGGCGTCGGCTCAGGGCCTGCCCTTCCGCAGGAACCGCTCGAGCTTCGTGATCGGCCAGGCGTTGATCACGTCGTTCCGTGTGAGCCACCCGCGCTGGGCGGTCGCGACCCCGAACCGCATCATGTCCAGGTGGCCGACGGCGTGGGAGTCCGTGTCGACCGCGAACAGGACGCCGTGGCGCCGGGCCCACAGGACGTGCTCGTCCCGCAGATCGAGCCGGTCCGGATAGGCGTTGATCTCCAACGCGGTCCCGGTCCGGCCGGCGGCCTCGAACACCGCCTCGAGATCCAGCTCGATCGGATCGCGACGACCGATCTTGCGGGTCGTGAGGTGCCCGATGACGTTGACCATCGGATGCTCGATCGCGCGGATCACCCGCCGGGTCATCTGTTCCTTGGGCTGGGCGAAGTGGGAATGGACCGAGGCCACCGTGAGGTCGAAGCCGCCCAGGAACGCTTCGTCCCAGTCGACCTCGCCGTCGGGCCCGATGTTCAGCTCGGTTCCGTGGAGGAGCCGCATCTTCGGGAAGCGGTCCTGCAACCCCCGCAGCTGCCGGCGCTGAGCGAGCATCTTCTCGTCGGTCATGCGCTGCATGTAGAGGTTGGGCGCGTGATCGGTGACCGCGTAGTAGGCGTATCGGTGCTCGGAGGCCGCCTCCAGCATGCGCTCCAAGGTCGCCAGCCCGTCGGTGAGGTCGGTATGGGTGTGCAGGTCGCCGCGGATCTGCCGGAGGGTGATCAGGTCGGGAAGCTCACCGGCCTGCGCGGCCTCGATCTCACCCCGGTCCTCTCGGAGGGTCGGCTCGATCAACGGGAGGTCGAGGCGCTCGTAGACGGCCTCCTCCGTCTCGGCCGCGAGCAGCTCGCCGGACCCGGCGTCGAAGAGCCCGTACTCGTTGAGCTTCAGCCCGCGGCGCACGGCCATCTCGCGGATGCGGATGTTGTGGGCCTTCGATCCCGTGAAGTAGATCATCGCCGCGCCCCACGCCCGTCGTTCGACCACGCGCAGGTCGACCTGGAGCCCGCCCGACGTCACGATCGACGACTTCGTCTCGCCGTGAGCGAGGACGCGGGCGACCGGGCCGGCACCGACGAACGCGTCCATCACACGGGCGGGCCGGTCGCTCGCGACGAGCAGGTCGACGTCGCCGATCGTCTCCGCCATGCGGCGGAGCGATCCTGCGTAGGCCACCCGTCGCACCCCGGGAACCGTCCGCAGTCGCCCGAGGAACTCCTCCGCGACCTCGAGGGCCTCGTCGACCCGCACCCGTCCTCCGCTCGAGCGCATGCGCCGAACACCGTCGATCACGCTGCGCTCGGTGGCACGAGAGAATCCTTTCAAGCGGGCGAGGTCACCCCGCTCGGCGGCCACGAGCAGCTCGTCCACCGTGTCGATGCCGAGCTCGGTGTGGACCGCCATCGCCTTCTTCGGCCCGAACCCCGGGATCGAGGTCATGCCTCGCACGCCGTCGGGCACCTGCGCCCTGAGCCCATCGAGCTCCTCGAAGCTGCCGGTCTCCAGTACCTCGAGCACCTTGGAGGCGATCGACGTGCCCACGCCGGGGATCGAGAGGATCTCCCGCTCACCCATCGAGGCGAGATCGTCCGGGTATCCCCCGATCGCGCGGGCCGCCTTCTCGTAGGCACGAGGCTTGTACGGGTCGCCGCCCGCGATCGAGAGGAGGTCGGCGTATTCCTGGAGCACCTGCTCGACCTGATCGTTGGATCGGGGCACCGCGCTGGTCAGGCGACGTCGAACAGGCGCAGCAGCAGGGCCTTCTGGGTGTGCAGGCGGTTCTCGGCTTGATCCCAGACGGCCGAGTGCGGCCCGTCCATGACCTCCGCCGCGATCTCCTGACCGCGGTGCGCGGGGAGGCAGTGCATGACGACGGCGTCGTCGGCGGCCGCATCCACCGACCCCTGGGTCACCTGATACGGGGTGAAGACCAACAGCCGTTCGTCGGCTTCCGCCTCCCGGCCCATGCTGGCCCAGACGTCGGTGTAGAGCACATCGGCCCCACGTGCCGCCCCCGCGGGGTCGTTGGTCACCTCGACGGCGCCCCCGGTCTCCGCGGCGATCTCGGTGGCACGCTGGACCACCTGAGGGATCGGCTCGAAGCCCGCCGGCGTCGCGACCCGCACCCGCATGCCTTCCTTCGCGCCGCCGAGCAGCAGGGAGTGCGCGACGTTGTTGCCGTCGCCGAGGTAGGTGAGGGTGCGACCCCGGAGCGCGCCGAGGCGCTCGCGCATCGTGAGCAGGTCGGCGAGGGCTTGACACGGATGCTCGAAGTCCGAGAGCGAGTTCACGACCGGCACGTCGGCCGCACCGGCGAGCACCTCGAGGCGCTCCTGTTCGAACGTCCGGAGCACGATCGCGTCGAGGTATCGAGACAGGACGCGACCGGTGTCCTCGATCGTCTCACCCCTGCCCAGCTGGAGCTCGCTCGAGGACAGCACGACGGGATGGGCCCCGAGTTGCACCACCCCCACCTCGAATGACACGCGGGTTCGGGTGCTCGGCTTCTCGAAGATCAGCCCGATCGAACGACCGGCCAGCCGTCCCGCGTACGCCTGGGGACGGGCCTTCACGTCGGCGGCGAGGTCGAGGAGCTCGCCGAGCTCCTTGGGGCTCAGGTCGTCGACGGAGAGGTAGTCCCGTTCCACGGCGCGGAGTCTATCGGCATCGGTCGCCGCGGTGCCAGCCGCCGACGGATGCGCGGGGGCGCCGGATCAGCCCGCTCGCAGCTTGGCCTCGAACTCTCGCTCCACTCGCTCGACGATGGCGTTCACGACCGGGTCGGTGTCCTCCCCGGTGAGGGTTCGGTCCAGGGCGCGAAGCTCGACGGCGAACGCGAGGCTCTTCGTTCCCCGGTCGAGGGGCGCGCCCCGGAACACGTCGAACAGCACGCAGCGCCCGAGCAGGTCTCCCGCGGCGCCCTCGATCGCCGCTCGGACCTCGCCGGCCGCGACATCGTCGGCCACCACGAACGCCAGGTCGCGCCGGACCGGCGGGAACCGCGGGGGTTCTGTCACGACCACCGAGCCGGCGGCCACGGGCAGGAGCGAGTCGAGGACCAGCTCGCAGGCGGCGATGCGGCCCTCCACGCCGCGGTCGCGCGCCACGCGAGGGTGCAGCTCTCCGACCACGCCGACCGGTGCATCGCCGACGAGGACCGTCGCGGCGCGTCCGGGGTGGAACGGCATGCCCGGCGGGTCACCCAGCCGCCGATTCCGCACGGCCAGGGTCGTCAACAACGCCTCGAGGACACCGGTGGCATCGAGCGCATCGAACGGTCGTGGTTCGACGTCCCAGTGCTCGCCAGCCATTCCCGCCAAAGCGAACGCCACGTGCTGGCGTTCGACGACCTCCTCCCCGTCGAGGCGGAACACGGTACCGGTCTCGAAGATCGCCATGTCGGGGACCCCTCGCGCCTGGTTCCGTGCGACGGCGTGCACGAGCCCGGGGAGCAGGCGGGTCCGCAGGAACGCGTCGTCGGCCTGGAGCGGATTGGCCACGGGCACGCCGTCGGTGTGCCCAGTCATGGCCAGATCGTCCGCGGAGGCGAACGTCATCAGGCGCACCTCGCAGAGACCCGACCGCACCAGTGCCTCCACGGCTCGGGACCGGAAGCGGTAGCCGGCAGGGACGCCCCCTGCCTGCCCGGTGGGCGGGACGTGCGTCCCGATCCGGTCGTACCCGAGCACACGTGCGACCTCTTCGATGAGGTCGACCTCGTGCTCGATGTCGACGCGGTATCCCGGCACCTCGACGTCGACGCGCTCGCCGTCGCCGTCGTCACCCCCGGAGGCATCGTGGGTCATCCGCAGGCGGTCGAAGACCCCCTCGACATCGGATCGCGGCACGTCGTACGCGAGGAGCGCCGACGCCCGGGACGGACGGATGGACACATGCCGACGTGGCGGGGCCGATCCGTCTTCGGCGAGACCGCGCGCGACGGAACCGCCCGCCCATGCGGCCATCAGCTGGGCTCCACGATCGGCGCCTGCCTCCAGCCCCTCCGGATCGGTGCCTCGTTCGAACCGATGGGACGCCTCCGTGTGGAGGTCGAGCCGCCGGGCGGTCCGCAACACCCCGGTCCTGGTGAAGCACGCCGATTCCAGCAACACGTCGACCGTGTCGTCGTTGACCTCCGACGTGGCTCCGCCCATGACGCCCGCGATCGCCACGGGACGCTCGACGTCGCAGATCAACAGGTCGCCGTCGGTCATCGTCCGGTCGACGCCGTCGAGCGTGCGCAGAGGCTCTCCTTCGGCGGCCCGGCGCACGACGATGCCCGGCCCCGCCAGGCGGTGCAGGTCGAAGGCGTGCAAGGGCTGCCCGAGCTCGAGCATCGCGTAGTTCGTCGCGTCCACCACCGCGGAGATCGGGCGCATGCCGCACGCCGTCAACCGAGCCTGGGCGCGGATCGGGGTCGTTCCCTCACCGAGGCCGCGGATGACCCGCGCGACGTACCGCGGGCAACCGTCGAGCGCGTCGATCTGGATCGTCGCCACGTCGGCGGCGATCTCCTCGGACTCCTCGAGGGGCGGCCGCCGATCCACGAGCGGCGTGCCGGTGAGGGCCGAGACCTCTCTCGCCACCCCCAGCACGCTGAGGAAATCGGGCCTGTTCGGCTCCACCTCGATGTCGAGGACCTCGTCGTCGAGGCCGAGAGCGGCGACCAGGTCCTCGCCGGGCACGACCGTCCCCGGATCCAGGACGAGGATGCCGGTGTGCACGTCGGCGATGCCGAGCTCACGCGGGGAGCACAGCATGCCGTGCGACACGACGCCACCCATGTCGCGCGGGGCCAGCGGTTCCGGCAACACCGGCACCCGCGCACCAGGACGGGCCCACGGCACGAGGTCGCCCGCCTCGTAGTTGCGGACGCCGGCGCACACGACGTGCTCGCCCGTGCCGTCATCGACGGTCACGACGGTCAGCTTCTCCGACGCCGGGTGGTCCTCGACCTTGACGATGCGCGAGACGACGACGTCCTGCACGCCTTCCCACGGCCGGAGCACCTCCTCCACCTTCACACCGTGCAGGGTGAGTCGCTCGGCCAGCTCGCTCGCCGCGTGCTCGGTCGGGCAGAACTCCCGCAGCCACGACCAGACGATCCTCACGCTACCCCCCGGAACTGCTCGAGGAGGCGGACGTCACCGTCGACGAGCATGCGGATGTCGGGGATCTCGTATCGGAGCAGCGCCACCCGTTCGATGCCCAGCCCGAACGCGAACCCCGTGGACCGCTCGGGGTCGTAGCCACAGTTCTCGAGGACCGCCGGGTGCACCATGCCGGCCCCGAGCAGCTCGATCCATCCGGTGCCGCAGACGCGGCACCCCGCCCCGTCGCAGCGGAAGCAGGAGACCCCGACCTCACAGCCCGGCTCGACGAACGGGAAGAACGCCGGCCCCAGCCGGATGCGGCGCCGTTGCCCGAACATCGCCTTCGCGAACACCTCGAGCGTGCCCTTCAGGTCCGCGAACGTGATCCCGTCGTCGACGGCGAGCCCCTCGATCTGGTGGAAGACCGGCAGATGGGTCGGATCGGGCGTCTCTCGTCGATACACCCGCCCCGGTGCCACGACGAACACGGGCGGCCGCTGCGACTGCATCGTGCGGATCTGCACGGCCGAGGTCTCGGTGCGCAGCAGCAGCTCCGGATGCTCCGGCACGCTCACGTACAGCGAGTCCTTCATCGTGCGTGCCGGATGGTCGGGCGGGATGTTGAGCGCCTGGAAGTTGTGCCAATCGTCCTCGACCTCGGGCCCTTCGGCCACGCGGAAGCCGAGGCTCGTGAACACCTCGACGGCCTCTCGTTCGACGATCGAGAGCGGGTGGAACGACCCCATCCTCGGCGTGCGCCCCGGAAGGCTCATGTCGAGCCGGTCGGCGACGAGCAGCGCGTCCTCGGCTTGGTGCTCGAGGATCTCACGACGCGCCGCGAGCGCCTGCTGCAGGACGCTCCGCACCTCGTTGACGGCCTGCCCGACCCGCTTGCGATCATCGGGGTCCAGCGCGCCCAGCGACTTCTGGATCGTGCTGAACGTCGACCGTCGGCCCATCGCGTCGACCTGGCCGGCCTCCAGATCGTCGAGCGTCGCGGCGCTCTCGAACCGTGCCACCGCGCGTTCGCGTTCGGCCTCGAGCGCCCGGAGCATCTCGTCGGGGTCCATCAGGGGCCAGAGTCTACCGGCCGCTGCCGAGCTCACGTGGCGACGGGGGGTGTGGACGCCGGCACATCGGGTCCCGCCGGCAGTTCCAGTTGGAACGAGAGGCGGCCGTCCGCGACCCCACCCCAGCACCGCCCTCCCTGCGCCTCGGCGACGCCCCTCGCGACGAACAATCCGATCTTGGTCCCCGCCCCTTCTCCGGGTCGCCGAGGCAGGAACAGCGCCTCGACATCGCCGTCGTGGAGATCGGACACCTGTCGTGAAGCGCGCAGCCGGAGCTCGCCGTCACGCATCTCGGCGTCGACCAGGATGGCTCCTTCCCCACCCCACCACACGAGCGACTCACAGAACGCGAGCAGCGTCGTCTTGAGTCGAGCGGGATCGACGAAGGCCGTGACCGCCCCGCCCCGCCACTCGATCGCCGGATGATCGGGGTCCCGGCGCTGCCCGGCCGCGACGGATCGCACGAGCGCCTCCACATCCACCCGTTCGGGGAAGACCTCGAGGTTGCCGGCCACGATCCTCGCGGCGTCGACGAGCAGCCGCAGGATCGTGTCCATACGATCCGCGTCGTGCACGATGCCCTGCAGCATCATCGCGCGCTGCTCCTCGTCCATCGAGTCCCATCGGCGCTCGAGGGCGTAGCCGAACCCCTTCATCGCGGTGAGCGGTGACCGGATGTCGTGAGCCGCTGCCCCGACGATGTTCTCCAACGCCTCCGCCGACCGGAGGCTGCGTCGCCGCCACTCGAACATGCACACCGTCGCCGCCGCGCCGAGGTTGAGCGACTCGGCGCGCCCCGATTGCGGCACGCGCACCGTGTCGTCCGCGTTCGTCACGACCTCGGGTGGCAGCCCACGCGCTTCGTTCCCGAACACGAACATGACCGGCCCGGAGAGATCGGTTCGGTAGAGGTCGGTGGCCCCGTCGGCGGCCATCGCGAGGACCCGGAGCCCTCTCGCCCTGGCGGCCTGCATCGCCTCGACCGTCGACACGCCGCGCACCACCGGCAGGTGGAAGACGGACCCGGCGGACGCGCGGACGGTCTTGGGGTTGTACACGTCGACCGACGTGGCCGAGAACACGACGGCCGATGCGCCGGCGGCATCGGCCGATCGCATCACCGTGCCGGCGTTGCCCGGATCGCGGACCTCATGCAGGAGGGCCACGCACCCGGCGTCGTCCTGCGAGAGGGCCTCTTGGAGCGGCGCGTCGACGTACGGCGCCACCCCGACCAGGGCCTGGGGCGTCACCGTCGACGTCAGGCGACGCACGACCTGATCGCTCACGTGATGCGTCTGCACCCCGGCCTGGGCCGACCGAAGCGCCAGCGGGTCGAGGGCGTCGGAGGTGAACAAGACGTCGAGTCGGCCGGCATCGAGCGCCTCGCGGACGGCTTGCGCCCCCTCGACCAGGAACCGTCTCGCCTCGTCACGGAACGCGCGCTTGCGGAGCCGGGCGGCGTCGGCGACCGTCGGGTGCTTGACGGATCTCAGCACCGCACCGTCCGGCCGGGCGGCCCTCAGGCCCCGGCGGAGGCGGCCTTCGCCTGCTCGACGAGCGCGGCGAAGGCGGTGGGGTCCTTGACGGCCATCTCGGCCAGGATCTTGCGGTCGACCTCGACCCCGGCGACCTTGAGCCCGTTGATGAACCTCGAGTACGACATGCCGTGAGGACGCACGCCGGCGTTGATCCGAGCGATCCAGAGCCTGCGGAACTGGGCCTTGCGGTCTCGGCGGTCGCGGTAGGCGTACATGCCGGAGTGCATGACCTGTTCCTTGGCGGCCCGGTACCGCTTGCGCCGGGTGCCCGTGTACCCCTTGGCCTGCTCGAGCACCGCCCTGCGCTTCTTCTTCGCGTGGACCGATCGTTTCACCCGTGCCATGGATCAGGCCTTCCCCAGCAGTCGCTTGATCTTCTTCTTCTCGGCCGTGACCTCGGCGTAGCCCTCGATGCGACGGCGCTGGCCGCCGCTCTTCTTCGTGAGCATGTGGTTGCCGGTGGCCTTCTGGTGCAGCACCTTGCCCTTCCGCGTCACGCGGAAGCGCTTCGTGGTGGCGCTGTGGCTCTTCATCTTGGGCATCGGTTCATCCTTCGGTATCGCTGGTCGGCTCGGCGGCAGCCTCGACCGGAGCGGGCTCGGCAGCAACCGGCGCCCGTGCGGCGTCGGCGTCGGCCTTCGCCTGGGCCTTCGCCTGGGCCTCGTGGTACTTCTTGTTCGGCGAGATCACCATGATCATGTTGCGCCCCTCTTGCTTGGGCATCGACTCGACCAGGATCGTCTCGCCGAGGTCGCCCACCAGGCGATCGAGGATCTTGCGACCCAGCTCCGTGTGCGCCATCTCGCGTCCGCGGAACATGATCGTCACCTTGACCTTGTTGCCGGCTTTGAGGAACCGCTCGACGTGGCCCTTCTTGGTCGCGTAGTCGTGGGGGTCGATCTTGGGGCGGAACTTGATCTCCTTGAGACCGGTCCGCGACTGCTTCTTCCGAGCTTCCTTCTGCCGCACGTCGCGCTCGTACTTGAACTTGCCGTAGTCCATGATGCGGCACACGGGCGGGGCCGCCTGGGGTGCGACCTCGACGAGATCGAGGTCGAGTTCACGCGCCTGGCGCAGCGCCTCACGGGTGTCGATGACCCCGATCTGCTGGCCGTCGGCTCCCACCAGGCGGACCTGGGGAGCGCGGATCCGGTCGTTGATCCTCGGATCGGTGGAGACCCCGCATCACCTCCTACAGACGAACGAGCACCGGGCAAGCCCGGTGCATGACGAACACACGAACGTGCACTTCTGGGCGGAAAGTATAGGGGTGGAACGCTGGAGGTGTCGACGACGCCATCACCAGTCGGGCTCGAGCGGGCGGCCGTAGGCATCCTCGAGGCGCTGCGTATCGTCCTCGGTCGTGTACCCGTACGCGATCTCGAGGATCCGCCCTCGCGTCGGCACGGTGCAGCGGATGCGGTGCGTTTCCTCGGCGGGGATCATGAACTCCTCCCCGGGTTGGGCCTCGACGACCCGGTTGCCGATCTCGATCGTGAGGCCGGGATCGAGCACCACCCACATCTCGTCGCGCATGCGGTGGAAGTGCACGCTGGTCTCCTGGCCGGGCTCGACGGTGATCACCCGCACCGACGACGGCTGATTCAGCGAGTACGTGGCGACCTTGCCCCACGGCTTGTCGACGATCATCTGCACACCCCTCCGGCGTCGGGTCCCATCCAAGCACGTCTCGGCCCTCCGTCAACGCGAGCGCCGGGCGGTTGGGAGACGATCGAGGAGGGAGGCCATCTCGAGGGCGGCTTCGGCCGCGGCCCAGCCCTTGTTCCCGTGGAAGCCGCCCGCCCGAGCCTCGGCCTGCGCGAGGTCGTCGGTCGCCAGGACCTCGAAGATCACGGGGACCCCGGTCTCCACGCTCACCTGGGCGATGCCTCGGGCCGCCTCGTTGGCGACCAGATCGAAGTGGGCGGTGTCGCCTCTGATCACCGCGCCCAAGCAGATCACGGCGTCGTAGAGCCCGGAGCGCGCCATCCGCGATGCGACCGATGGGATCTCGAACGCCCCCGGCACCCAGGCCACGTCGACGTGGTCGTCGGCGACCCCGTGCTTGGTGAGCCCGGTGGTCGCTCCCTGCACGAGCTTCGCGGTGACGACCTCGTTGAACCGAGCCGCAACGACGGCGAACCGACGGCCGGTTCCGTCGTGCTCGCCGACGAACGTCGTCACGCTCGAGCCTCGGCATCGGGCTCGGCTTCCGGCACGTCCAGCAGGTGGCCCAGCTTCTCCTGCTTCGTGCGCAGGTAGCCGATGTTCTCGGGCGTGGGATCGATCTGCAGCGGCAGCCGCTCCTCGATCGCCAGGCCGTATCCTTCGAGACCCGCCCGCTTGTCCGGGTTGTTCGTGAGCAACCGCATCGTGTGCACACCGAGGTCCACCAGGATCTGGGCGCCGATGCCGTAGTCGCGTTGATCGGCGGGGAACCCGAGCTCCAGGTTCGCCTCGACGGTGTCACGTCCCCGGTCCTGCAGCTCGTAGGCGCGAAGCTTGTGGGTCAGCCCGATCGCTCGCCCCTCGTGGCCCCTCACGTAGAGGACGACTCCCCGGCCTTCGGCCGCGATCATCTCCATCGCCCGATCGAGCTGAGGGCCGCAGTCGCACCGGCGTGAGCCGAACACATCGCCGGTGAGGCACTCGGAGTGCACACGCGTGAGCACGCCGATGCCCTCGCCGATCTCACCCATCACGAGCGCGACGTGAGTGCGCCCGTCGACCAGGCTCTCGTACGCGTAGGACCTGAACTCCCCGTGCACGGTCGGGATCGACGCCTCGGCGACGCGCTGCACGAGCACCTCCCGGCTCCGCCGGTACTCGATCAGATCGGCGATCGTGATCAGCTTCATGTCGTGTTCGCGCGCCACCCCGATCAGCTGGGGCATGCGCGCCATCGTGCCGTCCCCGTTCATGACCTCGCAGATCACGCCCGCAGGGAACATGCCGGCCATCGTGGCGAGGTCGACCGCGGCCTCGGTGTGCCCGGCGCGACGAAGCACCCCACCGTCCTTGGCCCGGAGCGGGAAGACGTGCCCGGGCTTCTGGAAATCCCGCGGAACCACCTCGGGGTCCGTCACCGCCTTCGCGGTGATCGCCCGGTCGTGCGCGCTCGTGCCCGTGGTCGTGCCGTGCCGGAAGTCGATCGAGACCGTGAACGCCGCCTCGTGGCCATCGGTCGTGTCGGTGACCATCTGCGGGATGCCGAGCTCGTCGAGCCGCCACGCGGCGCACGGCAGGCAGACGATCCCGCGGCCGTGGGTGACCATGAAGTTCACCGCCTCGGGCGTGCACGCCTCCGCGGCCATGATGAAGTCGCCCTCGTTCTCCCGATCGGCATCGTCGACGACCAGCACCATGCGCCCACGGCGGATGTCGTCGATGGCTTCGGGGATCGTGGAGAACGCCGTGCGATCGGTCGCGTCGCGCTGCTCGGTCTCACTCATCGTTGGCTCCTCCATCGTCGATCCTGTCGATCCCGTCCGCGTCGGCGGCGCGCGCGGCCACGAGTCGCTCGACGTACTTGGCGAGCACGTCGACCTCGATGTTCACGGAATCACCGGGTGCTGCCGCGCCGAGGGTCGTCGCCTCGAGGGTGTGCGGGATCAAGGCGATCGTGACCCCGTCATCGTGCAGTTCGGCCACCGTGAGGCTCACGCCGTCGACCGTGATCGAGCCCTTCTCGACCGTGTAGCGCCGGAGCTCGTGCGGGACGGTGATGCGCATGCGGGCCCCGCCGACATCGTCGAGCTCCACCGCGGCGACGCTTCCCACGCCGTCGACGTGTCCCTGCACGATGTGTCCCCCGAGCCTCGCCGCGAGGCTGACGGGCCGCTCGAGGTTCACCGTCGCGCCCGGCGCGAGCCGGGACAGGCTCGAACGGGCGATGGTCTCTTCGGACAGGTCGAAGGCGAGACCCTCGGGGGTTCGGCGCACCACCGTGAGGCACACGCCGTTGACCGCGACCGATGCTCCGATGCCGCTGTCGTCCGACACGGTGTCACACATGATCTCGAGGCGGCCGCCGTCGACGGCCTCGACCGCCCCGAGCTCCTCAACGATGCCCGTGAACATCGGCCACCACCCTCACGTCATCGCCGATCGTCATCACGGAGAGCGGTCCGAGTCGTGGTGCCTCCGAGATCGGGGCGAACCCGCTCCCCGCCATCACGGTCGGGGCATGGGTCCCGCCGACGAGCATCGGGCTCATGTACAGCACGATCCGATCCACGATGTCGTCACGAACGGCGCTCCAGGCGAGCGTGGCCCCGCCCTCGACGAGCAGGCCCTGCACGTCGCGCTTGCCGAGGTGGCCGACGAGCGCCGGCAGGGACACCCGGTCGTCGCCGTCGCGATCCAGCACCACGACGTCGGCGCCGGCGTCGGCCCACTCGCGGAGCCGGCTCTCGGAGGTGCGATCGGTCGTGACCATCAGCGTCGGCGCCGCATCGTCGAACACACGCAGACCCGGGTCGATCCGGCCCGTCGAGTCGACGACGACGCGCAGCGGCGCCCTCGCCGTGTCGGCGTAGGCGCCCCGCACCGTGAGGGAGGGGTCGTCGGCGATCGCGGTGCCTGCCCCGACGAGGATCGCATCGGACCACGCCCGCAGCCGATGGGCGTCGGCACGCGCGGCTTCGCCGGTGATCCACCGTGACGAGCCGTCGGACGCGGCGGTCTTCCCGTCGAGGCTGGACGCCGACTTCAGGATCACGAACGGTCGACCGGTGGCGACGTGACGGTCGAACGCGACGTTCAAGGCGCGCGCTTCCCGCTCCAACACGCCGACCTCGACCTCGACCCCGGCTGCGCGGAGCTCCGTCACGCCGGGGGTGCCTGCGCCGAGGTTCGGGTCGGTGGCGCCCACGACCACCCTCGCGACGCCCGCATCGATCAGCGCCCGGGTGCACGGGGGGGTCCGTCCGAAATGGTCGCACGGTTCCAACGTGCAGATCACGGTCGCGCCGAAGGCGAGGGCGCCGGCCTCGCGCAACGCCATCACCTCGGCGTGGTCGGTGCCCGGGCCCTCGTGCCATCCTTCGCCGACCACGGCGTCGTCGCGCACCACGACGGCGCCGACGAGGGGGTTCGGTGAGACGCGACCCCACCCGCGTTCGGCGAGCTCGAGGGCTCTCCGCATCTGCGCCTCGTTCGGTGCCATCGACTTCCTCCGTCCGAGGCGGATGGCACGGCAGGGGCACGGCGGTGGGAAGCCGAACCGAAGCCCGGCGGCACCGTGTGCCCGTCTCCTCCCATCCCGACTGTCACGGTCGGTTCCGGAATCGCACCGGATCCACCCACGGCTGGTTGCCGTAGGGTCGCGGACTCTCACCGCCGGTGGGGAGTTGCGCCCCGCCCCGGAAACGAGCTCTCTCCCGGTGAGTATACGCGGGTCGCCGGTCGGCCGGGAAGGCTGAAGGGTGCGGTCAGCCGGAGCGCTGGTCGATCGCGTAGGAGGAACCGGCTTCGCGCTTGGCGTACTGCTTCATCTCGGTCGCGACGGCGACGGCCTCTCCGTAGTGCGCGAACGGACGACGGGCGCTGGAGGCGATGCCGATGGAGATGCCGACCAGCGGGATGTCCTGCATGACGCCCTTGCGGTCCTCGAGGGTCACGAATCCACGGCGGAGGTCCTCGGGTTCGTAGAACTCGGTCCTCGCGATGTCGAACCCCTCGCAGATGCTCTTGGCGACGTCCTCCGCCGCTTCCGGTCCGACCACGACGACGAAGTCGTCGCCGCCGACGTGTCCGACGAACCCATGGGCGCCGTCGTGCGAGGCGACCGCATCCTGGATGATGCGCGCCGTCGACTGGATGAGCCGATCGCCCCGAACGAAGCCCTTCTGGTCGTTGTACGCCTTGAAGTTGTCGAGATCGCAATAGAGCACGGCGAACCGTTGCCCCTCGCGCACCTGCCGCTCGATCTCCTCTTGGATGCGGATGTTGCCGGGCAATCCGGTCAGCGGGGAGAGGTTGCGCATCTCCTTCGCCCGCCGGAGCGTGCCCTTCACACGAGCCAGCAGCTCGATCGGATCGAACGGCTTGATGATGTAGTCGTCGGCCCCCGACTGCAATCCGGTGACCTTGTCGGCCGACAATGCCTTGGCCGTCAGCATGATGATGCTGGTGTTCGCGGTCTGTGGGTTCTTCCGCAACCGCTGGGCGACCTCGAACCCGTCGAGCCGAGGCATCATCACGTCGAGGAGCACGAGGTCGGGACGAAGTGCCCCCGCCTGGACGAGCGCCGCCTCGCCGTCGCGCGCCACCGCCACGTCGTATCCGGCGGAGCGCAGGTTCACCTCCACGAACCTCGCGATGTCCGGATCGTCGTCGACGACCAGGATCGTCTCGGCCATCTACGCGGCCTCTCCGTTCGCGATCGCCCGGAGAACGCGTGCGTTCTCCCCCGGATCGGCCGCCTGGAAGATGCCGCTCGCGCAGACGAGCACGGTCGCGCCGGCGTCGACGGCTCGGCGGGCGTTGTCGACCTTCACCCCACCGTCGATCTCGACGTCGACCCGGAGCCCCCTGCCTTCGATCTCGGCGCGCACGGCTTCGATGCGTGGGTACACGGAAGGGTCGAGCGTCTGGCCGCTCCATCCCGGCTCAATGCTCATGAGCATCACGTCATCGACACGATCGAGGTACGGGAACACGTCCTCGACAGGGGTATCGAGCTTGACGGTGACCCCGACACCGAGCCCTGCCGCCCGGGCCTTGTCGATCGCGACGACGGGATCGTCCACCGTCTCGTGATGGAACGAGACCACGTCGAGCCCCGCCTCCGCGAGCTCGTCGAAGAACGACACGGGAGCCTCGACCATGAGGTGCCCATGCAGCGTGCGATCGGTGTGCGGTCGCAGCGAAGCGACCACCACCGTGCCCAACGCGATGGGTGGTACGAAGTGCCCGTCCATGATGTCGATGTGGATGATGTCGGCATGCTGCTGCACGAGCTTGACCTGGTCGGCCAGGTGCGCGAGGTCGGCGGACAGGATCGACGCGGCGAGCTTCCCCACGCGAGCCATCGTACCGGCCCGCTCAGGCGTTCCTGGTGAACGCGGCGACGAACATGCCGTCGCTGCCGTGCCGATGGGGCCAGAGCCGCACGCGATCCGCCGCGCCGTCCGGTCCGGGCATCTCGACCGGAACCAGGTCGGGTCGGTGACGCGCGATCGCGTCCACCGCCGCGTCGGTCTCCGCGCGCGGGAACGTGCACACCGAGTAGACGAGGCGGCCGGCCGGCCGCAGCAGATCGACGAGGGCGCACGTGATCGCGACCTGCTTGCGAGCCAGCGCGCTCAGGTCCTCCTTCCGGTTCCTCCACAGCAGCTCCGGCCGGCGCCGCGACGATCCCAGCCCCGAGCACGGGGCGTCGACGACGATGCGATCGAAGGGCCCTCGGAGCGCCGGCTCGGCGGCGTCCTGGGCCAGCACGAGCGTTCGCACGCCGAGCCGCTCCGCCCCTCGCCTGATCAGCCCGACCCGTCCGGGATGCACGTCGGCGCCGACGGCCAGGCCCTCCGCCCCCACGCGGGCGGCGACATACGTCGTCTTGCCGCCGGGAGCGGCGCACGCGTCGAGGACGCGGTCGCCCGGTCGAGGGTCGAGGGCTCGGACCACGAACGCCGACGCCTGGTCTTGCACCGTGAACCATCCGTCCGCGTATCCGGGGAGCGTCGTCGGATCGCCACCGTCCAGCAGGAAGCACGAGGGATCCAACGGCGCGGGCCTCGGATCGACTCCCCGGTCATGCAGCGCACGTTCGAACCGGTCGACGTCGATCGCTGCGGTGTTCGTCCGCACGCACAGGTCCGCCCTGGAGGCGAACGCTCGTGCGGCAGGTTCCACCTCCTCGGCAGGAAGCAGACGGCCGAGCTCGTGCACCGCCCATCGGGCCAGCCCCGTGCGCACCGAGACCCCGGCGTCGTCGTCGCCTCCGGGCCACTCGGGCGGTTCGGCGGCGAGCCGCCGCAGTACGGCGTTCACGAACCCGCGCTCCCGGTCGCGCGCGAGCCCGACCGTCTCGGCCACCGCCGCGTGCGGCGCGACGTCGGTGAACAGCACCTGGTAGGCGCCGAGCCGCAACGCGGTTCGTGCGCTCGGGGTCATGCGCGCGACCGGCCGGCTGGCGATCCGGTCGAGCGCCCAGTCGATCGGGATCAGATGACGGATGGTGCCGAACGCGAGCTCGGTGGCGAATGCGCGGTCGCGCTCGTCCAACCGCGAGCGCCGCAGGGCCCCCGGGATCACGATCGTCGAGTAGGCGCCCTCGTCGGTCACCCGGCGGATCGCCTCCAGTGCCACGGACCTCGCCGTCTGTCTCACGCGCAGCGTTCCCCGGGCTCGAGGCGAGCCCCGCGAGCCCAGTCCGCGCCCGGCATCCGGGCCCGGCCGGCAGGGGCGACCTCGAGCAGCGCGACTCCTCCGTCGCCCGCGGTCACCACCGGCACGCCGTCGTCGTCGACCTGGACCTCGCCGAGCGCGTCTGCGGGCCCTTGCTCGCGACCCTCCCATCGTGCTGCGGCCCGCAACACCTTGAACGGGGCATCGCGGAACGTGGTCGTCGCTCCCGGCGCGGGAGCGAAGGCACGCACCCGCCGCACGATCGACCCGGCTGCATCGGCCCAATCGATGGTCCGCTCCTCCGGTCGGAGCTTCGCGGCGTTGGTCGCGGCCGCGTCCTCCTGCGCGACGGGTGCGGCCGCCCCGGAACGCAGGTCGCGCAGGGCCTCGAGCAGCAGCGGGGCTCCGAGCACGGCCAGGCGTTCTCCAAGGCTTCCGGCGTCGTCGTCGGGGCTGATCGGCTCCGGCAGGCTGGCGAGGATCGGGCCGGTGTCGAGGCCCTCGTCGACCAGCATGACGCTCACCCCGGCGATCTCGTCCCCCTCGAGGATCGCCCGTTGAACCGGTGCCGCTCCCCGCCATCGGGGAAGGAGCGAGAAGTGCAGGTTCACGGTTCCGAGCGGCGGCACCTCGAGCACCTGCCGGGTGAGGATCGCTCCGTACGCCACCACGGCGATCGCGTCGGGCCGCGCCCGCTCGATCAGCGCGAGCGTCTCGCCGTCGATCCCGTCCACCTCGGCGATCTCGAGCCCCCGACGACGAGCCGCTTCGGCGACGGCCGTCGGCGTGAGCCGCGCTCCTCGCCCGGCGGGCCGAGGCGGGTTCGTGATCGCGAGCTCCACGTCGACGTCGGGAGCGGAGGCGAGTGCCTCGAGGGCCGGCACCGACCACGGGTCGTTGCCGAGGAACACCACGCGCACCGGTCAGGCCTCGGGTCGGCGCGCGCGATCCTGCCTCGGCGGTACCTCCGCCATCCCCAGCTCGATGCGACGCAGCTCGGCCAAGACGGAGCGCCGGCCCTCCTCGTCGAGCCGATCGATGTAGAGCATGCCGTCGACGTGATCCGTCTCGTGCTGGAAGATGCGCGCGAGCAGACCTTCCCCGGTCATCTCGAAGGGCGCCCCCTCGACGTCACGGCCGCGGCACGTGATCCGCGCGGAGCGAGGCGTGACGTGGTACGGGCCGGGGATCGACAGGCACCCTTCCTCCTCGAGGAGCTCGCCGTCACCGCCGAACAGCTCGGGGTTCGCCACGAACAGCGGACCGGTCTCCCCGTCGTCGAAGACGAACAACCGGAGAGAGATGCCGACCTGGGGGGCCGCGAGCCCGACCCCCGGAGCGTCGTACATCGTCTCGACCATGTCGTCGCGCAACGTGCGCAGCCGTCGATCGAACTCGGTGACCGGCTTCGCTGGCTCGCGGAGCACGGGGTCGCCGAGGATGCGGATGGGCATGATCACGAGGCGTCTCTCCCGATCCCTGCTACAGGTGCGGCTCGGCTTCGACGCGGGTGATCACATCACGCCGGGCGAGCTCTCGGGCGGCCCGCCCGAACGCCGGCACGTCGCCCGGGTCGAGCGCGAGCAAGCATACCGTCTGCCCCTCGGAGGACGAGACGAGCAACGTCGTGGGATCGAGGGCGGACAGCGCCTCACCGAGCTCCGGGCCGCCTGCCACCCGGAAGACCGCCGATCCCACGGGGAAGCCGGCCTCGGCGCGGCGCCGGCGCTCGTCGCGATGGAACCGGCTCGGCTCTCCGAGCACCAGCGATTGGATCGCGGGATCGTTCCCCCTGGACGTCTGCACGATCGCCCGCCCGCCCGGCCGGGCCCACGCGATCGCCTCGATCCAGGTCGTGAGCGCTCGCTCGCGCGCGCTCAGTCCGGGCCGGCGGGCGGCGAGGTCGGCGTCGAGGATCGCGACCAGGTCGAGGCCGCCCCGGCCGAAGTCACGGACGTCGTCGGGGCCCCCCACGAGGAGCTCGCCGTCGTCGGGGAGTCGAGGCACCTCGTCGGCATCCAGTCGCCGGACCCGGGCGGGAGCGGCTCGCGACGCCCACTCCTCGACCCGCTCCCGGCCGCCCCTGCGCAGCCCGAAGTCGGCGGCGCCGCACGCTCGACACCTGCCCGGCGCCTCGCAGACGACGCAGCGCACGACCCCCTCGCTCGAGCGCAGGGCCCCGCCACATGCCGCGCATGCGGCCGGCCCGCCACAGCTGCGGCACACGGCAGCGATGCCGTACCCGGGCAGCGGCGAGAACAGGAACCCCCGAGAGGCCGTGCGGAGCGCGTTCAGCAGCCGTGGCGCTCGGCCCTCCGGTCCGGGCGCCACCACCTCTACCGCTACCCAACTCCGCCGTCGCGGCCTCACGGTCGGCAACCGCAGCTCCGCGGCTTCCGACGAGGGCGCGAGCGCGGACAGCACGACGACGCTTTGCTCGATGCGGCCGCGGGCGAGCGCGACGTCGCGCGCGTGGTAGTACGGAGCTCGATCTTCCCTGAGCGCAGGGTGGGATTCGCGCCCGACCACGATCAGCCCCAGGTCCGGGACCGGTGCGAAGATGCTCGGGCGGGTTCCGACGACCACGTCGTACCGCCCGGCCTGCACGTCGAGCCACGTGCGGAATCGGGCCCGCTTCGAGCCGGCCAGCAGCAGCGCGACACGATCACCGAACGCCTGGACGATCGCTCTGGCCGTGCCCGGCATCGGCACCGCCTCGGGCAC
>DASZOO010000002.1:0-4164 GCA_035550775.1 Actinomycetota bacterium | reverse complement strand
GTGATCGCGCGGCGCATCTGGGGCTTCGAGGCCAGACCCGCCAGGACCTCGGTCATCCTGCCCGGTTCGACGCGGAGGTACACGTAGGCGTCCATCCGGTTGAGGCTAGGTCAGGCAGGGAACCCGCACAAGGAGCCGCGTGCTTCCCCGTGTTCGGCCGGGTCAACCCTCGGCGGCGACCGGTGCGCCCGTGAGGGCCCAGAGCTCCTCCTCGCCTTCCTCCGGACCGACCGAGATCAGACGGTCCCCCTCGCGGAGCACGAATCCCGGCCGCGGCCGGTAGATCCATCGAGCACCGCGTTGCACGGCCAGCACGAACATGCCGGTCTCCGTCTCGAGGCGGAGCTCCTTCAGCGACCGGCCGGTGGCCGGGGAGCCCGGCTGCACGATGGTCTGCGCGCTCGTCTCCTCGGTCTCCTCGAGCGCCATCTCGACGACGGGGTGCAGCGACTCCCCGTGTTCGACGTACCAGGTCATGTCTCGCGCGGCGTCGCACATCGCCTCGCTCGCCGCGGCGAGCCGGATCAGCCCTCGCAGCTCATCGGGGTCTCGCGCTTCCGGGGCGGCCCGCAGCACCCAGGATTCCAGCTCGTCGCGGAGCTGGTCGCTGCGCGCCTCGAGCGAGCCGACCTCGGCGGCGAGGGAGCGATTGCTGAAGAGCAGGGACGAATACGCCATGCCGACGGCGGCCTCGGCGAGGTCCTTCATCTCGACGAGGATGTCGACCGCCCGGTCGAGCTCGGAGAGCGCCGGCTCGTCGCCTTCCGGTGGCAGCGGCAATCCGGGGGCGCCCGCGAGCTCGCGCAGCTCGTTCACTCCCTCGTCGGGGCCCCTCGCCACGAGCACGTCGCCGGCCGAGATCACGTCCTCGGGGCCGGGATCGAAGCGCCAATCGAGTCCGGACCGGATCGCCACGATCCACATGCCGGTCTCGGTGGGCAGCGACAGCTCGCGGAGATGGCGCCCGACGATCTCCCCACCCTCGCGCACCTTCACGCGGGCGGTCACCTCGTCGGCGTGCCGGAGGTCGGGCTTCAACGCGTCGGGGATGCCCAACCTCGCCTCGACCACCCTCGCGATGTCGGATGCGGCGTCGCCGACCTCCTCGATCGAGTCGGCGATCCACAGCACGCCGGCCATGCCTTCGGCGTCCTCGGGACTCCGGGCCGCGAGCATCGCGGTGGTCCGCAGGCTCCGAAGGTCGTCGGTCATGCGCGACTGGAGCCGTGACACCTCCCGCGCCATCTTGTCCTCGTTGAAGAAGACCGCCGCGTAGGCGAGGTCGACCATGAGCTCCGAGGCATCCTTGAGCTGGACGAGCAGGTCCTTGACGTTGCGCGGTTCGTTCATCAGGTGACCCCCAATACTGACATGACGAAGAGCACGGCGGCGACGCCCGTGAGGTCGAGCGTCGACGTGATCGTGGGCACCCCGTGGTTGTCGGGGTCCAGGCCGAAACGCGTGGTCAGCACGGCGACGTAGTACCCGACCACGAGCGTCACGGGCAGCACGAGCACTCCCGCGAGCACGGTGCCCCCGAGCATCAGGCCGGCCGGCGGCCGCGCGACGCCCGTGAGCGAGGCCAACAGCGCGGCGATCGCGCCGATCGCGGTGAAGACGATCAACCCCAACGTCACGACGATGCCCGCGTCGACGAGCGCCGGGCGTTCGGGGCGACCACGGGGCGTGATCACACCGAGCTGGAGCTTGGACGACAGGCGCGAGGACAGGATGCCGCCGAGCGCTCCTGCCTGCGACACGAACGGCGGGATCAGGATCAGGATGCCGGGGATCGCGTCGAGCTCGGTACGGTGTGCCTCGAGCACCGCGCCGGCGAACACATCGAGCAACGGCGCGAGGGCGCTCACCCCGGCCATCTCCAGCAACGTGCGCTTCACCTCGGGCGAGCTCCGCAGGACCGCCCGGGCGAGCGCGGCGATCGCCGCCATGGTGCACAGCGCCGCGACCGCGGCGTTCAGGGCGTCGGAGCGGGCGATGAAGGTCGCGAGGAACAAGGTCGGCAGCGTGACCATGTCGCCCATCGCGGTCACCACGGGCGTCGAGACCGCGTCCAGGTCCCATCCCCGCCGGAACGACTGCACGGCCAGCACCACGGTGACCAAGAGGATCACGGCCGAGGCCAGCACCCCCCCGACCACCGAGATCGTGACGAGATCCCAGAAGGAGACCGTGTGCTCGCCGAACGCCGACGCAACGAGCTTGGCCATGGCCGCCAGGTAGAACGACGAGAGCACCGCCGAGAGGGTGGCCACCTCGACGTTGCGGGCGAGCAGCCCCTCCCGTCGCAGGCTGGGTTCGAACATGCCGGCCGCGATCCCGGTGCCCAACCGAGCTCCCATCGCGCCGAAGATCATGCCGCGCATGCCGACCGAGGCCGGGATCAGCACCAGCAAGCCGGGCAGCAGGTCGAGCGTGCCGGTGATCGATCCGAGGATCAGGCCGGCGACGAAGCCGGCGGCCGTGCTGAACGCCAAGGCGGCCGCGCCCTGTTGCAGGGTGCGCCGCTGCCCGCGCAGGGCTCGGTAGACGCGGCTGGCGCGTCGGGATACCAACCGCGTGCTCTCGGGCGTGGCCATGCTGAAGTCGATCCTGGGCTCACCGTCGGAGCGTGCCCGGCCGCCGCAGTATCGCCCGAGGTCGCCGGGCGAACAAGGACGCGCCGGTCTGCCCGCCCCGTCCGGCTCGAGGAGGAGAGGGCCGTCAGTCCTCGACCCAGTCGCGGGTGAGGAACAGCCAGAACGCAAGTCCCGCGTGGTCTCCGTAGCGACGGAACCGGCGCTCGATCGTCCGGTCGGCGACCGGCTTGGTGCGACCGACCAGGCGCGCGTACTTCGGGCGCGTCCAGCTGTCGAGGATCAGACGGGAGTCGCGGCCGAGCGTCATCATCACGTGAGCCGCCGCGTAGGGGCCCACCCCCGGCAGCGCGAGCAGGGCCTGCTCGAGCTCGTCGTCCGGCACCTCGTCGGGGCGTGCCGCCGCCATCGCTTCGAGATCGATCTCGCCCGCGGCGACCCTGCGAGCGAGCTCGATCAGGTACGCACCGCGGTATCCGGCCCGCACCACGTCGCGGTAGAAGGCCTCGGGGGCCGAGGCCATCGCCGCGGCCGTCGGGAAGGCGTGCGTGAGCGGCCCCTCCCCGCCGATCGCCGGTTCGCCGAGCGACGACACGAGGGCGTCCACCATGCGGACGGTGGCCCCCCATGCGCAGTTCGTCGTGCAGATCGTCTTCACGACGTCCTCGAACACGGTGGGGGAGCGGAGCATGCGCCCCGCGCCGGCGGCGGCCCACGCGAGATCGGGGTCCTCGACGATCAGTCGGTAGAACCCGGACAGATCCCGGTCGAGGCGCAACACGTGTGCGGCGCCGGCGAGGGCCGCGGCCCGGACCTTGGGTCCCGCCGGCGGACCGAGCACCTCGACCATGGCGACACCGGGGGCGCCCGCCGAGATGCGGATGCGGCGGGGACGGCCCCCCGGCACCCGGATCGTCACGCTCAGCGTCGTCGTCGCCTCGTCGAGCGCCGAGGGCGCCAGCTCGGCGAATCCGTGTGAGTTCAAGGTGCGAGCGAGATCCACCGGCTCGCCGTTGGGCCCGACCAGGGGCAGTGCCGAGGTGGTCACGACCGTCGCTCGCCGGTTCCGTCGCCGGTTCCGTCGTCGGTCTTCACCACTGTCTCACCGACCCGGTCGCAGGCTCCGGTCGTTCCCATGCCGATGAGGATAGGTGTGGGAACCCAGGCCGACCCGCGATCGGGAGGGCCCCGGTAGCATCGGGACATGATCCGATGCAGCGAGCGCGCGGTGACGCTGCTCCGAACGGCAAGCGACGCCGCCCGCAGGTTCAACCCCGACGCCCGTATCCGGCTGGTCGCGGACGCAGACGCCGTTCGATTCGAGTTCGCGGAGGAGCCGGAGGCCGGCGAGCACATCATCGAGCACGACGGTGGCTTCACGTTGATCGTCGCCGCGGGCCTGTCGGGCACGGTCGACGTGGTCGACCCGCACGACCGGCTCGTGTTGATCCCCGATGGGGTGACGACGGGATCGGGTCCGTGAGCCCGGACCTCGATGCGATCCGCACGGATCTCGAGCGCGACCTGCAGGCACTGCAGCACGAGTTGAGCAGCCTGACCGAGGTGAGCC
>DASZOO010000001.1:0-11618 GCA_035550775.1 Actinomycetota bacterium | reverse complement strand
TCCAGGCGGTGACGCACCTCCGCGAAGCCGCTGCGCTTGGCGAGCCGGTCGACCGTGCGATCCATCGTGGATTCGACGTCGGACGGGATCGTGACGTCTTCCACCTTGCCGCAGTTGGAGCAGATCAGGTGGTGATGGTGTTCCGTGAGCTCCTCGGTGAGCTCGAACCGAGCGAACCCCTCCTCGGTGATCACCCGATGCACGACGCCGGCGTGCTCGAGCACGGCGAGGTTGCGGTAGACCGAGCTCTGCGGTCCGGTGCGCGCTTGCACGATCTCGGCCGTCGACAGCGGCTTGCGTGCCCGGACGAGCACCCCGACGAGCGCCCGACGCTGGGCCGTGTAGCGCTGGCCGACACCATTGAGCCGGCCGGTGACCGTGGAGTGGAGATCGGAGGCCACGGACCCGATCATACGTCGGCCTCGATGACGCCCCGGACGCGACGGAACGACCTCGACACGGTCGCGACGACCACGAACACGGCGGCGGCGACCAGCACGATCGTGCCGCTGGACGTGGTCTCGGCGTACCGCGACGCCGCGAGACCGGCGATCGATGCCCCGATGCCGATGGTGATCGCGATCGCGAGCGAACCCTTGAACGAGCGGGCGAGCATCTGCGCGCTCGCCACCGGCAGCACCATCATCGCCGCCACGAGCAGGATGCCCACGATCCTCATCGCCGCGACCACGGCGACGGCGGTCAGGAGCGCGAGCAGCGAGTTCAGCGCGCCCACCGGCAGCCCGGCGACCCTCGACCACTCCTCGTCGGTCACCACCGAGAACATCGCCCTGCGGAGCACGACCACAGCGACGACGATGCCGATACCGAGCAACACGATCGACCGCACCTCGTCGCCGCTCACGGTCAGCGGTCCGCCGAACAGGTAGGTGAACACGTTCGCGGAGAGCCCTTCGCCCGCGGAGATCAACACCACGCCGAGCGCGATCCCGGAGTAGAAGAGGATCGCCAGTGCGACGTCGCCCGACGTGCGACGACGGGCGCGGAACCACTCGATGCCGAGCGAGCCCAGGATCGCGAAGACGAGGGCCGTCCACAGCGGCGCCCAACCGGCGAGCAACCCGGCCCCGACACCGGCGAAGGCCACATGGCCGATACCGTCCCCGATCAGCGACAGCCGCTTCTGGACCAGGAAGACGCCGATCGCCGGCGCGAACGCGCCGACCGCGATGCACGCGATGAGCGCACGCTGCATGAAGTCGAGGTCGAAGGGGTACGGAAGCGCCAGCTCGGCGATCACGAGAGCCCCTCCAGCCAGTTCGGCAGGTCCTCGGCGTGAACGCCGAGGCTTGCGACGCCTGCCGCCACCAGGTCTGCCGGCCGTCCGTCGAAGAGCACACGTCGCTTCAGGACGATCACGCGATCCACGTCGTCGGCGACCGCCGACAACTCGTGGGAGACGAGCAGGACCCCTGCGCCGTGCTCCTTGATCAGGTGCACGAGCGAGTCGCGGAACGACCGCTGCGACGCCGCATCGACCCCTGCGATCGGCTCGTCGAGCACGAGCAGCGACGGCTCACTCGCGAAGGCCCGGGCGATGAACGCGCGCTGCTGTTGGCCGCCCGAGAGCTCGTTGATGGGCCGGCTCGCCAGCTCTGCGAGCCCCACCGACGCGATCGCATGACCGACCTGTTCACGGTCGGCGCGCGACAACGGCAGCCACCATCGCCCATCGGTGAGACGACCGGCGGCCACGATCTCCCGGACCGTCGCGGGCAGCTCCGAGCTGAGGTTCGGGCGCTGCGGCACGTAGCCGAGCCGAGCCCGCCTGCGAACCGACCGGGGCGGCATGCCGAACAGCCTCACCTCACCCGCGGCGGGTTCGAGCGATCCGAGCAGCAGCCGCACGAGGGTCGACTTCCCCGATCCGTTGGGACCGACCAAGGCGACGAACTCACCCGGACCCACGGACAGGTCGACGTCCTCGACCACGAGGTCGGCGCCATAGCCGAAGCTCAGCGCACGCGCTCCCAGTAGCTCGCCTGCCGCCGACCCAGCCGGCCTAGGCGCAGTCGAGTCCATATCGCAGCGTCTCCAGGTTCGTTCGCATCACGGACAGGTAGTCGTCGCCCGCGGCGAGTTGGTCGGCCGTCAACCCCTCGAGCGGGCTCAGCACGGCGGTGTCGATGCCGGCTTCCGCGGCGAGCGTCTCGGCGACGTCGGAAGGCGCCAGGTCCTCGGTGAAGATCGTCGTCGCACCGGCAGCCTCGGCCCGGGCGGCGAGCTCGGCGATGCGCTCGGGGCCGGGCTCGGCCTCGGGCGACAAGCCGGCGATCGGCACCTGCTCGAGGTCGTACGCGGCGGCGAGGTGACCGAACGCCGCATGGTTCGTGATCATGGTCCTCGTCCGGCACTCCGCGAGTCCCCGCCGGAAGTCGCGATCGAGGTCGACCAGCCTGCTCCGGAGACGCGCAGCGGCGTCGTCGAATCCGCCCGCCGCCCCTCGATCCACCCGGCCCAGCGCCGAGGCCACCCGCTCGACGACATCGGCGAAGATCATCGGATCGAGCCAGACATGGGGATCGACCTCGGGGCCGTCGGCGTCGCCGTCGGCAGCGATCGACGAGGGCACCTCGACTCCTTCCAGAGCGTCGACCACGATGCCCGACGCCTCGGACTCGACGGCCTCCTCGACGGCGGGTTGGAAGCCGCCGCGCACCATGACCACCACGTGAGCCGAGGCGATCGTCTCGAGGTCGCCGGGTGTCAGCTCGAGGTCGTGCGGTTCCGCCCCCGGGGGGGTGAGGTTCTCCACGGCGACGGCATCGCCTCCCACCTGTTCGGCCGCGAAGGCGAGCGGGTAGAAGCTCGCCGCGACCGCGATCGTCTCGCCCGGTCGGGCGTCGGATGCCCCGTCGCCGCCGCACCCGGCCGCGGTGACGACGACTGAAACGAGAACAAGACTGAGAATCGCTCTCACCATCGACACAGAGCCTACGGACGTTCGGGGAGGCCGTCAAACGATGCCCGTCACGTCTCGGGCAGCGACACCCGGCCGCGCACCCGCGCATCGAGGGCACTCGGTGTTGCGGTGACGACACCGTCTCGATGGAGTCCGCGGACCGCCTCGGCCACCCGCTCGGGGGGCTCATCCGCGTGCTCAGAGAGCTGCGCCAGCGTGCGCGGCGATCGCTCCCGCAACGCCTCCATCACCTGGCCCCGGACCTGCCGAAGCGACCCCTCGAAGGGCGACCGCCGCCGGACGGGCGCCCGCGCCGGACGGCCCGAGACGGCGAACCCGCACCACGGCTGGAGCGGACAGGCGTCGCAGCGTGGCCGTGGCTTGCAGACCTCGCGGCCGAGATCCATCAAGGCCTGGTTCCAGGCGGCGGGATCGCGGCGGTCGAGCCACGTTCGTGCGGCTCGATCGAGCGCGCTCCTCGGCACGTCGTCGGCCTCGGCACCGTGGTCGACGCGTGCCCACACGCGGCGCACGTTGGTGTCGACCGCCGCCTCGGGCATCCCGTAGGCGAGGCTCGCGATCGCGGCCGCCGTGTAGTCGCCCACCCCGGGCAGCTTCACGAGCTCGCCGGGATCGCCGGGGATCACTCCCCCGTGCCGGGCCACGATCTCCGCGGCCGTGCGATGCAGGGCGACCGCGCGCCTCGGATACCCGAGCCGGCCCCACGCCCGCAGCACGTCGGCCCTTGGCGAGCCCGCGAGGTCCTCCAGCGAGGGGAAGCGTTCCATGAACGCCTGGAACGCAGGCACGACGCGAGCGGCCTGCGTCTGCTGCAGCATCACCTCACTGACCAGCACCGCGTACGGATCAGGGAATCGGGCTCCACGACGCGCGGGCTCACGCCACGGGTAGCTCCTTCGCCTCGGCCGGTACCAGGCGAGCAAGGCTTCCCGCGCCCGGTCGTCGCGGCTAGGCTGCTGCTCGTCTGGATCCGTGGGATCGGAGGGCCGAACCATGACCGTGATCCGTGATGTGATGAGCACCGATCTCACGACGGTCTCGCCCGCTACCACGATCGCCGATGCAGCCACGACGATGAGCACCCATCAGGTGGGGTCCGCGCTCGTGCTCGACGGGGAGCGGTTGGTGGGCATCTTCACCGAACGCGACGTGCTGCGGGCCGTCGGGTCGGACTTCGACGCCGAGCACCATGCGGTGAGCGAGTTCATGACCAGAGACCCGAAGACGATCGGCCCCGACGTCGAGGCGCGCGAAGCCCTGGAATCGATGTTCGCGTTCGGGTTCCGTCACCTGCCCGTGGTCGACGGGGGGCGCGTGGTCGGCATCGTCTCGATGCGCGACGTGACCCGTCGCGCCTGAGCTCCGGGGGCTGCGTCCTGGCACGCGGTCAGAACCCGGCCTTCGAATCCTTGTTGGGCATCTCGTCGGCCACCGCCTTGAGGGCCTCGTGAACCGATCGGAAGACCTCCGCGACGAACGACGCCTGCTGCCCGTCGCTGCCGTCCATCGTTCCTCGCACCGCCGATGCGGTGATCTCGCAGGCCTTCTCGAAGACCGCCCAATCGCTCTCGCGGGACATCGGTTCCTCCATCTGGTCGCTGTGATCGACGGCGGGCACACGCAGCGGCGGCCCGATGCTCAGGCTACCTGAGGGCGCCTGCCGAGATCCCCGCGGCAGCTTGGGGCAGGATGTCGATGGACGCCCGTTCCCGTTCGTCGTATCGATGAGCGCGACGGGCCGGCTCGCGAACCCGAGGGAGGGATCGTGTCGAGATACCTGCTGTTGATCCACGCCGACGAGTCGGCATGGGATTCGCTCACTTCCGAAGAACGCGACGGCGCCTACGAGCGGTACTCGGCCCTGGCGCGAGACATGGAGGAGCGAGGCCATGCCCGAGGGGGTGACGAGCTCGCTTCCGCCACGAGGGCCAAGGTGGTTCGAGTCCGAGAGGGCGTCCGGACCGTGGTCGACGGCCCGTTCGTCGAGACCAAGGAGCAGCTCGGCGGCTACTTCGTGGTCGAGTGCGATCTCGAGACGGCGCTCGAGTACGCCGCACGCATCCAGGCCGCCGACCACGGCGCCGTCGAGGTGCGCCAGGTCGTCGAGGGCCCGAGCTGAAGGGACAGGAGGAGACATCATGAGATACACGCTGCTGATCTACGGTGACGAATCCGCCGGCGCGGACGCACCGCCCGAGCAACTCGAGCAGCTCATGGACGAGTACCGGGCGTACGAGGCTTGGCTGCAGGAACGGGGGATCAAGCGGGCGGGCGAAGCCCTGCAGGACACGAGCCAGGCGACCACCGTGCGCGTCCGTGACGAGGGGGCGATGACGACCGACGGCCCGTTCGCCGAGACCAAGGAGCAACTCGGCGGGTTCTACCTGCTCGAGTGCGACGACCTCGACGACGCCCTCGAGGCCGCCCGGCGGTGCCCCGGCAGCACGTACGGATCGGTCGAGGTGAGGCCGGTGGTGGACTTCGACCAGATGGGGGCACCGCAGTAGCGCGCGTCGTCCCGACCGCAGAGGTCGTCGACCGGACGTTCCGGCGGGAATCGGGACGAGCGGTCGCGGCCCTGATCAGGGCCCTGGGGAGCTTCGATCTCGCCGAGGACGCGGTGCAGGACGCGTTCGCCGTGGCCCTCGAGCGCTGGCCCCGGGACGGGCTCCCCGACAACCCGGGCGCGTGGATCGTCACGACGGCCCGGAACCGGGCGATCGACCGGCTCCGGCGCGATCGGGTCGGGCGTGCGAGGTCCGAGACGGCCGAGCGGTTGCGGGCGTTCACCGACGACTCGATGCAGGAGATCCCCGACGAGCGACTGCGACTCATCTTCACGTGCTGCCATCCGGCGCTGTCGATGGAGTCACGGGTCGCGCTCACGCTCCGGACCGTCGGGGGGCTGACGACGCGGGAGATCGCGCGCGCGTTCCTGTCACCCGAGGCAACGGTCGCCCAGCGGCTCGTGCGAGCGAAACGGAAGATCCGAGACGCCGGCATCCCCTACCGCGTGCCGCCTCGAGAGCTCCTCGACGAGCGGCTGGCGGGCGTGCTCGCCGTGCTCTACCTCGTGTTCAACGAGGGCTACAGCGCGACCGGCGGCGACGAGCTGGTCCGGGGCGATCTCTGCGACGAGGCGATCTGGCTCGCGCGCGTCCTCGACCGGCTGCTGCCGGGCCAGCCGGAGGTCGAGGGGCTGCTGGCGCTGATGCTGCTGCACCACTCACGACGCGATACCCGCGCCGACGAGCACGGCGATCTCGTGCTGCTCGAGGAACAGGATCGGGCCCGATGGGACCACGACATGATCGACGAGGGGCTGCACGTGCTCGACCGAGCGATCGAACGGCGCCGGCCCGGCCCCTACCAGCTACAGGCGGCGATCGCGGCCCTGCATGCGCGGTCGCCCAGGCCCGAGGACACTGACTGGCCGCAGATCGCGAGTCTCTACGCGGCGCTCGCGGCTTCCACGACGAACCCCGTGATCGAGCTGAACCGGGCCGTGGCCGTCGCGATGGCCGACGGCCCGGCGGCCGGACTCCGCCTCCTCGACGCGCTCGGAGAGGACCTCGACCGGTACCACCTCTACCACTCCGCCCGGGCCGACCTGCTGCGGCGGTTGGATCGGGGACCGGAGGCCGCGGCTTCCTACCGGCGCGCCGAGCAGCTCGCGACGAACGCCGCGGAGCGTGCGTTCCTGCGCCGACGGCTCGCCGAGCTCTGAGCTTCTCCGGGCTCGTTCCCTCGGTGCGCTAGGGTCTTGCCCCGATGCTCTTCCCCACGATCGACTTCGCGATCTTCTTCGCCCTGGTGTTCCTGGGCCACTGGCTGCTGAACCCGAAACCCTTGCCCTGGAAACTCTTCATGATCGGGGCGAGCTACGTCTTCTACGCGTGGTGGGACGTGCACTTCATCTGGCTGCTCGCCGGGGTCTCGGCCATCTCGCAGGTCGGGGCGATCGCCGTCGCCCGGCAGACCGAGGAGCTGCGGCGGCGCGTCGCGATGGCCGCCGGCGTGGGGTTCACGCTGCTCCCGCTCCTGTACTTCAAGTACTACTCGTGGGCCTCCGTCGAGCTCACGAACGCCGCCGCCGACCTCGGGTTCGGGAACCTGGGGCTGCCCCTCGTGCAGTTGATCCTGCCGGTCGGCATCTCCTTCTTCACGTTCATGGGGATCAGCTACATCGTCGACGTCTACCGGGGTCACGCTCGCGTCGCGAGCTGGATCGACGCCTTCCTGTACCTGTCGTTCTTCCCGCACCTGGTGGCAGGCCCGATCGTGCGGCCGAACGAGCTGATCCCCCAGCTCGACGTGCGACGCGATCCGCGCCACATCGACGTCACCGGCGCATCGTGGCTGATCCTGGGGGGGTTGTTCAAGAAGGTCGTGGTGTCGAGCTTCCTCGCGGCCAACGTGGTCGACCCGGTCTTCGGCGACCCTTCCGCGAACTCGGCGCTCGACGTGATCTGCGCCATGGCGGGATACGCGATCGTCATCTACGCGGACTTCAGCGGATACACCGACATCGCGATCGGCGTGGCGAAGATGCTCGGCTTCCAGTTCCCGCAGAACTTCGACCGGCCGTATTCCGCACGGTCCCTGCAGGACTTCTGGCGCCGATGGCACATCACGTTGTCGCGCTGGCTGCGCGACTACCTGTACATCCCGCTCGGGGGCTCGAAGAAGGGCGAGACGCGCACGTACGTGAACATCATGCTGACCATGGTGCTCGGCGGGCTCTGGCACGGCGCCGACTGGACCTTCGTCGTCTGGGGCCTCTACCACGGCGCCGGCCAGGCGATCGGCGCATGGAAGCGCACCCACCTGCCGGAGCGCGCGGAGACCGCGCTGCTGGTCTGGGGGCAGCGGGCCGCGACGTTCGGCCTGGTCTGCGTCGGCTGGGTGTTCTTCCGTGCCGACTCCATGGCCACGGCGTTCGAGCTGCTGGGACGGCTGCTCGTCGGATGGACCACGCCCACCGAGGTGGTGACGCCCCTCGCGGTCGCCACGATCGCGGGCATGCTCGCCCTGCAGTACGCACCACGGGAGCCGGCCCTGCGGATGCAGGAGCGCATCTCCCGATGGCGGCCCGTGCCGATGGGGCTCGCCGGCGCCGCCAGCCTGTTCGTGATCGCCACGCTGGGGCCGCAGGGCGTGGCACCATTCATCTACTTCCAGTTCTGAGCCCCGAGGATCCGGCCTCTCACGATGCGCGACACGACACCCACCCTGGAACACCCCGATCCCCACGGCGATGACTCCCGCACGCCGGTCCCTGCGGGTCGCGCGACCATGCCGGCCGGCAACGTCTTGATCGTGCTGCTCGTCGCGCTGCTCGTGTGGTGCTTCCTGTACGCCCCCAGCCTGCGGCGGGCCTCCGACGCCCAACCACTCGGCACGCGGCGCACCGTGTCGCTGTGGGTGTTGCGGCCGATCGCGGCGGTCAGCGACGTCATCCAGCTGACGCGCGTGACCGACGGGGCGATCAGGGTGCTCGGACGCGACCCCGACGCCGCGCCCGGAGGCACGATCGACGTGCCCGGCCCCGAGGAGCTCCCCACCCTCGGTCCGTCGGCCTCGGTCTCGCCCACGCCCGAGGAACCGGTGTTGACGGACACCAAGATCCGCCGGCCCACGCAGGACGATCCGCTTCGCGCCGTCGTCGTCGGCGACTCGCTGGCGGCCGGCCTCGGCGTCTACCTCGAGCGCGAGTTCCGGCCGTCGCTCGTGCGACTGTCGCGTCAGGGGCGGATCTCGACCGGCCTCTCGCGTCTGGACTACTTCGACTGGCTCAGCGCGATGCGTCAGATCGAGCGGGGGTTCCGGCCCGACCTGGTCGTGGTGATGGTCGGCGACAACGACAACCAGAACCTGCTGACGCCCGACGGGAAGGTCGTCGCCGAGATCGGCTCGGCTGCGTGGCCCAGGGGCTATCAGCAGCGCGTCGACGAGTTCACACGCATCGCGGTCGACGGCGGAGCCCACGTCGCCTGGGTCGGGCTTCCGATCGTGGAACAGAAGGAACGCTGGCCGGTCATGCAACGGCAGAACGACATCTTCGAGCGGGTCGTCGACGCGGCCCCCAACGCGACGTACGTGGACACGTGGGACCGGTTCGCCACTCGCGATGGGCAGTACACACCGTTCTACTGGCAGGGCGGCAAGGCCGAGCTCGTCCGGGCGAGCGACGGCTTCCACTTCACGCCGGGCGGATACGAGCTGATCGCCCAGGGCGTGATCGACGCCCTGGTCGACGAGTTCCAGCTGGGGTCCAAGGCACTCACCGGCTGACCGCCACTCGTTCAGACCTGGATCGGCACCTCGGGCAGGTTCGCGAGGGCGGCTTCCTCGTCCGCGGCGTCGAACTCGAAGTCCGGAAGCCGGTGGTTCAGGTAGTCGTCGTAAGCCTGCATGTCGAAGTGCCCGTGGCCGGAGAGGTTGAACAGGATCACGCGTTCCTCCCCCGCTTCGCGCGCGGCCAAGGCCTCGTCGATCGCGCCCTTGATGGCGTGGTTCGCCTCGGGCGCGGGCACGATGCCCTGCGCCTTCGCGAACCGCACACCCGCCTCGAACGTGTCGTTCTGGGTGTATGCCGCGGCCTCCATGAAGCCGTGCTTGACGAGGAGCGAGAGTGACGGCGCGTCGCCGTGGTACCGCAGCCCACCGGCGTGCACCGGTGCCGGCACGAAGTCGTGGCCCAGCGTGTACATCGGCACGATCGGCGCGATCTGCGCCGTGTCGCCGAAGTCGTAGGCGAACCGGCCCTTCGTGAGCGTCGGGCATGCAGCGGGTTCGGTGGCCAGGAACCGCATGTCGGGGGTCTCGCCCCGGAGCTTGCCGGCCATGAACGGATACGCGATGCCGCCGTAGTTCGACCCGCCGCCCACGCAGCCGATCACGACGTCGGGACGCTCGCCGGCCATCTCCATCTGCTGCTGGGCCTCGAGGCCGACCACGCTCTGGTGCAGCAGCACGTGCCCGAGCACGCTGCCCAGCGCATAGTTCGTGTCGTCGTGGGTCGCGGCATCCTCGACGGCCTCACTGATCGCGATGCCCAGGGAACCGGTCGAGTCCGGGTGCGCCTCGAGGATCGCCCGGCCGCTGTTCGTCTTCTCGCTCGGTGACGCGACGACGCTCGCGCCGAACGTCTCCATGAACACGCGCCGGTACGGCTTCTGCTCGAACGAGGCCTTCACCATGTAGACATCGCACTCGAGGCCGAACATCTGGCAGGCGAGCGCCATCGACGAACCCCACTGCCCCGCGCCGGTCTCGGTCGCGATGCGGCGGATGCCCGCTTCCTTGTTGAAGAACGCCTGCGGAACGGCGGTGTTCGGCTTGTGACTGCCGGCCGGGGAAACGCCCTCGTACTTGAAGTAGATGTGTGCCGGCGTGTCGAGCGACCGCTCCAAGTGCGTGGCGCGGAACATCGGCGACGGCCTCCAGAGCCGGTACGCGTCGATCACCGGGCCTGGGACGTCGATCCACTCGTCGGTGGAGACCTCCTGGCCGATCAGCGCCATCGGGAACAGCGGAGCGAGGTCGTCGGGGCCGATCGGCTCCTTCGTCTGGGGGTTGAGCGGCGGCAACGGCTCGATCCCCGCCTTCACGATGTCGGGCATCAGGTTGAACCACGCCGTCGGGACCTGATCGGGCTGCAGGTCGAACCGGGTGCGAACGTCGGTCATCGCGGGTCCTCCTCGCGGCTTCGATGAGGCGCGAGCCTACCCCTCGCCCGGACGCGTCGCCACCTCGACCCAGCCGTCGATCTCCCGTGCCTGGAACACGGGCAGGGGGTCGGCCGCGGGGCCCTCGACGGGCTCGCCGTTCTCGACGTCGAACACGCTGCCGTGGCACGGACACTCGACCGTTGCGGTCCGGTCGTCGAGTGCGCCCTCGGCGAGCGAACAACCTTGGTGCGTGCATTCGTCGCCGAAGGCATAGAGGTGGGCCTCGACGTGTGCCACCGTCACGCGCCCTGCGCCGGTGTCGTAGGCCCGCATCTCACCCTCCGGGATCTCGCCCAGAGCGCCGACCCGAACGAAGTCCATCGTCGCCTCCCTCGTCACGCTCGGCTCAGCGCCGTGTACCCACGCTGCAGCAAGGTGAGCACCCCGAGCACGGAGAGCAGGATCAACGCGGGGAACATCATGCCCGGGATGAGCAGGCCCACCATCAACGCGAGCAGACGTTCGAGCCGCTGGAAGAGTCCCTCGGTGAGGCTGACGCCGGCCGCCTCGGCCTCCGCGCGGATCTGGCTCACCCCGAGGCTCACGACCAGCGTGAGCAGGGCGAGGGCCGCCTGCACGGATTCCCCTTGCGAGGCGAGGCTCCAGAACAGGCACGAGAACAGGATCATGTCGGAGACGCGATCGAGCACGGAATCCATGAAAGCGCCCGAACGGCCTTCCTCACCGCGATACCTGGCGACCGGGCCGTCGAACGCGTCGAGCAGGCCGCCGACGATGAGCAGCAGCCCGGCCACGAGCCAGTTGCCGACGACGATCTGCCAGCCGGTGAGCACGATCACGACGGGGGAGAGCACGGTCAGTTGCCACGGCCGCACGCCCGTCCAGACGAGGAACGCGAGGATCGCCCGGTAGGGCCACGCGAGCAGCCGTTGCACCACACCGCCGGCGGCGCTCTCGTTCTTGCGGGGCGGCGGAAGGTC